>JACMRG010000204.1 GCA_014376585.1 Opitutaceae bacterium | reverse complement strand
GACGCTGAAGCGTCCGCTTTGGGCGAGGATGACGAACCGGTTGATCTCTTCCATGGGCGTTAGGTTTTGCCAGGGCATAGCGCCCAAGACTGTTACCTATCACCCCGGATTAAGTGTCACCTATCTCCCCGGATCATACCACCTATCACCCCGGATTAAGTGTCACCTATCTCCCCGGATCATACCCTCTAAGCGACAGCCAACCGGCGAATTGCAAAAAGGAAAAGACGTTGAATTTCATTCTCCACCTCTTTCATCACAATCAACTCAGCGACACCCATCTCTTGCGGCATAGCGTTATATGGAAGGTGCCGAATATACCATTCTCCTACTCTCAAACTACTAACGTCCTTTGGTTTCAAATCAGGATGACCGAATTTCTCTACAAAGGATTTAAAATAATTTACCGCCACGTCTCCCAGCGGATGCTTTGCTGCGAGCCTGGAAGTCATGAAGGCAACTGCATATGAAAACCCTATATCGCTTTTCTTCTCCTTCGTAATCGACGTCAATGAAAAGAGTAAAAGCAGGGAGTTAATTGTCATATATTTCAATTCGACACGATACTCCTTATACTTGTCTAAAATTCTACTCGGTTGATTATGGGCTGAAGTTGCACCACGATCACAAAACTCGATTATACCGTCATATTGAACACGAATACGATTCGTAAGCTCTTCGGTAGTCTCCTGCCTTTGCACTCCTTTAAAATAGTTGAGGAATCCCATATAATTTTCGCATTAATTCAATTCACCAAGCATATATTCGGAAATCTATACCCTTGAATTCGAAGGCAATAAAATCCTATCTATAGATAGACATAGTTAGGCGATTAGCTTTTCAGGTCGATCAACACGCACGCAAATCAGCCCCGGAGAAAACAAAACCCGAAGAATCCTTCCCTCGAAAGGACAAACCTCCGAATCTTTATTTTCAGGCACTCTTTGACGCGCGTTATGTATAACGGAATTTGGCACACCTGCATTCACCCCAAGCCACTCGAGTGCAGCCAACACCAATGGCGAGTTCTCGTTTTCATCAGTATATTCGAGGCCAAGAGCCCGCCATCGCCCTTCAAGCTCCTTCACGATCCATGCAGACACGCCATCATCATGTGCTATAAATCGCGTGGCTTCTTGCGTTGCGGATGGAAATAGAACGCGAAATCTCGGACAAACATCTGCGATCAAAAAAGTCATAAAGGAATCGAATTAGTCGGCTTGATACGAAATACTTGCCTTCGTGGTGGGATCTTAAAATTCACAACGACTCTTTGACGAAATCCCAAGAACAGTCAGCCAATTCGCCGGCTTTATAGCGCACCAAGAAGCCGGCGTGCAGTTCAGCTTCGATCCAGACGGAGTCCACTGAACCAACGCTATCGGCCAATTGATTCGCACGGCGGATAGCAACGTGGTTCACGCAGAACGTCTCACCGGACTCAAACTCGACTTCAAAAATATCCTCACCGTCGAGGTAACGAACGCAGCGGATCGGTTCATACGTCGCGGTGCCGAGGGGGTTGGGCTCAGCATAAGTTTTCATGACGGCCGACGTTTAGTCCGAGTCTTTAGCCACCGATTAAAAGAAGCCTCGCTTTCTCCCGATTGACGACCGGCTAAGAGGCCTTCGGCACTCAAATCTTCATCCAAGAGCGGCCAGTGGATTCCTTGGCCCACACCGTTAAGCCGCCAAGTGCTGCGCTCTTTTTCGGTCCCTTGCTGCAAGCGAGGATACCAAGTCAGCGGGAGCGAAACGGAGCGTCCGTCATCGAAATCGACGACGAGCGTGTCGTTCGTCACACGGAGATTCTCGACGAGGACCGTCTTATTGGGAGCCAAAGTAATCATGCCATTTTCTCCTGAATTCCTTTTGATGACGCTCCACCAATTTCTGAAGGCGTGCAAGTTCTACGCGGGAAAAACGCTGGCTACGATCAAGCCGGACCGAATCTAGCCAGAATTTGGCGTTGGCCTCATCCCGCTGCACATGCACGTGGGCGGGTTCCCCGTGGTCGCTGGAATAGAAATGAAAGCGATACGGTCCGATAATTTTGACCGTGGGCATGGTGTCGCAAGTGATGAGGTTGGGATGGCAGCGCTAGATTAGGGCTTCGGACGGAGGGCGGCGGGTTCGGGATAATCCGCCCCACTAAGAAAAAGCCCCGACCGGGTTGGTCGGGGCTTCGTTCAAGAACTACTGGCAGGCTTCACATTCGCCGCCGTTGCGCATCGCTTCGATGCTGCAGGCGGGTTTTTCAGCGGCGCTATATTCTTTCTTGGCGGTCGGCGCTGGTGCCGCGGCCTTCATGGCAAACGGAGGGATCGTGACCTCAGTGGCGTGGCTGCCGCCGGCGTCGCCGGAGTTTTGGCCGCCGTCGCGGCCTTCCTTGATGGCGCCGCGGACTTCCTTCTTCACGGAGATGGTGGCCTTCTCGATGTTGGAGGCGCCGAGGCTGCGGAGGTAGTAGGTGGTCTTGAGGCCGGCGTGCCAGGCGTGGCGATACATGTGGCTCAGGGTTTTGAGATCCGGAGTCTTGATCCAGAGGTTCACGCTCTGGGCCTGGTCGATCCACTTCTGGCGGCGGGCGGCGGCGTCCACGATCCACTTGGCGTCGATGTCGAAGGCGGTCAGATACTTTGCCTTCAGGTCGGCGGGGATGCGATCGATGTCCTTCACCTCGCCGTCGAAATACTTGAGGTTGTCGATCATGTCCTGATCCCAGAGGCCGCGGGTCTTGAGATCTTTTACGAGGAAGGGATTCAGGACGATGAACTCACCCGAGAGGTTCGATTTCACGAACAGGTTCTTGTAGGTGGGCTCGATGCAGGGGGAGGTGTTGGTGATGTTGGAGATCGTGGCCGTGGGGGCGATGGCGAGGACGTTGCTGTTGCGCATGCCCTGGGCGGCGATCTTGGCGCGCAGCGGCGTCCAATCCATCTTGCCGCCGCGAACGACATCGACGGGAACGCCGCGCTCCTGCTCGAGGAGGTCGACGGTGTCCTGCGGGAGGAGACCGCGGGACCACTTCGAACCCTTATAGCTGGAGTAGGTGCCGCGCTCGGCCGCGAGATCGGAGGAGGCCTCGTAGGCGTAGTAGGCGATGGCTTCCATGGCCTCGTCGTTGAAGGCGAGGGCTTCTTCGGAGGCGAAGGAGACACCCTTCATGTAGAGGGCGTTGGCGAGACCCATGACGCCCATGCCGATGGGGCGATGGCGCAGGTTGGAAGTCTTGGCCGCCTCGGTGGGGTAGAAATTGATGTCGATGACGTTGTCGAGCGCGCGGACGGCCATGCGGATGGTCTCGCGGAGCTTTTTGTGATCGAGCGCGCCGTCGGGCAGGAGGTGCGTCTCAAGGATGACGGAGCCGAGATTGCAGACGGCGGTCTCTTCCTTGGAGGTGTTGAGCGTGATCTCGGTGCAGAGATTGGACGAGTGGATGACGCCGACGTGGTCCTGCGGGGAGCGGATGTTGCACGCATCCTTGAAGGTGATCCACGGGTGGCCGGTCTCGAAGATGAGGGAGAGCATCTTCTTCCAGAGATCGAGGGCCTCGACCTTCTGGCCGTAGATTTTGCCTTCCTCGGCCTGCTTCTCGTAGGCGGTGTAGCGCTCTTCGAACTTCTTGCCGAAGGTCTCGTGGAGATCGGGGACCTCGTTGGCGCGGAAGAGCGTCCAGGAGCCGCGGGCCTCCATGCGCTTCATGAACAGATCGGGAATCCAGTTCGCCGTGTTCATATCGTGCGTGCGGCGGCGGTCGTCGCCGGTGTTTTTGCGCAGCTCGAGGAATTCGAAGATATCGTTGTGCCAGGTCTCGAGGTAGGCGCAGCCGGAGCCCTTGCGTTTGCCGCCCTGATTGATGGCGACGAGCTGGTCGTTGTGGAGCTTCAGGAACGGGATGACGCCCTGCGACTCGCCGTTGGTGCCGCCGATGTAGGCGCCGGTGCCGCGGACGGCGGTCCAGGAACCACCGAGGCCGCCGGCCCATTTGGAGAGGTAGGCGTTTTCCGAAATACCGCGCTGGAAGATGCCCTCGATGGAGTCATCGACGTAGTAGAGGTAGCAGGAGCTGAGCTGCGAGTGGAGCGTGCCGGCGTTGAAGAGGGTCGGCGTGCTGGAGCAGAAGCGGCGGGTCTTGTAGAGGGAGTAGAGACCGGCGGCCTTGCCCTCGCGGTCCACGGGCTCATCGAGGGAGAGGCCCATGGCGACGCGGATCCAGAAGAACTGCGGCGTCTCGAGGCGTTTCGCGGGCTTCTTGGTTTTGTCGATGATGAGGTAGCGATCGTAGAGGGTCTGGATGCCGAGGAAGTCGAACTCGAGGTCGGAGGACGGATCGAGGGCGGCGGCGAGCTTGGTGAGATCGAAGTCGAGGAGGCGCGGGTTGAGGCGCTTGATGGCGACGCCGTGCTCGAGGTATTTCTTGAACGCGCGCTGGTGGAATTCCTTCAGCTTGGCGATGCCGTCGCGCATGATGTCCCAGCCGAGGACTTCTTCGTAGATGTAGGTGAGCTGGATGCGGCCGGCGAATTTCGCGAAATCGGCGTCCTTCTCGATCAGGGTCTTCGAGTTGAGGATGATGGTGGAATCGAGGTCCTTTTGGAGGATCTGATCGTAGGCGGCGCGACGGAGTTCTTGTTCGATCTCGTCGTTGGAGAGGCAGAGGTCGAGGCCGAGGCGGGCAAACTCGATGCGTTTGCGGAGGTCAGCGCCGTCCCAGAAGATGTTTTCGCCGTTGGCTTTTTTGACGACGATCATGGTCTCCTGCGCGGGCGAGGCGGGCGCGGCGGTGGCGATGGGGGCCTCGTCGGCGGTGCCGTTGAGACGCGCGGCGGAACGGTCGGCACGGAAAAGAATGTAGGCCTCGGCGACTTTGAAGAAGCCGCCCTTCATGAGCTCTTCCTGGACCATGTCCTGCACTTCCTCGATGTGGACGAAGGCCTGCTTGGAGGCGTGGACGCGCTCGGAGACGGCCTTGGTGACGGCGATGGCGGGAGCGGAGTCGCGCTGGAGGGAGAGGAAGGTTTTGCGGACGGCGATCTCGACCTTCTGCTCGCTCCACGGAACGACCTGATTGTTGCGGCGGATGACGCGAAGGGTGGACAGCGTGGCGGATTCGCGATCGACGGCGATCTTGCGGGCGCGATTCAGGAGGAGGCTCTTCGCGACGAAGTAGGCGTTGTTATCAACGAGGGTTTTCTCGATGAGCTCGTAGAGGGAGTTGAGCGAGAGGCGGAGGGGATTCTGGTTGCGCGCGAGCTCGGTGAGGTTGGCGGTGACTTCGCGGCAGATGCGGGCGACCCAGGCGCGGTTGGCGTCGGTGAAGATGTCCTTCTCGCCCTTGGCGAGGGCGACGTTGGTGAGGGCCTTGCCGAGGGTGTCGGCGACCTCGGCGAGCACGAACTTCTCCTCGCCGTGCGGGCAGAGCAGCACGACGGGCGGCACAGTGATGGTCTCGGCGGTGATGACGTCGCGCCACGCGTAATGGGGCTTCTGGTCGATGGGGGCGTGGACGGTGCGCTTGAGGGCGAGGTCGTGCGCGAGGGACGGATTGCTATTCATGGCGGTGGCGGAACGTAACGGGTTTGAAACAAAAGGTGAGATGCGGTGGGCGAAAAAATAGAGATTCCGGTGTGCAATTCCTTGGAGCGGGGAATTTCACACCGGCGAAAAAACGACGGGGACGGGGCGACTAGGCGGACGGGGAAACGACAGACGAGCCGGGGGTCAGAGCTCGTCGTCGGCGGCTACGTTGAGCGAGGAGGCTTTCTGGTATTCCGTGACGCGGCCCTCGAAGAAGTTTTGTTCCTTCTTGATGTCCATCATCTCGGCGAGCCATGGCAGGGGGTTCTTGGCGCCGGGATTAAGCGGCGTCAGGCCCACGCCCTCGAGGCGGCGGTCTGCGATGTAGTCGATGTAGGTCAGAAAATCTTCGAGGCTCAGGCCGACGGCGTTCACGGGCAGGCAGTCGCGGATGAACTCTTTTTCGAGGGTCACGGCCTCGCGCATGAGTTCGCGCAGCTCTTCCTTGAACTCGGCGGACCAGATCTCGCGGTTCTCCTCGACGAGATCCATGAACAGATTGCGGAAGACCTCGATGTGGTTGCTCTCGTCGCGGAGCGTATAGCGGAACATCTGGCCGATGCCGGGAAATTTGTTCTGGCGGTATAGCGAGAGGACCATGCCGAAGAGACCGTAGAACTGGGTCCCCTCCATACACTGGCCAAAAACGAAGATGTTTTTCGCAAGGAGTTTTTTGTTCTCGGGCAGCGTGAGGTCGAGATCGCGCCGGAGGCTCTTAGAAACACGGGTGACGAACTCGTTTTTGCGGACGATCGTTGGGACATCCTCGAACATCGCCTCGCACTCGTGCGGGTTGATCCCGAGCGAGGCGATCATGTAAAGGAGCGAGTCGGCGTGGATATTTTCCTCATGCGCGTGACGACCGAGGACGAGCTTGAGCTCGGGGGCGGTGACGAGCTCGCGGACGACGTGCTGGATGTTGTCGCCGACAATGCCTTCGGCGGCGGAAAAATAACCGATGCCCATGCGGATGATCCAACGCTCGACGTCGGAGAGGGCCTTCTCATCGCGCCATTGCTCGATGTCCTTGCCCATGGGGATGTCTTCGGGCTCCCAGTGGTTGGCCTTCATCTTGCGATAAAGGTCGTAGGCCCACTGGTATTTCAACGGGAGCAGATTGAAGCACATGGTCTGACGACCATTGATCACGCGTTTGGCGGCAAACGCGGCTTCGGCCTTGGCTTCATCAAGCATAAAGGTCTTTGCTCCGACGTTGAAGGTTTTTTGCATGGATTTAGAGAATCTTAAGAGTTTTTCGGTTAAGTTGAGGGTGTTTTTGACGTCTTTAAGCCCGTAGCGAACCAAAGTTGCTGGAAGTTATTGACGCGTTGTTGACCACTACAGGATGTGGTCCCGCACCGCTTCGACCACAACTAATTGGTCTCCACCTTTTGAGCGTCAATAGGTTTGTCGCGATTTTTCTGTTAAATTTGCGCGCTTTTGGGCTTGCACGCCGAAACCGGTTTTCGCTCCGAGTGAACCCCGGCGGCACCGCCGCGATCAGATGTAAAGAAACACGCCCTCGCAGTCCGGCGCGAACCCGTTTCGAGCCTCCCGTCAGCAAACGCAAATTCCCTGCCCCGGGCACAATCCCCTCCTAAACCGTGTATCGCCCGCGGCTGGACTCAGGCCGGCGCGCAATTTTCAGCCGCGCCGGCCGTGACGCGCCGTTGATTATTTCATTATTGAAGCAATTTACGGTTTTCCCTCTTAAATTACGTTATTTTCCCTGATTCAACCGTAAGGGAAAACGCACGATACAGAGCGACGCCTCGAACCACCGCGCATATCACGTGTTATCAGCGGGTCCATCGGCCGGGCGGCACGCACTACGTTGCAGCCCATGCGCCTTGCACGAAAGGCCTCGATCCGCACTGCACTTTGCATGGAAAAAGTTTGGGCGCGGATAGCGAATCGTTTCCTATAAAACTACAATCGATTGGTATAAATAGTTTTATACGTTTTAAATTAACTGTGGCACGCGCCGAGGTATGGCGCGGGCATGAGTCGCAACTTCAACCCACCCCATCCCATGTCCACGATCGCTTCCAAGCCTGGGGATTCGCCATCCACGGATTCCGTTACCCCCGCTGCCCCCACCTCCGCCATGGAGGCTGCGCACGACGCCAAGCTCGTCCAACGTTTCAATGCCGGTGACGAAACGGCGTTCGTTGAGATCATGGAACGCTACCAGTCCAAAATTTTCTCGATCGCCCTCGGCCTGCTCCGCAACCGCGCGGATGCCGAGGAAATCGCGCAGGACACCTTTATCCGTGCCCACCGCGGTCTCACCCGTTTCCGCGGCGACTCGTCGCTCTCCACCTGGCTCCACCGCATCGCGGTGAACCTTTCGCGTAATCGCTATTGGTATTTCTTCCGCCGCCGCCGCCACGCCACCCTCTCGCTCGACTGCGCCCTCGGCAGCGAAAACGAGGCGACGTTCGCCGAACTCATCGCCGCGGACGCGCCCAACCCCGCCCAAGAGAGTGCCCGCAGCGAGTTCTCTTCATTGGTCGCCGCGTGTATGGAGCAACTTGATGCCAGCCATCGTGAGATCCTCACGCTGCGCAATGTGCTCAACCGCTCCTACGAAGAGATTGCCACCGCGCTCAACCTCAACGTCGGAACCGTGAAGAGTCGCATCGCCCGCGCCCGTCAGAACCTCCGCGCCCGTCTCGCCGACGCCTGCCCCGAGTTCTCCGCTGATGCCGAGCCCTCCGAATGGTTCGAGCCGGTGCGCGCCCTTGGTCGCCTCACCATGGCTTCGGCGTAATCGTCATCCCCTGTTGGCGGGGTGCACTCATTCCGCCTTTTTTCGGCCGGGCCGTGTCAAGACCGGCCCGGCCTTGTTTTTTCCCACCGCCCGCGCTCACTGCGCGTGTGCTGCCCGCGCTAAAACTCGCCCCCGCCGCCGCCCGCCGCTTCGTCCGCCGCGCGCTCCTGCTCACGCAACCGGCGCCCGATCTCGCCACCGCTCTCGGGCACCACGGTTACGTGCAAATCGACCCGATCAACGTGTGCGGTCGCATGCATGACCTCATTTTGCGCAACCGCGTCGTGGACTATCGCGAGGGCGATCTCATGCGCCATCTCCACGGCGACGCCAGCACGCCGCGCACCGCCGCCACGCGCATCGCGTTCGAGCATCATTTGCCTTCGCTGCAAAACATCCTTGTCGCATTCCCCCTCGAAGCCTGGCCGCACCTGCACGCCGCCAATCGCGCTCGCACCCAACGCGGCGGCGCGTGGTCCGGCAAACTCGACGCACGCCAACGCCGGCTCGCAGAGCGCATCCTCGCTGAGATCGCGACGCGCGGCGCGTTGAGTTCACAGGATATCGAAGACAACCGGCGCGACCACCACGGTTGGGGCGCCGGCGCCACGCTCGCGAAAACTACGCTCCAGAAACTCTTTTTTCACGGCCGCGTGCTCATCGCCAGGCGCGTCAATCAGCGCCGCTACTACGATCTCCCCGAGCGCGTGCTCCCCGCCGCCACCCTCGCCCTCCCCGAGCCCACCGCGCCCGAGACCGCGCGCTGGCTGGCCACGCTGAAACTCCGCCAGCGTCGTCTCACCGCCCTCAAGCGCGAAGAACTCCGCGCCGTCGAAGATCTCGTGCAACCCATCGTCATCGAAGGCTGCGGCCCGCTCTACTGCCTGAGCACCGACGTTCCGTCGCTCTTGTCGGCAATCGAAAATCAACCGTCGAAAATCGAAAATCTGACGCCGCCTCTCCTCCTCGCGCCGCTCGACCCGCTCATCTACGACCGCCGCCTCACCGCCACGCTCTGGGGCTACGACTACACGTGGGAAGTTTACACGCCCGCTGCCAGGCGCACGCGCGGCTACTACGCGCTGCCCATTCTCTCCGGCCACGATTTCGTCGGCCACGTCGATCCGAAAGCCGACCGCGAAAACCGCAAACTCCGCGTCATTTCCCGCCGCGTGCGCCGCGGCCACGTCGTCGCGCCGGCCGTGCGCGAACTCGCCAATTTCCTCGGGCTTAAATAAATAAATCCAACTGGATCCCGGCGCGCGGCTCCGAAGAGATGCGGCGCGCGCCCCTCCGTGACCCAACACGCCACGGCGCCCGCGCCTTTTCGGGACACCTCGTCACTTTTCGCGATCTCGATCTCGCAACGCCGTAATCTCCCCCGCACGCGCCGGGTCGCCCGCGAGATTCGTCATTTCCAGCGGGTCGTTTTCCAAATCGAAGAACAACCACGGCGTGCCGTCCTCGTTGAACACGAGTTTCCTCGTCGACGTGCGCACGCCGCGCCAGACCCGGTCGCACTGGAACGGCCGCGCCACCACGCTCGGCATCGAAATTCGCGCGAAGTTATTTTCGATTTTCGATTTTCGATTTTCAATTTTTGCCAGCATCAGCTCGGGCAGATCAGCCAAGGAAACCGCCGCGTTCTCTCTGCGCGGAGCCTCGCCCGGCGCGCGGACGAGCAACGGGACACGCACGCTTTCTTCGTGCGGCCAGCCTTTGCGAAAGAGCCCGTGCGCCCCGTGCATGTCCCCGTGGACCGAGGTAAATACCACGACCGTCTGAGGTAGGGGCGGGACCTCCGGGCCCGCTCTCACCGCGCCCAGAGGTCGCGACGCTACCTTGTCGATCAATTGCCCCACCGCACGGTCCGTCGCCTCGATATGCGCATAATAACCGGCCAGCTCCGTCCGTGCTTGAGCCTCCACCCCACCGCCTCGCGGCACGTTCCCGCACAGGATAATTTCGCTCGGCAGTCGCGACGGCGCACCCGCCGCCGGCGCCGCGTAGGGCGGGTGTGGCGCCTCCAAGCTCACCATCGCAAACCACGGACGGTCTCCACCCGCGGCATCTCGTGTCCACTCGGAAGCGCGTGAGCAAACCACGTCGCTCTGGTAACCCGTCACGCGCTGCGGCTCTGCGGACTGCGTCCCGTGAAACCATGGATCGTTGAGCAAGAACCCGCCTTCAAATCCATCCCACACTTCAAACCCGCCGCGCTCCTCCGGCGGCACGATCACCTTCGCCGCCGCCTCGCCGACGAGCGGCACCCGCGGATCACGTCGGCCCACCCCCCATTTGCCGAAAAATGCCGTCGCATACCCGCGCTCGCCCAGCTCGTGGGCAATCGTGCGTGCTTCGGTCGGCAACGCATCAAAGTAATCGCGCACCCCGTTCTGCGGTGAGCGCCTACCCGTCAGCAACGCGGCGCGTGCGAACGGCCCGAACGGATGCGGCGTCACCGCCTCCGCGTAGTTCACGCTCTGCGCCGCCAACGCGTCCAGATTCGGCGTTCGCGTATTCCGATCACCCGCGTAGCCGCACGCCGACGCGCGCCACTGCGTCGTCACGATCCATAAAATATTCAACGGCACACCCATCTCTGAAAATCCATACGCGCTCTCCCGCGTTTGGCTATCTCCCAAAACACTTTCACCGGAAGCGCGATTTGCGCGGCGGCGATTCCCGGCCTCATTCCCCTGCGTCATGTTTCCTTCGTTTCCGATTCCGCTGCGCCCGCCGCGTCCACCGACGACTCTCTCCCCGACGCCTAGTCCACCCCCGTTTGCGGTGCGGTGACCGCCGCCCTCCCCCTGCCGTCGTCCACATCGAGGCCCGTGGCAACGATCCAGCCGGCGGCTCCGCTTCGAGCTTCTTCAGCTCGCCCGAAAGCTATTTCACCAACAGCCTCAACCCGCTCGAAACGCCGGCGCGCTAAATTTCCCAAGGGTAAGCCGCGCACTCCGCGGGTCCGACCCGTCCACGGTCAGTTCACCGCAGCCGGTTATTGCAACCCAAGCGGCAGGCCACGCACGCGAGCCACGAGGCTATCCAGCAACGCTCCCGTGCCTTGGGCCAACGTATCGTCGCCCGTGCGAATCGTCGTCAGCGTGGTGAAATCTTTCACCAGCGCGCAGTAGTCACGATTGACCATGATACCCAGGAGTTCACCGCTCCGGCTCAGCACGACATCGCCTCGAGAGGGGGCGAAGGTGCCGAAAAGCCGTTTCATGATACGATTGTCGACGCGCACATAGTTCGGCTGCGCGGCATCAAGCTTGAAGACAACTTCGCCGTAGCCTTCGCCGCCGCCACTGATGAGCACGGCATCGGGAAACCGAAACGGCTCGGATGCGATCGTGTAGATTTTTCTACCCATCGCCGCGGCCTGCGCGGCATCGACCGGAATCGCGACGACGCGCGGATCGACCGCCAGAAGGTTGAGCGCGGGAGCGGGCGAGCTGGCGCCGGCCTTTGGGAAATTCACCCCGATTTTCGCCCAATCGGAACCGTTTTCTGAGAACGAAAACACGGTGTCCTCGACGTGCGTCAGCGCATAGATTTGGCCGCCCGATTTCACGAGAACGAGTTTCGATTCTTTCGCACGATTTACCGGCCCGAGAAAGCCCTTGCGATTGGCCGTGAATGAGGTGGCGACACGATTGGCCAGGAATTCATTGAACAACACGTTGGCGCTGATCGGGCGATTATCACGGATCTCCCGGGTGAGTTCGGTGGATTTCTCCGCGAGCTGACCGACGCCGTTGGCCAGCCTGGTCGTGGTTTCCTGCACCTTGATGCGGTCGGTGCGCTCCGCCTCAACCTGGCCCTTAAGAACGTCGGCTTGGTCGCGCAGCATCTTTTTTTCCTGTTCACCCACGACTACGGCCACAGTGAGGCCCTCGATTTGTTTCTTCGCCGCCGCCTGTTGTTGCTCGAGCGAGGTGAGCGCGAGTTTCTGACGCTCGGCCTCGGCGCGCTTCTCTTCGAGTTCACGCTGTAACTGGGCGAGCTGTTCCTTGGTGAGGGTGGCCGCCTGGGTGGCAGCCGCGACTTTCTTGCCGAGTTGCTGGGCGGTTTCTTCCGTGGCCGTCAACTTGGTCGTGAGTTGAGTTTTTTCGGCCTGCAGCTGCACGAGACTCTGGTCGCGGGCCGCGAGGTTGGCGTCGGTCGCGGTGAGTTTTTCGACGAGCTGGTCGCGCGCCGCCTTTTCGTCCACGAGCGACTCGCGCATCGTGGCGACGAGGTCCTGGTCCTTCGTGGCGGCGTTGGCGTTGAGCTCGGGCACGGGCGGCTGCTTGGCGCGCGCCGGCTCCGCTTTTTCCCAACGCGTGAGCGCGAGGAGATTCAGCAGGAGAAAGTCGCAGAGGATGAGGAGCAGCGTCTTGTTCATGACGAAATTCTGGCCTCGGACTGGCTCTCGATGATGAGCTCGCGCTTGATGGGACGCACGTGGCGGATCTTCACGAGGGCGACGCAGGTGATGCCGAAAAGATTGGAGGAATAAGCGGCGAGGAGATTGGGCTCGATCACGCCGAGCACCTGCAGCACGAGCGCCGTCGCGGTGCCGCCGATACCGAGATAAAGGCCGCCGTCGAAGAGGTTCTCTTCATTCTCGAGCAGCTTGAGGCGGATGAGCGGAGGGAGTTCCTGGCCCGCGATCTCGCGAATCTTGACGAGGCAGAAAAGATACATCGCGACCTGCAACGAGGCGAACAGGCCGATGGAGATGAGGGTGGAGGAGTCCATATGGTGGTTGGGTTGAGAAGGGAGTTCAGGGGCGGCGGTGGCGACAACGAGCACGGGCAAGTGGAGGCGGAGTCGGTATTCCGAAGGCGGCGCCGCCTGCAGCAGAAAGGGCCCGGTGCCCACGATGAGCAGCGCGGCAAACAGCAGCGCGAGCACACCCGCGCGCATCTGCGGCAGCGCCGACTCGGGCACGCCAGCCGCGCCTCTCACGACCAGCCGGTCAAGTCCGCACAAAATGAGAAAAACTCCGAGCAGATACCCGAGGTATTTCACGCCAAGAGTGAACTGCGGGTGCGCGAGGGCAAAGTCACCCGCGGCGCTCAAGGTCGTGGAGGCCTTGCGATTGACCGGCACTTGCCGCGCCAAAAGCAGGCGCACGGCGCCCTGGCCTTGCGCCAGTGCGAGCTTCAGGTCCTCGGCGCCGGACTTGCCGAATTGGATGAGATAGGAAGCAACCTTGTCGGCCGAGTCTGTGAACAGCGCGGCCGCATAAATCAACGGCAGTTGATCGGGGGCGACGCGGGCGAGGTGCGCGTAGGCACTCACCGTCTTGGCGTCTTCCGTCCGGCGGAGAAGTTCGCTGAGCTGCGCCCAATCAAACCGCCGGCCGAGAGAGAGCAGGTCCATGAAAAACGGTTCCAGTTCACCGAGGTCTTTTTTCAGGACGGCGGTTTCAGCCAAGACCCGCAGCTCGCGTTGCAACGGCGGCGAGAGATGTTCGCCCTGATAGAGCAACGCAGTGAGGAGAATCAACGCGTCGAGCGGTTGCCCGCCAGCCCGCTTGGCCGGGACGAACCGACCGGTGGCCGTGAGTTCGCGCGTCTGCAACAGGGCTTGCACACCGAGCGACCCCGAATTCTGCAAATAAGCGCGTAGTTTTTCCCGCGCGGTCGCCGGAATGAAAACCGTGAGGACGGGCGTGCTCGTGGTGCGAGCGGTGTTGGCGCGAAGATTAAAAAGCGGATCCAAAAATGGATCCCAGCCGCCCCACGCCGTGAGCGCCGGCTGCCGGGCGGTGAGTTGCTCCAACGCGCGCGCCACCGCGGGTGCGCGCGGGTCGTTCACCGCATGCGACGCCGCCAGCAGTAACGCGGCCGGCCCGATTTTCTCCGAATCGATGAGGTCACGACCGTAAGCTGCCAACGATGGCGTCCCCTCTCCCGCCGCATGCAACAGGGCGGGGCTGACAGATTTTAAATTCACCGGAAGCAGCCACGCCAGCGCGCCGATCGCCAGTCCCGCCAGCACGATGGCAACCGCGCCGGCGGGGGATTTGCGATGGGAGGTGCCGGCGCTCATGGAATGCGAAGTATAGATTTGCGAGCCGAAGCGCGCGAAACCACGCTCTTTGCCCACACCGACCAATGTCTCTGCGAATTGTTCACTACAACGATCCCATTCTCCGTAAAAAAGGCGAAGCGGTAACCATTTTCGACGCCTCTCTGCGCAAGCTCGCGACCGAGATGATCGCCACCATGCACGCTGCCGGCGGCATCGGCCTCGCCGCACAACAGGTCGGCCGCGCCCTGCAACTCTGCGTTGTGGATCTGCGCGAGTCCGACGCCGATTTCGACTGGGAACTCGACGGCGCCCACCCGCCGCTCGAGCTCTTCATGCCGATGGTGATCGTCAATCCCGTCATCACGATCGCCAAGGGCACGCCCGCCGAGGTCGTCGAGGAAGGCTGTCTTTCTTTTCCGGAAATTCGCGGCGATGTGAAGCGCGCGGTGGAGATCGCGGTTAAGTTCCAAGACGAGCACGGTGTGTCTCACGTCCTGCTCTGCAACGAACTCCTCGCCCGCTGCGTAATGCACGAAGCCGATCATCTCAACGGCGTCCTTTTCATCGATCACATGACGAAGAAAACTTACGCCAAAATCGACGAAGCCGTTAAGACTCTCGTCCAGGAGACGAAAGCCGCCGCCAAGAAATAATCCCCCCACGCGCCGCCTTCGGTCCGGCCCACCCGCACCACTTTCCACCGCCCCCTTCCCCTTATCTTATCTACCCACCCATGAGCCAAAAAGCCGATGGCATGTCCTACGCCCCCCAAGGCAAACCCAGTCCCGTGGTCAAACCCGGCGAGTTCACCTTTGCCGCCGCGCATTTGGATCACGGTCATATCTACGGCCAGTGTAACGGCCTCCTCGAGGCCGGCGCCGAGCTGAAATGGGTTTACGATCCCGACCCAAAGAAAGTGGACGCCTTCCGCGAAAAATACCCGCAGGCCAAGGTAGCCCGCTCTTTCGACGAAATCCTCGCCGACGGCTCCGTGCAACTCGTCGCCGCCGCCGCCGTCCCCTGCGAGCGCGGCGCGCTCGGCGGCCGCGTGATGGAAGCCGGCAAGGACTACTTC
>JACMRG010000030.1 GCA_014376585.1 Opitutaceae bacterium | reverse complement strand
TGGCCGGCGAGGGCGCGCTGGTGCGGCGGGCGAAGCGCGAGGCGTTGGGTCCGGGGGCGCTGGTGCTGGTGCCCGCGGGATGCCGGCATCGCATCGAGGACGACCGGCCGCTCTCGCTTTATGCGGTGTGCGTGGAGCGGGGGGTGTTGGCGGCGTTGCCGGCGAGTGCGCGCGGATTGGGTAATGCGCGGGTTTTTCCACATCCGACATGGGCGGCGGACGCGCGCGGGCTCATCCGGCAAATGCTCCACGAGCAGACGTTGCGGCGAGCGGGTGGGGAAGCGCTGTTACTCGGACTCGCTTGGCAGTTGCTGGGCTTGGTGTTGCGTGGGGCCGCCGGTGGGAGCGAGGCGCGCGGTTCGGCTAAGATGGAGCAGGCTGCGGGTGCGGGGACGCTGGCGAAAACGCGGGTGACGGCGTATGCGCGGGATCTGGAACGGACGTTTTTCGAGGAACGTCAGCTCGATGCGGCGGCGGCGCGGCTGGGGCTGAGCCGTCGGCGGTTCACGACCCTGTTTCGCGAAGCGGCGGGCGACACGTGGTTCAACACGGTGCGGGCGCTGCGGCTGGCGCATGCGCGACGGTTGTTGCGCGAGACGGGGCGGTCGGTGACGTCGATCTGCTATGAGTGCGGATTCGAGGACGTCTCGAATTTTTACCGGGCCTTTCGCGAGGCGGAGCAGGCGAGCCCGGATGCGTGGCGCCGGAAAATGCGCCCGGGGCGCGTGGCGGGGCGGGTGCAAGTTCCGCGTTGACCCGGCTGGAGGCGGACCCTTTCTTCTGCCTTTCGCCCAACGACGGGCCCGTTTTTGACGGGTCCATCGAACACCGGAGAGGTGGCAGAGTGGTCGAATGCGCGCGCTTGGAAAGCGCGTGTTTCCGCAAGGGAACCGGGGGTTCGAATCCCTCCCTCTCCGCCATTTTTTAACGACCAGCGGTCGCCGTCACAATAAAGCGCGACACCGGGTGTGCAGGGTGCTCCGGTTCTTCCGATGATGCGCAGGGTCAACGGGTCGTCTCGGACGATTTGCGTTCGCGGCGTCGATTTTCCACTGCGCATCGCGCTTGCTGCTTATGGATGGGAGAATTTCGGAAAAGCGTCTTGCGCGACCCCCCTCGGCTGCTACGGTGCGCCGGAATCACGTCTTAAAAACCAACCTTCATACATGGTCTCGGCAAACTCCGAATTGGGCTACAACGGCAAGGTGGAAGGCGAAGTCATCGTCTCCCGCGCTGATGCGGTAATCAACTGGATCCGCACCAATTCCGTGTGGCCGATGCCGATGGGCCTCGCGTGCTGCGCCATCGAGTTGATGGCGGTCGGCAATGGTCGGTTCGACATCGCGCGTTTCGGTGCGGAAGTGATGCGTTTTTCTCCCCGTCAGGCCGATTGCATGATCGTGGCTGGCACTGTGACTTACAAAATGGCCCCGGTGGTTCGCCGCATCTATGATCAGATGACATCGCCGAAATGGGTTATTGCGATGGGCGCATGCGCCAGCTCGGGTGGCATGTATCGCAGCTACGCGACGCTTCAAGGCGTGGATCGCATCATTCCCGTTGATGTTTACGTGAGCGGGTGCCCTCCGCGGCCTGAGGCGTTGCTCGACGCGTTGATCAAGCTGCAGAGCAAGATTAAGAAAGAGCATTCGGCCGGCCAGCTCTTCACGGCTTAAATTCCCACGTCGCTTCCACTTCGAGCATGTCCGCTTCCGTCGACGCAGTCACCGCCCTTAAGGCCAAATTTCCGCAGGTCAGCGACCGTGCGAGCCGCGACTGTCCGGCGGTCGATGTGCCGACGGCGGAGATATTTGCGGTGCTGAAATCGCTGCGCGATGAGTCCGCTTTTGATTTGTTGTCCGACGTGACGGCCATCGACTGGGCGGAGGGGGCGTCGCCCCGGTTCACGGCGGTTTATCACCTCTATTCGACGACTTCGCACGCGGCGATCCGGGTGGCGACGCCTTGCACGGGCGACGACGCCGCGCCGGCGGTGCCGAGTGTGGTGGCGTTGTGGCCGGGCGCGAACTGGCATGAGCGCGAGGCCTACGATATGTTTGGGATCAAGTTTGAAGGGCACCCCGATCTGCGCCGCATCTTGATGTGGGACGGTTATCCCTATCACCCGCTGCGGAAGGAATTCCCGCTGGCGGGCATCGAGACGGTGTTGCCCGATATCGAGGTGGCGGAAGAGACCAAGGCTAAGGTAATCGCGGCGCCAATGTTGGGCGGGCCTTTCGTGGCTTCCGCCGGCGAGATGAACCTGACCGAGGCCGAGCCCCGGGCCAAAGACGAGAGCTGGAGCGAGCGCACCGAAAAACCCGAAGCCTGATTCACCGACGACATGGCCACAGAAATTGCTTTTCCAGACAGCGCGGCGAAGGCCGCCGGTGCCGAACAGGAGTTCGCGTCCGAAAAGATGTCCCTTTCGATGGGGCCATCGCACCCGTCCACCCACGGCGTCCTCCGCCTGCAGATGGAACTCGACGGCGAAGTCCTGACGAAGTGCGACCCGATCGTGGGCTACCTGCACCGCGGCGACGAGAAGATCGCCGAGAACATGACTTACAATCAGTTCGTGCCCTACACGGACCGGTTGGACTACCTCGCGCCGCTCGCCAACAATATGGCCTATGCCATCGCGGTGGAGCGCCTCGCGGGTCTCGAGGTGCCGGCGCGTTGCCAGGCAATCCGCGTGCTCACGGCGGAGATGGCGCGGATCTCGGCCCATCTGATGGGCTTGGGCGCGTTTGGTCTCGATGTCGGTGCGTGGAGCGTGCTCGTGCATTCGCTCAACCAGCGCGAAAATCTCTATAAACTCTTCGAGGAACTGACCGGCGCGCGCTTCACGACAAGTTACACCCGGGTCGGCGGTGTCACCCGTGATGTGCCGGAAGGTTGGCTCGGTCGCGTGATTGCGTTCTGTGACCAGTTTGGACCCGCACTCGAGGAAACGCTTTCGTTGCTCACGCGGAACAAGATTTTCCAAGACCGCACCTTCGGCGTCGGTATCATCACGAAGGCCGATGCGCTCGCCTACGGTCTGACGGGTCCCAATCTCCGCGCTTCGGGTGTCCCTCTCGATCTGCGGAAGGACAAGCCTTACTCGGGCTACGAGCAGTATGAATTCGATGTGCCGATCGGCTCAAAGGGTGACAGCTACGATCGCTACCTCTGTCGCGGCGAAGAGATGCGTCAGTCGGTCCGCATCATTCGCCAAGTCATCGCGAAGTTTCCCGGCGGAGATTGGTATGCGAAGGATGCGCGCAAGATTTTCGCGCCGCCGAAGGACAAGATTCTCACCTCGATGGAGGAGTTGATTAACAATTTCATGATCGTGACCGAGGGCCCGCAGATTCCGGCCGGCGAAGTCTATTTTGAGGCCGAAAATCCCAAGGGCGCGCTCGGGTTCTACATCGTGAGCAAGGGCGGCGGCGTGCCTTGGCGCATGAAGATCCGCTCACCCTCGTTCTGCAATCTCTCCATTCTGCCCAAGGTCTGCGTCGGCACCATGATCTCCGATGTGGTGACGCTGCTCGGCTCGCTCGACTTCGTGATGGGCGAGTGCGACCGCTAAGTTTTTCGCGAATCCAGCTCGATGAATCTCAAGCCCGAAACACTCTCCAAGATCGACGAGGTGATCACGCATTATCCGACGAAGCGGAGCGCCATGCTGCCGTTGTTGCACCTCATTCAAGAGGACATCGGTTATCTGCCCGAAGACACGAGCGAGTGGATCGCCGCGAAGTTGGATCTTCAGCCGATCAACGTGCTGGAGGTGATTACGTTTTACCCGATGTTTCGCCAGAAACCCATCGGCCGTCGTCACGTGAAAGTCTGCCGCACGCTCTCGTGCGCGCTGCTCGGTGGCTACAAGACCTGCGCGGCGTTTGAAAAAGAATTTCACACGCACCTCGGCGAAGTTTCTCCGGACGGCGAAGTCACGGTTGATTTCGTCGAATGTCTGGCGAGCTGCGGCACCGCGCCAGTCGTGATGATCGACGACGAACTCCATGAGAAGGTCGATGTCGCGAAAGCGAAACAGTTGAGCGACCAGATCCGCGCCGAAGCCAAGCAACGCTGACCCTTTTCCGTCCATGCCCGCTCCCGCACAACGCCGCATCATCTTCCAGCACATCGACGAGCCCGGCTACACGAATGACATCGGCTGCTACGTCCGCAACGGCGGCTACGAGGTCTTGAAGAAGGCGGTCGGCCGCAAGCCCGAGGAGCTGATCGACGAAGTCAAAAAATCCGGCCTGCGCGGTCGTGGTGGTGCGGGTTTTCCGTGTGGCGTAAAATGGGGCCTCGTGGACCGCAAGAGCGGCAAGCCGATCTACCTGATCGTAAATGCTGACGAGTCCGAGCCCGGCACCTTCAAGGATCGCTACATTATGCATCAGGACCCGCATCAGTTGATCGAAGGCACGATGATCTCGTGCTTCGCGAACAACGTGAAGCAGGCCTACATTTACATCCGCGGCGAGATGCCGCACGGCGCGCGGATCTTGGAAAAAGCCATCGCCGAGGCGCGCGCGGCGAACTTCGTCGGTCCGAATATTCTGGGCACCGGTTACTCCTGCGAAATTTTCGTTCATCGCGGCGCCGGCGCCTATATCTGCGGCGAAGAAACCGGCCTGATCGAGTCGCTCGAAGGTAAGCGCGCCAACCCGCGCATCAAGCCGCCGTATTTCCCCGCCGTCCTGGGACTTTATCAATGCCCGACGATCGTGAACAACGTCGAGACGCTGTGCCACGTGAAGTATATCGCGGAGCACGGCGGCGAGGCTTACTCGAAGATCGGCACGCCCGGTAACACCGGCACGCGCATCTTCTGTGTCTCCGGCCACGTTCAACGTCCGGGCTATTACGAGTTCCCTGCGGGCACGATCACGATGGGGCAGTTGCTCAACGAAGTTTGCGGGGGCCCGTTGCCCGGTCGCACGTTTAAGGCGGTCATTCCAGGCGGCTCGTCGGCGAAGATTCTACGCTTTGGCGAACGTTTCAAAGGGAAGCGCAAGGTCGGCGCCGAGATGTTGGATTACGATTGGGGCGTCGAGGATGTGCCCATGGATTTCGACTCTCTTGGCATGATCGGCACGATGGGCGGCTCCGGCGGCGTCATCGTGATGGACGACACCGTCAACATGGTCGAGGCCCTCGCCAACATCAATGCGTTCTACTCCCACGAGAGCTGCGGCCAGTGCACACCCTGCCGCGAGGGCTCGTTGTGGATGAAGAAAATTTCCTCACGCATGGTCCACGGCCTAGCCCGCCCCGAAGACGCCGCGCTCCTCAAGAGCGTCGCCGACCAGATTCCCGGCCGCACGATCTGCGCGTTCGGCGAAGCCTGTTCTTGGCCGACCCAGAGTTTCATCGCGAAATTCGGCGACGAATTTAAGCAATATTCCGAGACCAAAAAAACCGCCAAGCCCGAGGGCGCGCATGAACTCGTCTAAACATGAACCACAGAGACACAGAGGCACAGAGTTCGAACACAGGGCTTTGCCTTTGTCTCTGTGCCTTTGTGGTTAATCAGAATTTCCGATGATCGCTCCCGCCAAACCCGACCTCGTCACCGTCAACATCGACGGCAAGGAGATCGCCGTGCCGAAGGGCACCAACGTGATCGAGGCCGCCCGCCTCGTGAACGTCGATGTGCCGCACTACTGCTATCACCCGAAGCTCAGTATCGTGGGCAACTGCCGGATGTGCCTCATCGAAATGGGCATGCCCGCCGTCGATCCCTCGACCAAAGCGGCGATCATGGACCCGGCCACCGGCAAGCAGAAGATCAACTGGATCCCGCGCCCCCAGATCGGTTGCGGCACCAACGTTTCGCCCGGTCTCCACGTCAAGACGCTCTCCCCGATGGTGAAGGACGCGCGCGAAGGCGTGATGGAGTTCCTCCTTATCAATCACCCGCTCGACTGCCCGATCTGCGATCAAGCCGGCGAGTGCAAACTCCAGGAACAGGCCACCGGCTACGGCCGCGGTTACTCGCGCTTCATCGAGCAGAAAAACGTGAAGCCGAAGCGCACGCAGCTCGGGCCACGCGTCACGCTCGACGACGAGCGCTGCATCCTCTGCTCCCGCTGCATTCGTTTCTCCAAAGAGATCGTGAAGGACGACGTCCTCGGCTTCGTGGATCGCGGCAGCTACTCGACGCTCACCTGCTATCCCGGGAAGAAACTGGAGAATAACTACTCGCTCAACACCGTCGACATCTGCCCGGTCGGCGCGCTCACGAGCAGCGATTTTCGCTTCAAGATGCGCGTCTGGTTTCTCAAGCAGACCAACGCCATCGACACCGAATCCTCCGTCGGCGCCAATACCGTTGTCTGGTCCCGCGAAGGCGTGATCTACCGCATCACCCCGCGCCGCAATGACGACGTGAACGACACGTGGCTCGCTGACAGCGCCCGCGTGCTCTTTAAAGCCGTCAAAGCTTCCGACCGCCTCACGGCGATCAAGATCAACGGCACCGACGGCGCCCTCGACGTCGCCGTCAACGCCGCCGCGGAACTCTTTAAGTCCAACTCAGCCCCCGGCGCGATCGCCGTCGTCGGTTCTGGTCGTTCCTCGGTCGAGGAACAGTTCCTCACGAGGAAACTCGCCGATGCGCTCAAGGCCTCCACTCAGCTCGTCAGCCGGGTAGGGCAGGGCGACCAGCTCCTCATCTCCGCCGACCGTAATCCCAACGTCCGCGGCGCGCTCGTCACCGGCCTGATCACCGCGCTGCCTTTCGGCGAACTTACCGGTCTCGGCGCGCAGATCGACGCCGGCAAAGTTAAAGTGATCGTTGCGATCAACGAAGACCTCGCCGCCGCTGGACTCACCTCTGCGCAGCTCACAAAAGTCTCCGTCGTCTATCTCGGCTCACATTTCAACGCCTCCAGTGCCGCCGCCAAAGTGGTGCTGCCGACGCTGTCCCCTTTCGAGAAAAGCGGCACGTTTGTGAACCAGCAGTTCCGCATCCAGAAGTTCTTCAAAGCGGTTCCCGGCCCCGTGGGCGCCACTGACGATCTCATGGTCCTCGCCAAGCTTGTGACCGCTGCCGCCGGCTTGACGCTGCCCGCCGAGATCAACGCGCTCTGGAAAGTGATCGCCGCCGAAGTCCCCGCGCTCGGCACGATGGCGTTCGCCAATCTGCCCGAGACCGGTCTGCTCCTCGACGCTACGCCGTTCGCGGCGCTGCCTTTCGCCGAGGGCGAGACGCTCCACTACAAACCCGCGCAACCCGCCGTCGCCGCTGCGACCGCCTGATCATCGCTGACGCCGCGCCGCCATGTTCGACTTCTACTTCGAAATTCCGCTCGTCCTTCGGCTCTTCATTCAAGGCCTCGCGGTCATCATGGTGATCTTCCCCATCGCCGGCGCGTGCTCGATGGCCGAGCGTAAAGTCGCCGCTTGGATTCAGGATCGTCCCGGCCCCAACCGCGCCATCGTGCCGTGGGTGGCGTGGATTCCCTTTCTCGGGAAATTTCTCCAACGCCTCGGTGTTTTCCACGTGATGGCCGACGGCGGAAAAATGCTCTTTAAGGAGGACTCGCTGCCGGGCCACGTTAACAAATTCTACTTCATCCTCGCGCCCATCGTCGCGATGATTCCCGCGCTCACGACCGTGGTTGCGGTGCCTTTCGGCGCCTACTTCGACGCCGCCGGCAAAGTGATCCCCCTCGGTCTCGCGCCGCTCGACGTCGGTATGCTCGCCGTGTTCGCCGTTTCCTCGCTCGGCGTTTACTCGATGATTCTCGCCGGTTGGGCCTCGAATTCGAAATACCCGTTCCTCGGCAGCGTGCGCGCCTCGGCGCAGCTCATTTCCTACGAACTTTCGATGACGCTCGCCGTGTTGCCCGTCTTCCTTTGGGTCAACGCCCCCGGCACACCCGGCACGATGGGTTTCGGTGCCGTGGTCGAGTTCCAGAGTCAGCCCGGCTTCCTTGGCGGCATGTGGTTCGGTTTTCTGATGCCGGTTTCGGCGTTCATCTTCCTCGTCGCCCTCTTCGCCGAGACTAACCGTCAACCATTCGACACCGTCGAATCCGAAGCCGACTTGGTCGGTAGCTTTCACACCGAATACGGCGCCTTCAAATGGGGCCTCTTCTTCGTCGCCGAGTATTCGCATATGATCGTGGGCTCGGGCGTGTTCATGCTCCTCTTCGGCGGCGGCTGGAATCCCCTCCCGTGGGTCTCCCTC
The DNA here is from genome assembly GCA_014376585.1 of Opitutaceae bacterium. Classification (GTDB taxonomy): domain Bacteria; phylum Verrucomicrobiota; class Verrucomicrobiia; order Opitutales; family Opitutaceae; genus Tous-C4FEB. The sequence continues at coordinate 8,737 of JACMRG010000030.1, read as the reverse complement.
GCGACGGCGGTCGGTTGGCTCGGTCATATTCTTCCGTTCGCGCACGCTCCGCTGTTTGTCGGCCTTCTTTCCATTTCCATCTTCATGGGGAAAGTCCTCGCGATGATTTTCTTCTTCATGTGGGTGCGCTGGACTTTGCCGCGTTTCCGCTATGACCAAGTGATGAAGATCGGCTGGCAGAAAATGCTGCCGCTTTCCATCGCCAACCTTCTCTTCTACGCGATCGCGATCGCGTTGATCCAAAAGTAATTTCCCACCCGATCCGCGCCATGGCCGTCATCACCGTCGAACGCAAGCCGCTCACCTTTCTGGAGCGCACCTACCTCCCGCAAATCGCCGGCGGGTTGAAGACGACTTTCAAGCATCTCATCGCACCGAAGAAGACCCTCGAGTATCCCGAGGAGCGGCCGACGATTCCCGACGGTTATCGCGGCGTGCCCACGCTCGTGATGGACCCCAATGGGCGTGAGAAATGCGTCTCCTGCCAGCTCTGCGAGTTCGTCTGCCCGCCCAAAGCCATCCGCATCACCCCGGGCGAGATTCCCGCCGACGAACCCGACCGCGCGCACGTTGAGAAGGGTCCGAAGGCCTTCGATATCGACATGCTGCGCTGCATTTATTGCGGCCTCTGCCAGGAAGTCTGTCCCGAGGAAGCGATCTTCCTGCAGAACCAGTTTTCGATGTCCGGCTACACCCGCGCGGAGATGGTAAACCATAAAGATCGCCTCTACGAACTCGGCGGCACGTTGCCCGACGCGCACTTCAAGTGGGACAAAAAGAAAGCCGCGGAAGAACACGGCAACACCCATTAATCCGTCGTTGCCAGCCCCCAGACCAGCCGCCAACACCTGCCCCTTCCGTGCCTGACTTAGCTCAATTTCTGTTCCTGCTGTTCTCTATCTTCACGGTGCTCTGCGCCGTCGGTGTGGTGGTGAACAAGAATGCCGTTAACGCCGCCTTCTGCCTGTTGCTCTGTCTGGTTGGCGTCGCCGGCCTGTTCGTTCAACTCGATGCCTACCTGCTGGCATTCATTCTTCTCTTGGTTTACGCGGGCGCGGTCGTCGCCCTGTTCCTCTTCATCATCATGCTGCTCGATGTGCAGGGCCGTCAGTCGTTCGGGTTCAGTGGCCTGACCACATTCGCCGGCCTCATGTCGTTTGCGCTGCTCCTCACCGGCCTCGGCACGATCGCCGTCAGGGGCCATCTCGACGCGCCCCGCCTCAACCGCCTCGCCGCCGACGGCGCGCACATGAAGCTCTACGCCTACCACCTCTTCACGACCTACCTGCTCCCCGTGCAGATCATCGGCTTCCTGCTGTTGATCGCGATGCTCGGCGTGATCGTCCTCAGCAAGAAGCATGATGGCTTGGAGGACCTCAAATGATGACCGCCAGCCTCAACGAATACGTGATCATCAGCGCCCTGCTGTTTTGCATCGGTTTCTTCGGTGTGCTGCTGCGGCGCAACACCCTCGTCGTTTATATGAGCCTCGAACTCATGCTCGTCGCCTCGACCCTGGCGCTCGTCGCCTTCTCCCGTTTCAACAACACGATGGACGGTAACATTTTTGTTTTCTTCATCCTCACCGTCGCCGCCGCCGAAGTAGCGGTCGGTCTCGCCATCATCGTCGCCCTCTTCCGCAAACGTCACACCGTGCAGATCGACAAGCTCGATTCCCTGAAGAACTGACGCCGATGACCATGCTCCAGCACGCCATCTTCATCCTTCTGCTCCCGCTCGCGTCCGCGGCATCGATCGCGCTGTTCTTCCGCCGTTCCGGCGGTCTCGCCGCTGCGATCTCGACCACCGTAGCCGCAGTCATCGCCACCATCGCGATCATCCTCGCGCTGCACAACGAGCGCTTCACCGCCTCCTTCGAATGGCTGAAGCTCGGCTCCTTCGCCCTGTCCATTGGCTTCAAGTTCGACGACCTCGCGTCGCTGATGCTCGTGATCGTCGGCATCGTCGGCCTGTGCGTTCACGTGTTCTCCCTCGGCTACATGCACGACGATCCCGCGCGCGCCCGCTACTTTGGGGGTCTCTCTATTTTCATGTTTTCGATGCTCGGCATCGTTTTCGCGGACAATCTTTTCATGATGTTTATCTTTTGGGAGCTCGTCGGTTTCAGCTCCTACTTGCTCATCAACCACTGGCACGAAAAAGCCGCGCCCGCCGCCGCCTCGAAAAAAGCTTTCATCGCCAACCGCGTCGGCGACTTCGGTTTTCTCCTCGGTATCGTGATGTGCTACTGGGCCAACGGCACCGTCAACTTCGCCGAACTCGCGGCCAAGGCTGACGCTCACGCCCTCGTCTTCAGCACACTCATCCCGCTCCTTCTTTTCTGCGGCGCCGTCGGCAAATCCGCCCAGCTTCCGCTCCAAGTCTGGCTCCCCGACGCCATGGAAGGCCCGACCCCCGTCTCCGCCCTCATCCACGCCGCGACCATGGTCGCCGCCGGCATCTACATGCTCTGCCGCATCAACGTCCTCATGGTGCCTGACGCGCTTACCGTCATCATGTGGACCGGCACCGCTACCGCGCTTTACGCCGCGTTCTGCGCGATCGTCCAAAGCGACATCAAGAAGGTCCTCGCTTACTCCACGCTTTCCCAACTCGGCTACATGGTCGCCGCCTTCGGCCTTGGTTCGCTGACTGTCTCCCATTCGCACGGCACCGAAACTCACACGATGGTCATCGCCGCCGGCGTCGGCGCCGCGATGTTCCACCTCACGACGCACGCCTTCTTCAAGGCGCTGATGTTCCTTGGCTCCGGCTCCGTCATCCACGGCTGCCATCACGAGCAAAACATCTTCCAGATGGGCGGCCTCGCGAAGAAAATGCCGCTCACCTTCGCGACCTTCACCCTCGGCGTCGCGGCCATCATCGGCTTTCCCTTCCTCGCCGGCTTCTTCTCCAAGGACGCCATCCTCTATCTCGCGTTCGCTAACAATAAAGCCGTCTTCGCCGTCCTCGCCTTCACCGCCGTGCTCACCGCGCTCTACATGGTGCGCCTTTGGAAAATCACCTTCCTCGGCACGCCGCGCTCCGACTCCGCCGCCCACGCGCGCGAAGGCGGCCTCACCCTCACCGCGCCGCTCGTGGTCCTCGCGATCCTCACCGTCGTCGGTGGCTACACCGCGATTTACCCACAGGTCTTCACCGGTGTGTTCGAACTCATTCCCGAAGCCCACGGCTCCGACCACACCGTCATCCTCATCACGAGCCTCGCCGTCATGCTCGTTGGCGCCGGCGCCGCCCTCGCGCTCTACGCCCCGGCCTCGACCGACTCGCTTCAGCAAAAATCCCCCGGCCTCTTCGGTGCGCTCACCGCCCTCCAACTTTCTTTCGACAAAGGCTACGACTACTACGTTGCCAAGGTTCAGCAGCGCTTCGCGCTTTTTCTCAACTTCCTCGAGCAGATCTTCCTCGCCGGCCTCATCGTCCGCGGCCTCGCCGGGGTCGTCGGTCTGGTCGGCTTGGGCGCGCGCGCGCTGCACGTCGGCCGCCTCAATGTTTACGTTTATTGGTTCCTGTTGGGCGTCGTGATCCTGTGGATCTACGCGACCGAGATTTTCTGATCCCGCGATGAGCAACCTGCCTTTCGATCCTCTCCTCGCCGCCATCGTCGCGCCGCTCGCCATCGCCCTGGCCATCGCCTGCGGCCTGCCCAAGCGCTTTTCGACCAAGCTTGCCTACATCGGCTTCGGCCTCCCGCTGCTGCTCGCCCTGCACGTCTGGTTTTACTACGGCTCCGCTGCGCAGACCAACGGCTACGCCTTTCTCACGTCCTACTCGACAGGCCTCGACGGCCTCGGCATCGGCCTGAAACTCGGCCTCAACGGCATCTCGCTCCCGCTCTTCGTTCTCGCCGGTATCGTCGGTTTCGCCGCCGGTCTCTACGCCATCCAGTCCGGCGCCGAGCGCCTGAAAATCTACCTGATGCTGCTCCTCGTCATGCAGGGCGGACTCATGGGCGTGTTCGCGAGCGTCGATATCTTCTTCTTCTATTTTTTCCACGAACTCGCGCTGATTCCGACCTTCATCATGGTCGGCGTCTGGGGTGGCCGCGACCGCAACTACGCGGCGATGAAGCTCACGATCTACCTCACCGCGGGCGCGATGCTCTCCCTCATCGGCCTGATTGCGCTCTACGTGAAGAGCGGCGCGCACAGCTTCGATCTGATCGAACTCCGCCGCGTGATCGCCGCCCAGCCACTCGGCGTCACGGTGCAGCAAAATATCTTCGGCCTCCTCGCCCTCGGCTTTGGCATCCTCGTCTCGCTGTGGCCGCTCCACACGTGGGCTCCGCTCGGCTACGGCGCCGCGCCCAGTTCGGCCGCGATGCTGCACGCCGGGGTCCTCAAGAAATTCGGCCTCTACGGTCTCATCCAGATCGCGCTGCCGCTGTTGCCCGCTGGCCTCACGCACTGGTCGCATCCGCTCGCGTGGCTCGCCGTCGTGGGCAATGTCCTCATCATCGGGTTTATCACTATCGCCCAACGCGATCTCAAGCAGATGGTCGGTTACAGCTCCGTGATGCACATGGGCTATGCGTTCCTCGGCATCGCCGCCGGTTCGACCCTCGGCGTCGGCGGCGTGGTTCTGTTCATGGTTGCCCACGGCTTATCCGTCGCGCTCACGTTTCTCCTTACCACCAGCGTCTATCACCGCACGCACACCTTTGCCCTCGATGAAATGGGCGGCCTCGCGCAAAAAGCTCCGGTGCTCGCGGCGCTCTTCGTCGCCGCCACGTTCGCCGGCATCGGCCTCCCCGGTTTCGCCAACTTCTGGGGCGAACTCACCATCTTCATCGCGCTCTGGAAATTCTCGCCGCTCATTACCGCGCTCGCCGTCGCCGGCATCGTCATCTCGGCGGTCTATGGCCTGCGCGCCGCCGCCCGTGTTTTCTTCGGCCCGGCCACTCCCGAGTTCACCAAGATCGCCGCCGAGCATCCCGTGACCGACCTCCGCTGGAGCGAACGCATCCCGGCCCTCATCCTCCTCGCGGCCCTGGTGTTTGTCGGCTTCTGGCCGAAATCCCTCTCCACCGCCCTCGACGCCACGCTCGCGCCCGCGCCCGTCGCCACGGTCGCCGCCGTCAAGTAACGCCGCCCCGCCATGGATATTTCGGTCCTTCAAACTCTCGCCAGCCGCAACCTCTGGGGCGCTATCACCCCCGAGATCATGCTCGGTTGTCTCGCGCTGCTCCTGCTCGTGCTCGAGCTCCTTTTCCCCAAGCAGCAGCACCAGGCGGTCCCGGCCGCCGCGCTCGTCGGCCTGCTCTGTGTTTTGAGCGATGTGCTGGTGAATTTCCAGTCAGCCTATCTCGGCGAAGAGACATTCAACGGCCTGCTGCGCCACACGCCTGGCGGCCAGATCATGCGCGTATTCTTTCTCATCGCCGCGATCATGGTCTGCCTGCTCGCCCGCGTCAGCCTTGCGAAGCAACGCATGCCCCGCGTCGAGTTCTACCACATTGTCCTCGTCGTCACCGCCGCGATGATGCTCCTCGCGCAGGCGAACCACCTCGTGATGCTCTTCGTCGCGCTGGAGACGGTCACCATCGGCCTCTACATCCTTGTCAGTTACTACCGCACCAGCTCGCTCACCCTTGAGGCCGGCTTCAAATACCTCGTGATGGGTGCGCTCAGCTCCTCGATTCTCCTCTTCGGCATCGTGCTGCTCTACGGCGTCGCCGGTAACCCATCGCTCCCGGCCCACACCGCGCAGAGCATGCACTACGGTCAGCTCGCCGCGTTCCTCGCGGCCAATCCTCATAACTTCCTTGCGAGCGTCGGCATCGTCTTCGTGCTTGCCGGTGTCGCGTTCAAGATCGGGGCGTTTCCCTTTCAAATTTGGGTGCCCGATGTTTATCAGGGCGCGCCCACGCCCGTGACGGCCTTTCTCGCCGTGTCCTCCAAAGCCGTCGGCTTCACCGCGCTGCTGGCCCTCGCGGGCACGGTCTTCGCCAGCTACGCGTGGCTCATCGCTCCGGTGCTCACTTTCTTCGCCGCGACCACGCTCCTCTTTGGCAATCTGGCCGCGCTCACCCAGCACAACGTCAAACGCCTCATCGGCCTCTCCGGTGTCTCCCACGCCGGTTTCCTGATCCTCGGCGTCGCCGCCGTGAGCCGCGTTCCGATGGCGACCGGTGCGATCTACTTTTATCTCTTCGCCTACCTGCTCGCCTCGTTCGCCGTGTTTGGCGTGATGACACACCTCGCCGGCCCCGACGACGCCGACCAGGAACTCGACCACTACGCCGGTCTGTCGAAAGACCACCCGTTCCTCGCCCTCGTGCTCGCGATCGGCCTTGGCTCGCTCGCCGGCATCCCGCCGCTCGTCGGATTCATGGGCAAGCTCTTCATCTTCATCGCCGCCTTTCAAGCCGGCCTCTACGGCCTGCTCGCCGTCGCGATCCTCGGCGTGGTGATCTCGATCTACTACTACTTCGGCTGGATCAAAGCCGCCTTCTTCGAGACGTGGGCGAACTCCCCCGACGCCCCCGCGCGTCCCGCTCGCACGCCCGTTGATTTTGTCACCGGCCTCGCCCTCGGCGCGCTCGCTCTCTCGACGGTGATCCTCGGTTTCTACCAAGGCCCGCTCGGCGCTTGGCTCACGAGGCGCTGATTCCGCGCCGAGCGTTTCCTTTCGCGTAGGGCCGCCGCTCGGCGGCGTGCCGCCTCTTGTCCGTCATTGCGAGGAGCGTAGCGACACGGCAATCCAGCTCGCTTCTCCCCGCGCGTTTCGCGCCCCTTCCAATTGTGCTCATCTGAATCTTGGTTCTGTGCCACGATTTCACCGTAGCCCCACCCCTTTCCCTTTTCGTGTATTTGGTGTGTTTCGTGGTAAAAATTCCGCCCAATTCCCTCTTCCTTTCGCCACCGACCTCCCGACTCCCGTCTTGCCTCACCCGGCGTTGTTCGCACGTTCTTCCTCGTCATGGAAACCGCCGTTAAATCGTGGACCGACGCGGAGCTGATGGCTCTGCCAAAGGACGGCTATAAACGCGAATTGCTCCAAGGAGAAATCATCATGAGCCCTGCCGGGTCGGAACATGGCCACATTTCCTTTCTGATCGCTGCCGCCATCGACCGGCACGCCACCCCGCTCGGATTGGGTGTCGTGTTTGATTCCAGCACGGGCTTCAGACTCACCCCGGACGATCTCCTCTCACCCGATGTTGCTTTTGTCGCCAAAGCCCCCCTCTCCGGCATGAAGCGGCTCCCCCGCGGCTTTTTCCCCGGCGCGCCCGATCTCGTGGTCGAAGTGCTTTCACCTTCCGATACGCCCGCCCGCACCCACCAGAAGCTGACGCTCTATTTCGTCCAAGGCGTGCACCTCGCGTGGGTCATCAACCCTTCCGAACGCAACGCCCTCGTTTACCGCACCCCCGAGCCCGAGCGCCTCCTGCGCGTGACCGACATCCTCGAAGGCGAAGACGTGCTCCCCGGCTTCCGCCTCCCGCTGGCAGATCTGTTCGCCGAGCTTTCGTTCGAGTGATCCCATAAACCTGAGTGATAGGAATCTTAGCTCTGCGCAAAGTATAGTGATCTAAAGCGTTAACGGTGAAAAAGCTTATTTTTATATTTTGGGTTATTCTATCTTGTGGAGTCTTTGGTCAAGTTAGCAGCTTCACTTACGGAAGCCTCAAAACTGTAGGTTCTATTTCGGCGAAAAGTGGTTCAGGCGGTGATATATTGACTGTTCCTGTTAGCTATTCCGTTGGGACTGACCCGATCCCACAGGTTATTCTTAGCTATATCGGTCCGGGAAATGTGAGTCTCCCTGCTGGCTCGGTTAGCTTTAATCGTAACGGGGCTTTCACGATTCGCATTACTGCGCAAGCGTTAGTAGGGCGTTATAGCTGCCAAGGTATTTCTATCACCGAGAGTCCGGGCGGAACGACAGTTCAACAAATATGGGCGCGCGGTGGTGAATATTACGCAAACGGTGGGCAGTTGCAGGCTCAGCGCCATAGCTTTAACACAGAGGACCTCGATTTTACTATTTTGGCGCCTGTTGCTCCTCAAATTACTATATCACCATTTTCTCAGATTATTTCTGCTGGCGGTAGCGTAACCTTCTTAGTTGTTGCTAGTGGCACTGCACCACTTAGCTACCAATGGCTCAAAGATGGAGTAGTTATCTCGGGTGCCACGAATGCCTCACTGGTGCTGAGTTCGGTGGAGAGCATTGCTGCTGGAAGCTATACAGTGATTATCACCAATAGCGCAGGTTCGATCACAAGTGGTGCTGCTGCTCTTACAATAAATGCACTTACTCCAGCGATTACACTTCAACCCACGTCTGCCAGTGCTGTGGCGGGCAGCAGTATAGGTTTCGTAGTTAGTGCCAGTGGCACAGCCCCACTCACTTACCAGTGGCGGAAAAATGGCGTCTCCATCTCCGACGCCACGAACTCCACGCTGACCTTGCCCAACGTCCAGTCCGGCGACGTCGCCAGCTACACCGTTACCGTTACCAACGCGGTCGGCTCCGTCACCAGCAACGCTGCCACGCTCACCTTGCTCGCACCGCGCCTCAGCAACGTCTCTGTCCGCACCACGCTCGCGGCCAACCAGATTCTCACCGTCGGCCTCACCATGCAGGGCGGTCCGAAATCCGCCCCCATCCGCGCTGCCGGGCCCGGACACGGCGCCCTCGGCGTCGCCGGCACGATGGCCGACCCCGAGCTGGCGCTCTTCAACGGCCAGACCCAAATCGCCGCCAACGA
>JACMRG010000203.1 GCA_014376585.1 Opitutaceae bacterium | reverse complement strand
GTCGGTCGGAGCGTGGGCGGGGACGAAACCGGCGAGAGGGAATTCAACGGCGTCGCCGAAGAGGAGGTGGAGGCGGTCGGGAAATTGCGGGAGCAGCGTGTCCGTGAGGTGGGCGAGGAGGCGTTCGTCGCGTTCGACGGCGTAAACGGTGGCGCCGGCGGTGAGCAGGGCTTCGGTGAGGGTGCCGAGACCGGGGCCGATTTCGATTACGGTGTCGCCGGGCGCGACGCCGGCGAGAGCGAGGGACTTATGAACGATATTGCCATCCACGAGGAAATTTTGGCCGAGGGCGCGTTTCGGGTGATGGCCGAGGGAGAGGAGGAGGTCGCGGGTGGCGGTGGGAGAAAGGGGCATGAGCTAGTCGTTGGAATCGTCCTCGAGGTGGAATTTATGGAGGTAGCGATGGATGACGGGTGCGAGCATGATGCCGGCGGTGCTGATGAGCGCGATGCCGCAGTAGATGGCGTAGCAGCCGGCGAAGAGTTTGGCGGCGTTGCTGTGCAATTGGGAGAGCGGGCCCATGCCGGAAAGAATCATGGCGGCGTCGAGGAAGGCGTCGATCCACGGCAGGTCGCCGATCCAGTGGTATCCAGCCATACCGATGGACAACGACGACACGATTAACCCGCCACCCACCGCGAGGCTGCGGGAGAGGCGGCGGATAAATTCGTCGCGCGGTAGCAGGCCGTCGGCGCGGAGTGGGGCCATTTTAGCCATGTGGGCGGGAGGAGGTGGAGAGCACCACGGGGGAGGGAGGCGGAGAGTGCGCGGCGAAATCAGCGCGGGGCGCGGCCTTCATCGACCTCGAAGAAATCGAAAAACGTGGTGAGGTCGGCGCGATCGGCGAGGCCGGCGGCAGCCTTGGCGCGCTCGAGTCCCTCGGTGGCGTCGTCGCGCCAGCCGCGCTTGGGGGCAAAGCCGTTCCAAATCAGGAAATCGTGCGCGGTGAGGCGACGGCCGTCGGTCTGGCACCAAGCAAAGAGTTCTTCGTCGGTGCCGCCGGCGAGGACTCGGGCGCGAAGGGTCTCATAGGCGACGTGGAGGTGGGAGCAGCAGCGGGCGTCGAGGGCGAGGCCGAGGTTGGCGTGGTAGTCGGGGTGGAGTTCGCCGCGGGCGTGGCGGCGGATCTTGTCCAGCATACGGGAGAAATAGACGAGACCGCCGACCTTGATGAAGGGAGAGGCCGGGGAGAAGGAGGATGTGCTCATGGTTGGGGCGGGGTCGGAACGGGGCGGAACGAGGCGATGAGTGCGGCGGGGTCAGGGGACTTCATGAGGGCTTCGCCGACGAGGACGGCGTGCGCACCGGCGACGCGGACGCGGGTGGCGTCGGCAGCGGTGTGGATACCGCTCTCGCTGACGGCGATGATGTGTTTCGGGAATTGCGGAATGAGGCGTTCGCTGAGGCCGAGGTCGGTCGTGAAGATGGCGAGGTCGCGGTTGTTGACGCCGATGATCTTGGCGCCGTGGGCGAGGGCGCGGGCGAGTTCGGAGTCGTTGTGAATCTCGAAGAGCGCGTCGAGGCCGGCGGCTTGGGCGGCGGCGTGGAGGATGGTGATTTCGTCGTCGGTGAGTGCGCGGACGATGATGAGGATCGCGCTGGCGCCGGCCTGGCGGGCTTGGAGGACTTGGATCGGATGAACGAAGAAGTCTTTGCGGATGCAGGGCAGCGCGGGCGGCGATTGATGAAAATGGGTGGTGACGGCAACGAGATCTTCGAGGGTGCCGCCGAAGTATTTCTCGTCGGTGAGGACGGAGAGGGCGCTGGCGGCGGAGGCGCGGTAGCGCGCGGCTTGGACGGGTGCGGCGATACCGGTGGCGATGGCACCGGCGGAGGGGGAGCGGCGTTTGATTTCGGCGATCACGGCGAGCTGCCCGTCGGGGCGGCGCAGGGCGGCGGCGAAGGAGGGTGGAGACGGCAGGGAGGCGTGCAGTGCGGCGAGTTCGGCGAGGGGCACGGGGCGCACGACGGGGGCGATTTCCGCGCGCTTCCAGGCCATGATTTCGGTGAGCTTGTCGGGCATGTGATCACCACGGGATACACGAAACACACGAAAACCAGAGAAGAGTTTCCGATAAATTTTAGTGGGTTTGGCGGGTTTCGTGGTTTCTGCTCAGCGCATGAACGCGATGGATGAATTGCAGACGACGATTGCGCGGTTGCGGGCGCCGGACGGCTGTCCATGGGATCAGGAGCAGACCCACGCTTCGCTCGTGCGTTGCCTCATCGACGAGGTGAGCGAGCTGATCGACACCATCGACCGCGGCGACCTGCCCCACATGCGCGAGGAGCTGGGCGACGTGCTGATCCAAGTGGTGTTTCACGCACAACTGGCGGCGGAGACGGGGGCGTTTACACTCGAGGATGTAGCGCGCGAGGTGAACGAGAAACTCGTGCGGCGGCATCCGCACGTGTTCGGCACGGGGAAGCTCGGAACTTCGGAAGAAGTGCTCGTGCAGTGGGAGCAGATCAAGGCACAGGAGAAAAAAAACGGGCCGGCGAACGCGGGCGTTTTCAAGGGGCTGCCGCCGCGGTTGCCGGCGCTGATGTTTGCGGAGGCGGTGTGGAAGCAGATCGAGAAGAAGGCGCTGCCGGTGCCGGCGGCGGGCATCGTGGATGGGGCGCAGGTGCGGGCGTTGGGCGCGCGGCTGACGGAGGCGGAGTTGGGGAAAATGTTGTTTGAGCTGACGGCGGCGGCGCGGGTGAACGGGCTCGATCCCGAAGGCGCGCTGCGGTTGCACGCGACGCAGGTGATGCGGGCGGTGGAGGCGAAGATGGCAGAGGGAGCAGGCCAGATGGGCCGTTGAATTTGAACCAGAGAGGCACAGAGGCGCAAAGGGTGGAGGTGCCGCCGGAGGTCGCGACGGAGTGGTGGGCGCCGTTTGCGGAGCATCTGGCGCTGGAGCGGCGTTGCTCGGCTTACACAGTGCGGAACTATCGGCAGGCGTTTGAAGATTTTTGGCGCTGGGCTCAGACGGCGGGAGTGTGGGCGCGGGGGATCGATGCGCTGGAGTCGCGCGAGGTGCGGGATTTTGTGATCGAGGCGCGGAGCCGGTTTGATCGGCGCACGCTGCACAATCACGTGTCGGGGCTGCGGACGTGGGCGAAGTTCTGGCAGCGGCGCGGGCGGTTGCAGCGGAATCCCTTTGCCGGCGTGCCGCTGCCGAAATTGGAGAAACGGCTGCCGCAGTTTTTGACCGAGGAGCAGATGAAGCGGCTGCTGCTGGGGCCGCAGCGTCTGATTGAAAATGAGGGTGAGCGTCCGGAAATCGCGTGGCGTGACCGGCTGGCGATGGAGTTGCTCTACGGCGGCGGGCTGCGGGTGAGCGAGGTCGTAGGACTGAACTATGGCGCGGTTGATACCGCGAGTGGCGTGGCGCGCGTGGTGGGCAAGGGGCGCAAGGAACGGCTTTGTCCGCTCGGTAAAGTCGCGCTCGCGGTGCTGACCAAGGTGCGGAATGAGTTTTCTAAACGGGTCGGGCCGGACGATCCCGTGCTGGCGAATCCGGACGGGACGCGGATGACGGTGCGCGCGGTGCAACTGATGTTGAAGCGTTACCTGGCTCTGGCCGAGCTGCCCCTCGAGATGACGCCGCACAAGCTGCGGCATTCCTACGCGACGCATTTGCTCAACGCGGGTGCCGATCTGCGGCTCGTGCAGGAATTGCTGGGGCACGCGCTGCTGACGACGACGCAGGTTTACACGCACGTGAGCGTGGCGCGGCTGCAGGAGATTTATGCGAAGGCGCATCCGCGGGCGTGAGGCGTGCTCAATAGCCGACAATTCCCCTGCTGAGGGTGATCTTCGGCACCGCGCAAACTTGCCGAAACTCTCGCTTGACGAGTTGGCCAAAATCCAGACCGTCTCCCCTCCTTCACACGCCCCCATCGTCTATCGGCTAGGACGGGTGGTTCTCATCCACCAAAGCGGAGTTCGACTCTCCGTGGGGGCACCAGTATGAGAGGGAGCTCAATTTAAGGGGACGGATAGGGGACAAACCACCCCACAAAAAAGCCCGCTCCGATTGAACGGGGCGGGCTGCGGTGGCAGTGGAGATTAGGCCGCAAGTAATGGCACTAAGCGCTCGAGCATAGCGGCGTCCGCGTCGATCCGGTTTCGGTTGGAGGTCGCTGCGGCCTTCGTCTCACCCCGCGATGTGATCCCTTTAAACACGAAAGTCTTTCGCGCCGTCTCGATAAACGATCCTCGACAGGTATTCCAAGCGCGTAGGGTTTTAACCGGATCGCCTTCCGTTAACTGTCCGCACATCTCGCCATCGATTGTGCTGGTGAGGTTCTCAACGAGCCATTCAACCTCGGCGCGCGTTACTTCTAACATTTTTGCTTTTTTGGCTGCGGCTACTGGGCGGTTTTTTAAGGCGGGCGTGCATCGCGCCGAGTGCTTCGTTGCTGGCTGGGCGGCTTCGGTGCGGTCGAGGGTGATTTTGTTTTGGTTCATTGCGATTTTCACGTCGCACCGGCCAGCGGTCAAATTCAACGGAAATCGTAAAACGGAAAACGGCACAATATGGAACAAAAGGCCCACCCTCAGAGATGAGTGGTGGACCGCGAAAAGGTCCACCAAGCAAGGTATTAGATAAACTTACAGGCTTTTCAATTACTCGTCGCAGGTAACCGAAACGCGGGCGTCTGATTCGTTCCGACATTCCAGAGCACAACGGAAACCGGCGCGCCCGTGGCCGTAGCGGTCAAGCCGCTTCCGGCCTTGAACTACGGTCAGCCAACGCGACAAAGGCCCGCAAACCGCAAGGAATCGCGGTCTGTGGGCCTCGCCTAGCTCCTCTGCCGCGCATGGTTCTCAGACCGTCACCCATTGGTCAATATCGCCACCTAGCCGCGTCACGAGTTCGTCGGCAAGCTCGCGGCCATATCTCCGCAGGGCCAACGCATCGCAGCCCGCCATTTTTGGCGGCATCTCGTTTTCAAGTTTCGAGTAAAGCAGCGATTTCAGGCGCAGCGCCATCTTGCCATGGAGTTCGTCCACGTCGGAGCGCAACACCGTTTTGCCTGCGTCGCGGTCGAGTTCCCGGCGCAGCTTCTCGCACCGCAGTTTCACTTCCTCGAGCCGTGCGCCCCTCAGCGTGTCGAGAGAATTAGCGCCTCCCTGTGCGCTGATGAACGCCGCCACCTCTCGCACGTCATAACGCTTCTTGGCGTCCGGGGCGGGCGCGCCGGTCTTGTTTAGGAAGCCGTCCAGCTGCGAACGGTGAATTTTAAGGGAACGAGAAAGCTCCGACTTGGTAGAACGAGGTGTCACGTCAGTTTTGGTTAGGGAATTGCTCATGAAAGAGGCCCGAACTCCCGCTCTACCTCCGAAGAGAGCGGACCTCAAAGAGAGTCCTCATTTATTTTTGACCGCCGCTTCCGCCGCTTTTCTCAAAGCCCGTTCGTTGGATCGCTGAGCAGCCGCAAGATTTCCGGCGAGAGAACCGAGCCGACGTCGAACATCTCTTCCGAATTTTTCCCGCGTGCTATGTGCAACGCCACCTTCACGTCTCTTAGTTTGCGCAAACGCTCAGCGTATTCTGCGCAGACTTCACGCTTTGCCGCGATGATCTCCGCGCTTGCCACTTCGGCGTCACAGATGAGCGATGCGAGAATGTCGGCGTTGGTTCGCGTTGGCGTCGCGTTGTTCGTCGCGTTGTTCGTCGTTGGTTCGTTGTTCATGTAAAAGGAATCCGCACGCGCGCCGTCCATCCACCCCCGTTTGAAATGACCGTTGGAGGTAACTGCGCGCGTGCGGAAATTGATTAGCCGAGTAGGCCCTTGGCTACGGGTAGAAGGCCGAACCAATCCCGCACTTGGTCGGGCCGCGCACCGGGGCGGTCGGCGTTGAACACGCCGGTTACAAGGTCGCGCCACTTGCTCAGGGAAAGCAGCAGGTAATCCTGCGCGGGATCATAGACCGCGCCGAACTCGGCGAAGGCTTTGCGCCCGGTAGTCTCGACGGTCTCAATCTCTCGATCAACAATCGGGAGGACTGCTTCGAGGATGGCTAAGCCAACCCATTTATTCCGCTCAACGATTTCGTTCTGGATGTTCGCGAGGGCGTTGGCCGTGTTCGCGTAGCGGGCGTGAACCTCGCCCGCCGTCTGTGCCGAGTAGGCCGCAAGGTTGGCGGGCGTGGGGTCGGCGTGGGTCTTATCGCGGAGTGCGTCTGTGACCCGCTGGGCCTCGGTGGGCGCATACTTGGCGCGCTCAGCGCTCGCGGCGTCGTATTGTTTCTCGAAGATGGCGAATGCTGCGGCAACTTTCTTAGGAACGAAGCCGGCGGACTCGTTCAGGAAGATTTCAAAAGCAGGGCGCTTGGCGGGGTTGTTATGGAATTTATTGGCCATGGTGGGAGCGGGTGAGAGTTACGAAACGGATTGATCGGAGACTTTCGAGTGAGCGGCCCAAATGGCCTTCTCGTGCTTGGCAAAGTAGGCGGCGCGCGCTTTGCCGGTAAGCCCGTTGTAAACTTCCATCACGTTGCCGCCTTCAAAGTTTGTTACGTGAATCGGCGGCACGCCGAGGTTGGCGGCGCTGAGGAGTTCAGCCGTGGCGAGCTTCCCGCGAAGGTCCTTGATCGTGTTCTCGCGCTCGATAAGCCGGGCGGAGAACTCTTGGCGCATCGCGGCGACGGCCTGCTTATCCAACGACATCACGGAGTCGAAGACCTCCTCGGCGGCGGCATCGGGGCGGGCGGCGGCGGCGGCTTGTGAGTTGGTTGCCGCAAGGTCCGTTTGAACCTTGAACGCGATTTCTTCGAGGGTCTGGGCGACGATCTCGCCGGGGAGTTTGTAATGGGCTGTGAGGATAGACATGGTGTTTTGAAATTACTTTTTGCAGGCGGCGGCTTTGGTCCCGGCGAGACGCGCGATTTCAAAGAGCGGTTGTAATGCCTCACCCGATACTAGCCAAAAATCTGGGGTTAACAGACCGTGGCTTAGGAGTCGCGAAACGGTGGAGCGATGAAGGCCGGCGCGGGAAGAGATGCCGCCGACCGTGGCGAGCTTTGAAATTGGCGAGGTAGGAACGTTGCCCATACCTACCCCGGCGCTGTCAACGCAGGCAGGTGCGCGGGTGGCTGCGCGAGTGGCTACGCTTGGATTGATTCGAAGCGGGTGACTGTGCGGCGGAAGTTAAGCCCGACCGAGCCGGTGCCATCGTCGCGGCCCTTGGCTTGGATGGCTGAGACGAAAAACGAAGGTATTTCGGCAACGCAAGAGGCTGCCGGCTGTGGGGCGCCCGATGGCGTGCAGGCTGGCCGATGAAGTAAAACGATCTTGTCCGCGTCCTGCTCGATGTCGCCAGACTCGCGCAAATGATGGATTTGCGGCTCGCTCTCGTCCTTGGCTGAGTCGCGGTTAAGCTGCGAGATCACGAGAACTACACAGTTATTTTCCAGTGCCATGCGTTTGAGCGCACGAGACACGCGGCCGACCGACTGCGCCCGGTTTTCGCCTTTCTCCGGCGTGGCGTCGGGCATCAAACCGATGTAGTCTATGACGATCAAGCGCGGCGGCGCCCCCTTGGCGCGTAGCACTTCGCAGCGGGCCTTGATCGCGGCAAGGGAAACGGAACTTGCTGCGAGCACTTCGAGTCTGGGCGACATTGCCCGTCCGAGCGCCTCCTTGAAATCCGCCAAATCCTTAGGGTGGCACGTCGGGCCGATCTTTTGGGCTGAGACGTTGCTCATGGTCTGCGCCATATTCCAAAGCAGGCCCCTCCCCATGACTTCGAGGGAGGCGAAGAGCACTTGCTGATTTGATTTCAGCGCGCAGTGGATTGCTACCTGTCGAGCAAGCGAGGATTTGCCGACCGAGGGGCGGGCGGCGATGACATTCATTTGTCCGCATCGCATAGGGCCGAAAACCTTGTCGAGACACGCAAAGCCCCAACTCACCGTCTCGTCGTCCGCCTTGACTGCGTTTGGATCAATCCGCGTTTCAAAGTCGGCCATGACCGATTTTTGCGTTTCGGCCCATGACTCGGCGTGCTGCTTGGCCTCAATGCTCAGGATTGCGCGAGTGGCGTTGTGAAGAATGACCTCGGCTGGCTCGGCGCCGGCTTCGCGGACTGACTCGTCGATTCCCGCGGTCTCCTTCACGAGATTGCGAAGGATCGCGGCGTCGCGGACTGCCTTGGCGAAGAAAACAGCGCGGGCAATCGTCGGTTGCGCGGAGTGGATTTCAATCAAGTCCGAGCGCCCGATCTCAATCGCCGCTTCAGTCATCTCTCTGGAATGTCCGCGCAGCTTTATCAAAACAGTCGCGCAATCCACGGGGTTGCCATCCATGAGCATGCCGTGCATGGTTCGCCAAAGGATTTTGTGGCGGGCGTCAACAAACGAGTCCTCGGTAATCCCAAGTTCAAGGCATTTAGCAATTACGGTCGTTGATTCAATGAGCACGCAGGATAGAAGGAAATTCTCGGCCTCGATGTTTTCGGTGGCTTTATTCATGGCGTGATTCCCGCGGCTGCGGCGGTTTCGTTGGTGAGGTTGTTAAGGAATGGATTATTGAAAGATTCGTGTTCGCGTTCGGCTTTGGCCTTATCTTCCGCGGCTGCTTCGCGTTCGAGGCGCCGGGTTTCCGCGGCGGCGTATGATGAAGGGTCTTGCGGCATATTTCCGCATCGCGCCCAGTGTTTCGCCAAAAATGCGGCGGACATGGTGGCGGTTGGATACATCGCGCGGAGGATCGCCGCGCGCCGGGTAATTTCGGCGGGGGTTACGTTGGGCGAGGCTTTGAAGATTTCCGCCCGTGCCTTATTTAGGCTTCCGCGCCCGCCTCCTGTGAGTTCGGCAATCTTGACGTTATCGACTTTCGCTAAGGCTTCAAAAATCAAGTCTCTCGCACGAGGCTCAATCGCGGCGGGTTCGCCCGACGCAATTTTTAGTTCTTTCCGTTCTTTCCGTTCTTTCTCTATTATCGGCACGGAGGAACCATCGGTCTGTGGGGAAGGGGTTGCCCTTAATGCGGGCAAGGGGTTGCCCTTGGCGCGGGGAAGGGTTCCCCCTGATGCGGGGAAGGTGTAGAGTGACGGACTGCGCGTTTTGTTGTCCTCGCAAAATTGCTTTTCGATTGTGACGACCCCGATTGATTCAAGCACGTTGAGAGACTTCGCGGCTTTGTTGTAAGAGCATCCGGCGCGGGCGGCAATGTCGCTAACCGACGCTGCAAACGGCCCTTCGTGGTTAATGCCCTCGTTTGCCTTCCAGCGTAGCGCGATGTAAGCGGCCACGCAGAAGGATTGATTGGTGCCCTCGATGTTTTCGCGGATGGCGAACATTGCCCATTTTGGGACCATGAAAAAAGGTTCCGTCCTCGGCTTTCTGTGGGACGGCGTGGTTTGTGTCGCGGCGTTCAACGGCGCGCCTTTCCCTTGATGCGGCCGTCGATGCGCTCAACTTCGCGCTTCGAGAGTCCGCGCGGATGGGCAGCGCGTTCTCGGCAGATGGCTTCGATTTTTCGCTGTCCAGATTTCGAGACTCGGCGTAGGTAGGACTTCACTTCGCGCCCCCCTTCGTGCTGCGCGCGGCGATGAAATCGTTAAGCGCGGTCTGCGGGAAGACGATCCGACGCTGTGAGAGCCGAACGCAGGGGACGGAGTTGCGGTGAACCCAACCCCAAAATGAAGCCGGGCAGGAGTAGCCGAACATTGCCCGGACGGCTTTTGATGTGAGGTAAGTTTCTAAGTGCGGGGCGTTTTGTGTATGTGTTAGCATTTATAGTTGCCCGCCGCGTCAATTACGGCCATAAATGTTCCTATTACCTCTAAAGCTAACTCTAATGTTCCAATTACAAAGGCGGGGAAATGGCTCCGCGCGGGTGAAATCGCACTAAAACTCGGCTACACCCGGCAGCACATGGCGCGGCTTTGCCGGGCACAGGCTATCCCGGGAGCCCGCGCGACGGTCGGCGGGCATTGGAGGATTCAACCGACTGCGGCTTTTAATGCATGGTTCAAAGCCCAACCACGCGCGCGCGGGCTCGTCTTCGTGCCCGGCGTTTCCTCGGAAGAAATCGCGCAGCAGATTGTGGATCTGTTTGATGTAAGCGTCGCAATCAAAACCCGCCTCAAGCAAGGCCGGGCCGAGTTGCGGCGGGTTCTCAAAGAAATAAAGGCGCTCTTGAAGCGACGGACCGAACTGCGGGACTGTTAGGCGACGCTCCTATTCCGGCGTGACCGCAAACCAAGCCTTCCCGTCCTCCTCGCTGACTAGCTCGCGGTAATGGCGGTTAATCTCTTTCGGAGAGTTGCCGGCGTCGAGGGAGACGCGGGGAATGTCGCCGGTAGCGGCTACGGCGTGGCTGATATAGCTATGCCGAAAACAGTTTTCGGGTAGCTCAAAAGCGGGGTCTGCCCGGCGGCTATAAAGCCGGATGCGGTCGAGGGCGAAGGCCGGCGAGATTGGCCCGGTGTGCTCACCCTTGCAGCGGGCAAGCCAAACAAGCGCGGCGTCACAGAGCGGCACCATTCGGCGGGCTGGCGTGCCTCGCTTGCCGTGGGTTACTCGCAGGACCCTTCGCTCGGTCGATATGTCCTCCCACGTCTGCTCCTGCACTTCACCCCGGCGCAGCCCGCAAAAGCCGGCGATGACCAGCGCGGCGAGGTAATCGGGGTGCCGTTCTTCAAAGTAGGCTAGCACTTTGTGCCATGTCGCAACGTCGATGATGCCGATGATCGGAGCAGGCTCGTGCGCACGCTCGGTCATCTCGGCCTCTGTGCGTCCGTCGCGCGGCAGGTAGCTCTTGCGCTGTGCCCAACGCCACACCGAAACCAAGCGCTTGCGGCGGGTGTTCCGAGTAACTGGGTTTTCCGATTTTGCCAACCATGCGTCGAGCTGGCGGGAAGTAACCGCATCGACGTTGAACTGCCCGAGGTCGGAAACGATGAGGGCGAACGAGTGCTTGTGATCGCTCGCGACATTCTTTCCTGCCGCAGTTTTCAATTTCAAAAATTCCTTCACGACTGTTTCGACCTTCACCCGCACTTCTACCTTTCCGTTTTTCGCGGCCCATGATTCGGCGGCGGCTATAACCTTCCCTGCGGTCAATTTGCGGGCCTTTGCCCACTCGTCCAATGCTGCGAGCACAGGGAAGCCATCCGTGAGCTTGCGCGCGGCCTGCAACTCCTCGCGGTCGGCGCTCGTCATCGCGGCGCCTTCCAATCGGCCCGCCCGTAACTGTGCCGCCTTGGTTCGCGCCTCGGTCATGGCCTCTCCTTCGTCCGCGAACTTCTCGCGCATCCTCCCGGTCGGCCCTTGCCAAGCTAGGACGTAGATGAAGCCGCTAGCGGTGCCCGGGTGCGTGTTGCGGTATAGCTTCACGCTGGCGTGACCGTCTTTGACTGTGACCGGCCATGATTTCCGCTGGGGTTTTGAACTCATGGGGGACAAAAGGGGACAGATTTATGCTAATAACAACTAAAAACGAGTAACTCTCTCCCTCTGAGCCGTCTCAAAACAAAACCCCGTGGGGGCACCAATTTTTAAGTCGGCGTTTAGCGCCGCGGGGTGGGGAATAAACGGAATCAGTAGAAAATCGCGCGGTCGAGGCTGCGGTATTGGATAGCTTCGAGCAGGTGCGGAGCCTCGATGCGGTCGGCGTGGGCGAGGTCGGCGATGGTGCGGGCGACTTTGAGGATGCGGTCGTAGGCACGGGCGGAGAGCGAGAGTTGCTCCATGGCTTGCTGGAGCAGGTCGCCGAGGCTGGTGTCGATCACGCAGTGTTTGCGGATCTGGGCGTGGCTCATGCGGGCGTTGGTCGTGGTCTTCGATCCAGCGAAGCGCGTGTGCTGCACGGTGCGGGCGGCTTGCACGCGATCACGGATAACGGCGGAGGATTCGCCGGGTTTTTCCGAGCGGAGGTCGCTGATGCCGAGCGCAGGGGCCTCGATGTGGAGGTCGATGCGATCAAGCAACGGACCGCTGATGCGGGCGCGGTAACGCTGGACTTGCGACGGTGTGCAACGGCACTCGTGTTTCGGGTCTCCCAGATAGCCGCATGGGCACGGATTCATCGCGGCGATGAGCATGAACGCGCAGGGCAGGGTGACTTTGCCGGCGCTGCGGGAGATGGTAACGGCGCAATCTTCGAGCGGTTGACGGAGCACTTCGAGCGCGGAGCGCTTGAATTCGGGGAGTTCGTCGAGGAAGAGCACGCCGTGATGCGCGAGGGAGATTTCGCCGGGGCCGGGGATCGTGCCGCCCCCGAGCAGGGCGATGTCGGAAACAGTGTGATGGGGCGAACGGAACGGGCGCGTGCCCCAGTTGGTCTCGCCGGAAATGGTGCGACCGGCGGCGGAGTGGATGCTGAGAATCTCCAGATGCTCGTCGAGGGTGGGCGGCGGCATGATCGTCGGGAGACGTTTCGCGACCATGGATTTGCCGGCGCCGGGCGGGCCGATGATCAATAAATTATGGCTGCCGCTGACGGCGACCTCGACGGCGCGGCGGAGCGCATGCTGGCCCTTGATTTCGGAAAAATCACCGAAGGATTCGGCGGCGGCGGCGTGGCTTGGGCGGGAGCGCGCAAGAACGGGGTCGAGCGGCACGAGCGGTTTTTCGCCGCTGAGAAAACGGAAGGCCTGATCGAGCGAGGTGACACGGTAAACGGCGACGCCCTCGACGAGCGCGGCCTCCTCGGCGGAGATGGCGGGCAGCAGCACGCCGCGTTTGCCGAGGGTGCGGGCGAGTCGGGCCATGGCGAGGGCGCCACGCACGGGGCGCGTGGCACCAGAGAGACTGAGTTCGCCGGCGATGAGGAAATCGTCGAGCTGGGGCGCGATGAGTTGTTTGGTGGCGACGAGGATGCCGAGCGCGATGGGCAGATCGTAAATCGGGCCCTCCTTGCGAAGATGGCCGGGCGCGAGATTGATGGTCGTGCGAGTTCGGGGCGGGCGAAAGCCGCTGTTGCCGAGCGCGGAAAACACACGGTCCTCGGATTCTTTTACGGCGGCGTCGGGCAGCCCGACCAAGTAGATTCGAGGTTCGCCGACCTCGCCCGCGTTGACCTCGACGTGAACGGGTTCGGCGTCGATACCTTGGAGGGCGGCGGAGGCGATCGTGGCGAGCATGGGGTGGTTGCAGGGCCGCGAAGCGTAACGCTAGGCGAGCGTAGTGGCGCTCAGCCGTTGCTGGACGGCGGCGATGTTGCGTTCGGCGGCGACGATATAGGCGTTGTTGCCGGTAGGATAGGGCGACGCAAGAAAACGATACACGCCGCGGAAATCTCCATCGAGCCGGGGGCGCACAAAGCGTTCCCAAAACAAAGGCGTCTGCTCGGCGAGATGGCGGGCCGATTTAAACACGCGGGCCTCCGGGGGCAAATTCACGTAGGCATCGGATTCGGCAAATTCGGCGAACAGCAGTTCGAGTTTGGCGGGGTAATCGGGCGCGGCGAGTTGACCCAAATAGTCGGCGGTGGCGAGAGCGCAGCCCAGCACGCGGTCGATGGGGTCGTGGAACTGGAGCCGACCAATTTCGCTACTGGGTCCGGTGCAGTTGATGGCGCCGATCACCGATTCGATTTCGACCGGAGTGGCACCGAGTAACGGCAGGTAGGAGGCGGCAAAGGCGCAGCTCCGCAGGACGTGGCAGAAGGTATATTTGGCGCCGGTGCCGGCGGTGTCACTGCGCAGTTTCAGGTAGCCCGTGTCGTGGAGGAGGACAGCCGCGACCGCGAGTTCGAACTGCCGGGCGTTGGCCCGCGGCTCGACCGCGGCGTGGTGGCGGCCGGCCAGCAATTCCACGAGGCAAACGGTGGCTTGCAGCGTGTGCTCGAAGTCGTGGTAGCGCAGATCAATCGGGGCGTAGGCGGGATGCCGGCCCGTGAAAAACATTTCGGCGTCTTCAAAAACGCGACTGATCCAAACCCGCGAGGCCCCCGGGAAAAGTTCGTTGTAAATACGACGCACAAAATCAGCGACAGCCGCCGGGTTTTTGGTGTCTACGATGAAAGGCATGAACGGAGTTGAAAATCACATTGCTTCGACCGGCTATCGGCGAAGATTTGTCCTCATGATTAGGTTTTTGCATAAATTCTGCGCAAGCCCAAAGCGGGCTCAGTTACTCGCTCGCGCATGATCTTGGGACTCACGGGAGGGATCGGATGCGGGAAATCGACGGCGGCCCGGGCGTTTGTGTCCCGTGGGTCTCGCTTGGTTGATTCTGATGCGCTGATCCGGGAGCAAGTCCTGACGTCGCCGGTGATTATCGCGGCGGTGTCAGCGCGGTATGGTTCAGATGTGCTCAGTGCGCAGGGCGGTATTGATCGCGGTCAGTTAGCCGCGAAGGTGTTTGCTGACGACGAAGAGCGCGGGTGGTTGGAGGGGCTGACCCACCCGGCGCTATTTGCGATCTGGCGGAGCACGCTCGCGACCGCGCCGAGGGCCCGCTGGGTGTTTGAGGTGCCCCTGCTGTTTGAGCAGGCCTTGGAAAATTGGTTTGATTTCACGGTATGCGTGGCCTGTTCTCCGCAACAGCAACTCGTCCGCCTGGAGCAACGCGGCCTCTCGCGCGAACTCGCCGGACAACGTATCTCCAAGCAATTGCCGCTCGCGCGAAAAATCGAACTCGCCGACATGGTCCTGTGGAACGACGGCTCCGCCGCATTTCTCCAAGCCCAAGTCGACACCCTCGTCGCTTCGCTGCCCGGCCGATGCTGACGCAGCCCTTCCCGGTGCTGCGCGATGCGCCTCATCTGATATTTTAACCCTTTCTCATGGCCCTCCCTCCCAAGACCGACGATTCCTCGTCCTCCGCCAACGCCGCATCTTCTGCGCCCAAGAAAACGAAACGCGCGGCCGCAGCTCCGCGCGCCCGCAAGCCCAAGGCCAAAACGAAGGCCGGCGCCGGCGAAGGCGAATTATCTTTTGAGCAAAGCGCCCCCGCGTCGCGCGAGAGCGCTCCCGAGCGCCCACCTGCGGCGGTTTTCGTGCCCGCTCCTGCGGTCGCTGCCCCGGCTCCATCGCCGGCATCCGATTATACGCCGCCCAGCCAGCCCCCATCGTTTTCGCCGGATGACGCGCCGTCTTCCGATCAAAGTGGGAACGCCTCCGGCCACGATCAGGGGCAGGGCGCGTCCGGTTCGGCCCATGATCAACAGCAGTTTGGGGCGCAGGGCGGCAATCCCGGTGGTGGCCAAGGCGGGCCGCAAGGTTCGCAAGGTGGCCAGCAAAGTGGCGGGCGAGGCGAGTGGCAGAGCCGCGACGCTTGGAAACGGAACAAGCGCAAACGCGGCCGTAACGGCGGCGGCCCGTGGCAGCCCAATGTTCCGGGCGGCGGGGTTGGCAGTAGCGGCGGTGGTGGAGGCGGAGGCGGTCACGCACCCTTTTACCCGCCCCAACCGCTGCCACCGAGCGCCGCGCAGGTTTTCGGCGATCTGCCAAATCCGGCGCGTTTCACCCACCTCGCGGCGCTGGATGCGCTCGCGGTTGAAATCTCCTCCGGGGGCGGCGAACCACTGGTGTTGGACGATCTCTACACGCTGACGCTCGCAGAGCTCACGGCCTTTGCGCGCCGCGAAGGCATCGTGGTAGACGGCGCGCCGAATCGCCGCACTTTGCAGGCTAGAATTTTCGAAGCGGCCGCCGCCGCCAAGTGCCCGATTATAGATCGCGGTTATATCGACGTCACGGATCGCGGTGCGTTCATTGTGCATGCACAGGGCAACTACCGGCTCTATCCTGACGACGCTTATCTGCCCGAGAGCCTCGTCAACCGCTACGGTCTGAAGCGCGGTCATCAGGTCGAGGTGCTCGTGCAGGCGCCGCAGCCGGGTGATCGTTGCCCTGCCGTGGTGCGCGTTGAAAAAGTCATGGGCCTCGCGCCCGACGATATTGCCAACGTCACGCCCTTCGAGGAACTCACGCCCTATTACCCCCTCAAGCGCATTCTGCTCGAGTCCGAGGAGGTCGCGAAAGATGTCTCGATGCGGGCGGTGGATATTCTCACGCCGATCGGCTTTGGCCAGCGCGG
>JACMRG010000202.1 GCA_014376585.1 Opitutaceae bacterium | reverse complement strand
TGGCGCTCGGCGCGGGCGAAACCGCTTGTGCTCGGAGTGAAATTGCTGGGCTGGCGAATAGGGTTGAACAGGCCAAAGCGACGGCTAACCGTCGCCCTGCCCGGCTTTGCGCGGAGGTAGTGTGTTGCATGGTGGTTGACTAGACACCGGCTACTTAGCAGCCCCGATGCCGAAGCGAAGCCGGGCACTGATTTTTCTTAAAATCGCGCGCGGATCGTTGGTGAAATTCACCCGCCGCGCGCGGCGGATAAGCCGGCGCGCGCGAATAATTCGCCGACGCGACAAGAATGCTACTATGTGGCGCAACGAATCGCGGACCGCACCGTCATATCCCCTGCCCGGTTTTGCTGAGAATGGCAGTTGCGCGGTGGTTGACTAGACACCTCTGCCGAATGCCTCGCCAAATTTGCGGAACCGGGCACTTAAAATTTGCAGCCGGGCTGCGACGAGCGCAGGCCGGCTGTTTTCTTTCGTAAACTAGGATCGAACTTCAGTTTTTCGTCTTGGCGGCGCAGTCCTCTGCAGCCTTGAGCAGGCGGATGACGTTTCCGCTCCACATGTTTGCGAGGTCTTTCTCGGTGTAGCCTTCTTTCAGCAAACGCTCGGTGATCTTCGGGCAGCCGGTGATATCGCGCATCCCTTCGACGCCGCCACCACCATCCCAGTCCGCCCCGAAACCGACGTGTTCGGGGCCGACCAGCTTAAGCGTGTAGAGAATGTGGCGCATGTAGTCTTCGAATGTCGCCTGCGGCAGGGGATAGTGTTCATCGATCTCGCCCATCGCCTGCATGAAGGCCGTGCGTTGCGCGCCTTCGAGACTTCCGCCGCGACCACCCCGGCCGCCGCGGCCCGCGCCACCGGCCGCGCCACCGCCGGCACCACCCGCGCCGCGGGCTTGCGGTGCAGGGAGGCCGAACTTCACGTAGAGCTGCGCGAGCGCGGCGTTACGCTCGGGAATCACCGGCTGCGGGATGAGGTAGCCGCTGAGCGAGTTGATTTGGATCACGCCGCCCTTCGCGGCGAGCTGCTTGATGCGCTCGTCGTCGATATTGCGCGGGTGGTTGTTGGCACCTTTCGGGCCCGAGTGCGAAAGGATGAGCGGCGTCTTCGACAGCTCGAGCATCTGGTCAAACACACTGTCGGCCGAGTGCGAGGCGCCGAGGATGATGCCGAGGGGGTTGCACTCGGCGACGAACTCCTTGCCGAGCGGACTGAGCCCCTGCCATTCGGAGCCGTTGGTGTCGGTGGCGGAGTCGGCGAGATCGTTGTTCGAGGTGTGCGCGGGGCTCATCATGCGCACGCCGAGGGTGTAGAAGGTCTGGATGAGCGAGATGTCTTTGCCGATCGGGTAAGAATTCTCGACCGACATATAGACGACGCGCTTACCGGCGGCATGGATGCGGGCGGCGTCGGCGGCGTCGAAGGCGAGTTCAAACTTGTCCGAGTGCTTCGCCACCATTTCGCGAATCTCGACGCCGCGCATGAGGGCCTTGTCGCGCGCGGCCGCCAGACCCTCGGGGGTGCGGGGGCCTTGCGCCGTGAAGATCGCCCAAAACCCGCCGTCGAGTCCGCCTTGGACCATGCGCGGATAATCCACCTGCGAGCGGTCGGTCTCGTAGCTGTGTCGGTCCATGATGTCCCAGCCGGGCTTGGAAAAATTCGCCGGCGTGTCGAGGTGGGTGTCGAAGGTGATGAGACGTTCGTGGATCGCACGGGCGTCGTCGGCGGCGGGAAGCGCGGCCGGAAGGGCGGCGAGCGTCAGGGTGAGGAGCGGAAGCGAGGCAGGGTGTTTCATGGCGGAGAAAATAAAAAGGGACGGCACCGGGCGGTGCCGTCCACAGAATCAAGCAGATGGTGTGCTCAGAACGAAGCCGAGACGGTGAGTTGGAAGGTGCGATCGGGAATCGGGCGGAAGTTGCCCAGACCGGTAGTGGCGGGGGCGGTCGTGCCGAGGGCGTCCCGGTCGAAGAGGTTATCCACGTTGAGGCGGACTTTCACGTTTTTCAACGCGCCGATGCCGGCTTTGCCGCCGCCGAGATCGAGTGATGCATCCCATTTCACATAGCCGGCGGTCCACTCGGTGTTGATGAAGTTCGAGTAGCGCTCGCCGACGTAGCGGCCGGAAAGCGTGACGGCGGCCCAACTGACGGGCTCGTAGGTGCCGCCCCATTGATACATGTATTTCGGGCTGTCGGGCGTGATCTTGTCCTTGATCGCGACGGTGAAGGGCGCAGCGGTGGCGGAGGCCTGCGTGGTGTAGTTCTGTTGAAACTCCGAGACGTTGTAGGTCAGGCTGGCGTTAAGCGCCAAACCCTTCACGAAGGCCGGGCGGTAACCGCCGCTGATCTCGGCGCCGTGGGCTTTGATCTTGCCGACGTTTTGGTAGAAGCTCTCGAAAAGTGGCGTGCCGGCGACCGGCGCGGTGAACGTCTGGAGACGGTTCTTGTAGCTCGTGGAGTAAAGCGCCAGCGAGGCGTTGAACTGGCCGCGGTTGGTGCGGATACCGACTTCGAAGTTCTTGGCTTTTTCGGCGGCCACTTTGGAGGTGCCGGCAAACGTGGCCTGTGAGTAAACGTCGTCGGCTTGCGGCCGGGCGAGATTCTCCGAGTAAGACGTGAACAACTGTTCCTGCGGCGTGAGCCGGTAGATCGCACCGAGCTGCGGGAGTAGGTTGTCCTTCCAGTTGTCGGTGATCGTGGGCGTGATGTTCTGATTATAATCGGAGCCGCTGGCGCCGGCCCCGCGGTGGCCCGAGATCTTGTAATCCACGTCGAGCGATTTCACGCCACCGTCCACCGTGAGTTTGCCGTCGAGGAGCGTGATCGAGTCCTGGAGAAAGAGCTGGCGGGTGTCGTTGACGGACTGGAAATCAAGGAGCTTGTTGACGATTTCGTTGAAGAGCACGCGACCATTGGGGTTGCCGCCCTCAAGATTGTTACGGAGGCGCCGGCGGTGGTAATTGTCGCGCTCGATCCAGAAGCCGGCTTGGATTTTCTGCGGACCGAGGTTGTAAACCAGCTTGCTCGTGAGGCCCTTGCGGTGGCCGTCGATGTAGCTGATGCCGTATTGCACACCGCGCGGCGCGCTGAGGCCGGTGACGCCGGCGGCAAGCTGGGTGTTATAGATGTTATTGACCGCGGAGTAGCCGGCGAAACTGGCGCCGTGACCCTGCTTGTCGTCGTAATAGGCGGTGCTGTCCAACGTCAGCTTGTCGCCCAGATGCAGCGTGTTGCTCAGGCTGTAGAGCGCGTCGGTGCGGGAGTTGATGGCGTAGTAATAATAATCGGTGTAACCCGTGTTGCTGTATTTGATGCCGGCGACGGTCTCGGGCAGATCGGGCACGGTCTTAAGATAACCAAAATAGCGACCGATCCGGCCGTAGGGATCGGCGGCGGTGCCGAGATATTGGGCCTTCGTGATCGAGGGAGAATCCCAGTCGAAATAATCGGTGGCCGCGAAGGTGAACTGAAGGGAATCGCCCGCACCGAATTCGTAGCGGAGCTTACCATCCCAATGCTCGCGGTCGATGGTGCCGGCGTTGCCGCGCCATTGCGTGGATTCGTTTTTTGAACGGCTGAGGTAGGCGGACAGGCCGTGCCATTCGCCGGACTGGACCTTGACGATGGAGCGTTCCTGACCGTGCGAGCCCGTGGTCACGGAGAGGGTCGCGCCGGGCTTTTTCGAGGGAGGCACCGTGAAGTAACTGGCGGATGGCCCGAGTGAGTTGTAGCCGACGGCGGTCACATCGGCGCTGCCGGTGTTAGCGGTCACGCGGCCGATATTTTCATTGTCCACGTAGCGGTAGATCGGGCTGCCGCCAAACTGGGCGGAGCGCCCCATCGGCACGCCGTCGAGCACGAAGGAAATCTGCGTGTAGGAAAAGGCGCGCACGAAGACGGAATTGCCGAACTCGTAGAGACCGAGCGCGTCGGCCGTCTGCACGTTGAAGCCCGGCAGCGACTCCAGCATCTTCAGGCCCGAGTAGCCGGCCGGCGCGGCGAGCAGCGCCTCGCGCGTGATCGACACGGTGTTACGCGTCGTGTCGGTGCCGATGGCGGTGGCCGGATCGGTGATGCGATCCTGCACGGAAAATTTCTCCAGGGTAATGACCGCTTCTTCTTTCGGCGGAGCGGCCGTCTGGGCCGAGAGAACCGGGGCAAGGGACAGCGTCGCGGCGAGGCCGAGCGACGTGACCGCGACCCGCTTTAACAAACGATGGCTAGGGTGCATGGCAGGATGGTAGTGGTGGACTAGACCCCCACCGCCTAGCAGCGCGTATGCCACAGTCCTGTTACGTTGCTTTTGGGAAAATCCCTTGTCGCGCTCGCCGATTTACCGCTCTGTGCCCAATCATCCCATGACTCCTTCCAACGTCGAAAACGTCGTCATCATCGGCACCGGTTGCGCCGGGCTCACCGCCGCTATCTACGCGGGCCGCGCCAGTCTCAACCCCATCGTCCTCGAAGGCCCCCTGCCCGGCGGCCAGCTCACGACGACCAGCGAGGTTGAGAATTTCCCCGGTTTTCCGCACGGCGTGGACGGTTTCCAGCTCACCCAAAACATGCGCGAGCAGGCCGTGCGCTTCGGCACGCGGTTCGAGCAGGTCCCCGTTGACAGCGTCGATTTCACCTCGATGCCGCGCAAACTCATCTGCGGCGACCGCGTCATCCTCGCCAAGACCGTCATCATCGCCACCGGCGCCTCCCCACGCCTCACCGGCATTCCCGGCGAAAAAGAACTCTACGGCGGCAAGGGCGTCACGACCTGCGCCACCTGCGACGGCGCGTTCTACCGCAAGATGGAGGTCGCCGTGCTCGGCGGAGGCGACAGCGCCGCCGAGGAAGCGCTCTTCCTCACCCGTTTCGCCAGCAAAGTTTACCTCGTCCATCGCCGCGACTCGCTGCGCGCCTCCAAGATCATGGCCGACCGTGCCGTCGCCCATGAAAAAATCCAGATGGTCTGGGATACCGTTCCCCTTGAAGTCCTCGGCGTGCCCGAAGGCGCCGTCAGCGGTCTCAAGGTGAAAAACGTGAAGACCGGCGTCGAGTCCGTCCTCCCCGTCAAAGGCATCTTCGTCGCCATCGGCCATATCCCCAACACCGGCCCGTTCGCCCCGCCGCTCGATGTCGATGAGGGCGGGTATTTCAAACCCCAGCCCGGCTCTCAGGTTCAAACCAACGTCGCCGGCGTCTACGTAGCCGGCGACTGCTCGGATCACGTTTACCGGCAGGCCATAACCGCCGCTGGCATGGGGTGTCAGGCCGCGATCGAGGCCGGGCGCTGGCTCGCCGAGCATCACGGG
The DNA here is from genome assembly GCA_014376585.1 of Opitutaceae bacterium. Taxonomy (GTDB): domain Bacteria; phylum Verrucomicrobiota; class Verrucomicrobiia; order Opitutales; family Opitutaceae; genus Tous-C4FEB. The sequence continues at coordinate 896 of JACMRG010000202.1, read as the reverse complement.
TAGGATAATTTAAACTCGTGGCGGCCGAACCGGCCGTCGCTAGTTTGCCTTCAGTGGGCGGACGAGTGAGCCGATGCTGCGTTCGTTCAAACCTCGCCCTACCGGGCTCACATGCCCAGCGCCCCCCTCATCAGCACCGAAGCCGAACGCCTCCGCGCGCTCCACGATTACCACCTCTTGGACACGCTTCCGGAGGTTGCCTTCGACGAACTGGTGGCGCTGGCCGCTCGCATCTGCGGCGTGCCCGCCGCCACGATCTCCCTCGTCACGCGCGACCGCCAATGGTTCAAAGCCCGGGTCGGCCTCGATGCCACCGAGACCCCGCGATCCCACTCGTTTTGCGCCCATGCCATCGCCCGGCCCGACGAGATCATGATCATCCCGGACGCGACCCTCGACGCCCGCTTCTCCGACAACCCCGCCGTGACCGCCAAGCCCGGTATCCGCTTCTACGCCGGCGTCTCCCTCAAGATGCCCTCGGGGCACACCCTCGGTTCCCTCTGCATCATTGACTACCAGCCTCGCACGCTCGATCCCGATCAACAGGAGGCCTTGCACGTCCTCGCGCGCCAAGTCGTCGGCCAGATCGAACTCCGCCGCGCGCTGACTCTCGCGCAAACCGACGAGCGCAACTACCGCCGCCTCTTCGAGGCCTGTCCCACGCCCATCATCGTTTACGACATCGACAGCCTCGCCATCCTCGCCGTCAACCCCGCCGCCGAAACCGGCTACGGCTACACGCACTCAGAATTTCTCCTGCTCACCAAACGCGATTTGCGCCCCGCGGATGGTATGATCCGGGGAGATAGGTGACACTTAATCCGGGGTGATAGGTAACAGTCGGGGCATATGCCCTGGCAAAACCTAACGCCCATGGAAGAGATCAACCGGTTCGT
>JACMRG010000201.1 GCA_014376585.1 Opitutaceae bacterium | reverse complement strand
GCCACGCCCGCCGCCATCGCCAAAGCCCTCGTCGATTCGATGGCTCGCAACGTCGGCCCCGAGGCGCGCTACCTCATTGTGACCGGCTCGCTCACCGCGTATAACCAAAACATCTGGATCAAAGAAATGGAGGCTTACCGCGCCAAAGCCTACCCCAAGATGACCAACCTCTCCGCGACCCCGAAAGCCACCGAGGAAGACCAGGCCCTCGCCACGCAGGTCACGATCGACTCGCTCAAAGCCTACCCCACGCTCCAAGGCCTCTTCGCCATCACCTCCGTCGCCCTCCCCGGCGCCGCCGAGGGTCTCACCAAGGCCGGCGCGGGCGGTAAGATTTTCCTCACCGGCCTCTCCACGCCGAAGTCCATGAAATCCTACGTGAAAGCCGGCGTCGCCCCCGAGGTTATCCTCTGGAATCCGACCGACCTCGGCTACCTCACCGTCCAAGCCGCCGTTCAGTTCGCCAACGGTAAGATCAGGCCCGACTCCAAAGAAATCGACGCCGGCAAGCTCGGCAAAAAGCAGATCATCAACGGTGAGGTCCTCCTCGGTGAACCCCTCGTGTTCACCAAAGCCAATATCGACCAGTTCGATTTCTAGTAGGAGCAAATTTATTTGCGACTCGCGCCTCAGCCAAGTCGCACGCTCTACGTCCGCTCCGCGACCGCGGCGCCCAATTCGCGCGTTCCTACGCGCCCCGCCCACTCCGCGCTCACGCCGCGCTCACGCCGCGCTCACGCCCCCATCGCAAATAAATTTGCTCCTGTCGCAACCTGCGCGCCCCGGCACGCGTCGTTGCACATACCCATGAGCCGCAGTCCCCGCCTTCTGCTACTCGGCCTCACCGCGCTCATCACCGCGCTCCCCGCCCGCGCCGGCTTCCTCGGCTTCGGCGCGCCCTCCGATGCCAACGTCAACGTCGTCGTGGACATGACCGACGAGGGCAAAAAATTCGCGCCGCCCACCAAAGAAAAGCCCGCGTTCTATTTCCCCGTCGTCGGCGGCTATCGCGAAGAAGGCGCCATCGTCGCCGGCGATAAAAAGCCACCCACCAATCCTGTCGCCCACTTGCTCGCGAGAGCCCTCGCCGCCCAAAACTACTATGTGATGGGTAACAAAACGCCCGCGCCCACCCTCCTGCTCGTTTTCCACTGGGGCTACATGAACCCGCAGATCGACGACAATCCCGATCCCGACAATCCCCAGAAAACGTTTTGGAATCAGCGCGAGATGCTCGCCCTCGTTGCCGGTAACACCCTTAAAAACGTCAGCCAGTTTGGCTACGAGCATGAAGACATCCTCCAAGCCGCTCAGGACGAGCGCTACTTCGTGATCGTCTCCGCCTACGATTTCAAAGCCGCCACCGAGAAGAAAAAAGTCCTGCTCTGGCGCGCCAAGATGAGCACGCCGTCGAACCGCGTTTCCCTCGCCGAGGTCCTGCCCTCGATGATCACCGCCGGCGGCCCGCGTTTCGGCCGCGAGACCAAGCTCCCCGAGTCCGTCACCGCCGCCATCGCCAAGGAAGGCAAAGTCGAAGTCGGCACGCCCACGGTCGTGGAAGACCCCCGCAGCCGCGCGGCCGCGCCGAAGAAAAAGTAACGCGCACCCCGCTTACCTGCCCACTGGCCCCACTCCGCCGCCGAGCCGATAAATCTCACTCCCCGCGAGCAGGGATGCGCCGACTCCGAAGATTTCAGTCGCATCCGCCGAAAACGCCTTCGGATCGGCACCCACCGGCTGCACATGCGTCAGCTTCCCATCGGCGTCTATACACGCGGTCAGCGCCGCCCAGGTTTTAAAAACCACCGGCGTAATCGTCGCGCGGTCGAGCATCCCCTGGTTCACGCCCCACGTGAGCGCGTAGCAATAAAAGCCCGAGCCGCTCGTCTCCTTGAGCGGATAACTCGCCGGCTCGAGGAGACTCGTAGGAGTCGAGCGCGAGGCCGGCTTTGCTGACGCCGTCACCGTGGCAGTCGTAGCAATATTTCATCAGCAGCGGGGTGATCTCATGCTCATAAGAGATGAGCCGTGCCGGCTCCGCCGCCGGAGCGACCGCGCCCGCGAAAAGCCCCGCGATGAAGATGAGCGTGGGCCGGTGCCTCATGTTTTTTTCAAAAGACCGCGCGCCCCGAGCCACTCGACGAAGCGCTGGTGCCACGTCGAAACGGGCAGTTCAGGGCGATCCGCCCGCACGCCGAAGCCGTGACCGCCGGTGTGGCAGATATGAAGCTCGGCGTTTACTCCGGAGCGGCGGAGCGTGGTCAAAAAGGCGGCGAGTTGCTCCGGCATCCGGTCATCATAGGCGCACGCGAGGAACGCCGGCGGCGTCGCGTCCTTCGACCACACCAGGTCCGTGCGCTGCAATCCGCCGCTGTAGATCGGCGCGAAAAAATCGGGCCGCGAACTCTGCCGCTCGACGGGATCGACGGCGCCGGGTTGGCCGGCGTCGTGTCGGGCCGCGGTGAGGAGGGCGAGTTCGCCGCCGGCCGAGAATCCGATGATGCCGATGCGCGCGGGATTGAGGGAGAATTCCGCCGCCCGGGCGCGCACGAGGCGGAGGGCGCGCCCGGCGTCGGCGAACGCGTCACGGTCGATGGTGTAGGGCTGCGGCGTCCCGCGCGGCGTGGAGGTGTCGCGCGCGAGCCGGTTCTTCAGGACGAACGCCGCGATCCCGCGCTCCGCCAGCCAGCGGGCGAGGTCGTAGCCCTCGCGGTCGATGGTGAGCTGCGTGTGCCCGCCGCCCGGCGCGATGATGACGGCGCACCCGTTGGCGTTGCCCGTCGTCGGGAGAAACGGCGTGAGTGAAGGCGCGTGGATGTTGGAGACGACGGGGAAAACGATGTCGGCCTCCTGCCGCCAACTGATCTGCTCCGGCTCATCCCGACGTGCTTCCGAGCCCGGCGCGCCCGCCGGCCAGAGCAGGATCGCCGCGCCGTGCGCCGACTCGACGGGCGCCGTCACCGGGATGGGCGGACCGCCGGGCGTGATATTTTGCGGAAACGGCGCGACCACGGTGGGCGCAGCTGCGTGCAGGGCGAGCGGAGCGACAGTGGCGAGCAATCCCACGATGCAGGATCGGACGAGCGGGCGGAGGCGAATCATGGCGACGGCGGAAAATTTATTTCGCGGCTAGAAATTTCCTATCGGCGAGCCAATCGCGGAAGCGCTCGGGCCAGGCTCCGGCGGGCGAGGTGTTCGCGGCCCGCAGACCGAAGCCGTGGCCGGCCCCGGCGTAAATGTGCAACTCGGCCGGCACGCCGACTTTCTTGAAGAGCACATAAACGGCGGGCAGACCCTCGGAAATATCGGCGCGATCATCGGCCCCGCAGGCGAGAAACACCGGCGGCGCGCCTTTCCCGGGAATGATAAGGTTGGATTTCCCCGGATAGATCAGGGCCTGAAAATCCGGGCGGGCGCCGAGCCGGTCGATGGGATCGGTGGCGGCGGGATCGCCCGACGTGGCCCGCATGGCGGCAAACGCGGCGACTTCCCCGCCGGCGGAAAATCCGATGATGCCGACGGCCGCGGGATTGATCGCCCACTCGGCGGCGCGACTGCGCACGAGACGGAGCGCGCGTTGGCCGTCGGCGAGCGCGTCGCGCTCGATGGTGTAGGGCTGCGTCGCGCCCGCCGGCGTGGCGTCGTCCTTGGCGAGGCGGTATTTCAGGACGAAGGCGGCGATGCCGTGGTCGGCCAGCCATTGGCCGACGTTGTAGCCCTCGTGCTCGATCGCGAGGCGCGCATGACCGCCGCCCGGCGCGACGATCACCGCGCAACCGGTCGCCTGCTCCTTCGCCGGCAGATAAACCGTGAGCGTGGGCCGGTGGATGTTGGAGACGTTGGAGCCGACGATTTTTTCAGGCTCGTTCATCCGCTCCACCGAGCCCGGCGCACCGGCCGGCCAGAGGGGGATGACCGGGGCCGCCGCGCGCGCGGCGGCGACTAAAACGAAGAACGCGAGACCACGAAGCAGGGGTGTTTTCATGAGAGTAATCTGCGGGGTCCGGCATTACTTGGCCTTCGCCACCTCGACGGCGTAGGTGTGCACGGCGCCTTCCATATTGGCGCGGAAGATCACCCATTTTTGGTCGGGCGTAAACGTCACGTTCGGCTCCAGGCGGTAGTCGTGCTTCGCCATGTTGACGAGCCGCTCGCTCTGGAAAAATCCCGGATCGATCAGGTTCGCCGCGTCGGGATTTTTGATCCCCGCCACATCCGGGACGCGCTGCGGTGTGAGCAGGTAAATCCATTTCCCATCCTTCGCGTGCGCCACCATCTCGTCGTCACCGCCGTCGCCGGCGAACATCGTTCCGTCGGGCGAGACGTTGAAATGCACCGACCACTCGTCGCGTTGGAGATGCCACCACGTGCGCCGGCCCGTCGCGAGTTCGTAGCCGGCGACCCAGAAATCTTCGCCGCGCGGGGTCTGCAGGTCATACCAGATCGTTTTTCCGTCGGCGCCGAAAAACTCATGACCCGCGATCTCCATGTTCATCGTGCGCGTATGGATTTTCGTGAGCGCGGTTCCGTCGGTGCGGATCGTCCAGATGCGGTCCACTTTGTGCCACGGTCCCTCGTGGCAAAACATGATCAGCCCCGGATCGGTCGGCGAAAACTGGAGGTGGCCCAGCCAGTCGGTGGACTGGAGGATGGTTTTGATTTCCCCGGTCGCGATGTTGACGGTGAACATCGTGCGCGGCAGCCGGCGCTCGAGTTGCTCGTTCATCCGCACCTCTTTCGCCTCGGCAAAAGTGAAGGGCGTGCCGTCCGGCCGCAGCGCCTGATAGTCCGCCTGAAACGTCGTCCCCGCCGCTCTCGGGGTCGCCCCGGCCGCCCGGCCGCCGCCGCCGTCACGGGCGAAGATCCCGGCGTCCCCGTCCACGTAGGATCCGAGCATCAGGGTCTCGTCGGGGTTGGTTGACGCGATGCCGCCGCGCGGGAGCTTGGCGATCTCGCG
>JACMRG010000200.1 GCA_014376585.1 Opitutaceae bacterium | reverse complement strand
CGACGAGACCCGCGGCCTGGCCAGCTTGCTTGGCTTCAAGCCGGTAGTCCCGCCCAACCCTCGGCGTCTCAAGCCCTGGAAGCTGAACAAGGCGGTTTATCGGGAGCGCAATCACGTCGAACGACTCTTCCGCCGCCTCAAGGGCTTCCGCCGCATCTTCACCCGTTACGACAGACTCGATGTGCTTTTCCGCTCTTTCGTCACCTTCGCCCTTATCTGGCTAGCCTTGATATAGTGTTAACAGGCCCTAGTCCACGATCAAAACGTGGTCGCCCCGGCGCACCTCTTCGTAGAGTTCGACGATGTCGAGATTGCGCATGAGCACGCAGCCGGAACTCAGCGGCTCGCCAATGCGAGCTTCGTGATTGGTGCCGTGGAGGTAAACGTAGCGGCTGTGGGTATCGACGTTGCCCCCGAGGTTCATTCCCGCCTCGAGGCCGCGCAGCCAGAGAATCCGGCTCGTGATGAGATCGTCGTTCACGGAGGCATCAGGGAGTTCGTTGTAATGATGCCCGGTCGGAATTCGCGATTTAAACACCATGCCCGGCGGCTGGCCGGCGCCGATCCGCTCGGCGACTTCGTGCAGGCCGCGCGGGGTGCCGAGCGAGTCTTTCACATTGGAAGGGGGGCGCTTGGAGGTGGATATGGTGTAGCTTTTAACCAGGTCGGCGTGCCGGTAGAATTGAAGCGTCGCTGTGCTGATGCGGACGAGCAGAACCCGGTCTGCGGGCTTGATGCCGAGACGGGTGCGGGTTTGGTTATACAACTCCCACGGAGTATCTATGGATAAGACGAAATCCTTCACGGTCGGTATCGTCGGCGCTACGGGCGCCGTCGGTCAAGAATTGCTGGGGCTTTTGCTCGGGCGGAATTTCCCATTGGCCTCGCTGCGGCTCTTCGCCTCGGCGCGGTCCGCGGGCAAAATCATCGAATGTGACGGCCGTAAATTCACTGTCGAAGAGGCCAAGCCCGGGGTGTTCGCCGCTGTGGACGTGGCCTTCTTCGCCGTCGATGGCGCCACCACCCGGGCGCTCGCGCCCGATGCGATCAAGGCCGGCTGCCTCGTGATCGACAAAAGTTCTGCCTACCGCATGGACCCGACCGTGCCGTTGGTCATCCCGGAGATCAATCCGGAGGGGCTGCGCGCGCATCAGGGCATCATCGCCAACCCGAACTGCTCCACGGCCGTCACGCTCATGGCGCTCTGGCCGCTGCATCTGCGGTTTGGCCTGAAGCGCTATTTCGCGGCGACGTATCAATCCGTTTCCGGCACCGGCGCCGATGCGGTCGATGAACTCGAAGCGCAGGTGCAGGCGCACGTGAAGGGCACGCCGCCCGCCAAGAAAATTTACCCTTATCAAATCGCTTTCAACGTCATTCCTCAGGTCGATTCCTTTGGAGGCGATGGCTATACCGGCGAGGAGACGAAGATGCGTGACGAGAGTCGCAAGATCATGGGCCTGCCCGCGCTCAGGGTCTCCGCGACCTGTGTTCGCGTGCCCGTCGTCCGTGCGCACTCGGTCGCGATCAACGCCGAGTTTGAACGCCCGGTCAGCGTCGAGGCTGCCCGCGAGGCCATCGGGGCATTTTCCGGCGCAGAACTCGTCGATGATCCGACGAAGCAACTCTACCCGACACCCTTGAATTTCTCCCGGCAGGTGAAGTGCGGCGTCGGCCGCATCCGCCTCGACACGGCCCTCGACAACGGTCTCTCGCTCTGGGTGAGCGGTGATAATCTCTGGAAGGGCGCGGCGCTCAACGCCCTCCAAAACGCCGAACTCATGGTCCGCGAAGGTCTCCTTAAGCCCAAGGCGGTTCGCTGAGGGGAGCCCACGGTCATCCCCGAATAATTCCTTGTCATCGCCACCGCCCGCACGTTTTGCTCCACCCTTGGCTCGGACGCCTAGCTCAGTTGGTTAGAGCATCTCGCTTACACCGAGAGGGTCGGGGGTTCGAGTCCCTCGGCGTCCACCATCATCATAATTTCCAAAATCTTCATGCGACACACGATCTCCGTCCTCGTTGAGAACACGTTCGGCGTTTTGGCCCGGGTGACCGGCATGATTTCCGGGCGCGGCTTCAACATCGACTCCCTTAACGTCGCCCCCACGCACGACGCCTCGCTCTCCCGGATCACCATCGTCCTTAAAGGCGACGAGGCCGCGTTGAGCCTTTGCACCAAGCAGCTCCGGAAGCTCGTCAACGTAGTTGAAGTTTCGGATTTCAGCGACGGTCAAGCCGTCGCCCGCGAACTTATCCTCGTGAAGGTTCGCGCCGACTCCCGCACCCGTGCCGAACTCCTGCAGATCGCCGACGTTTTCCGCGCCAAGATCGTCAACCTCTCCGCCGAGTCCCTCATCATCGAGGTCACGGGCGACGAAGGTAAGATCAACGCGTTCCTCGGCTTGCTCGAGCCCTTCGGCATCGTCGAACTTGCCCGCACCGGGCAACTCGCGCTCAAGCGCTGATCGCCTTTCCGAAATCGAAAATCGAAAATCGAAAATCCCGAATCGAAAATTCCCATATCATGCCCGCTAAAGTCTATACCGACAAAGACGCCGATCTCGGCGTGTTTAAAAATAAAACGCTCGCCGTTCTTGGCTACGGTTCGCAGGGCCACGCCCATGCGCTCAACCTCAAGGACAGCGGCTGCAAGGTCATCATCGGCCTCTACGCAGGCTCCAAGTCGAAGGCCGTCGCCGAGTCGCACGGCTTCGAGGTCGTCGAGACCGCCGAGGCGGTTCGCCGCGCCGACGTGATCATGGTCGGCTTGCCTGACATGAAGCAGGCCGACGTTTACGAGAGCGCGATCCTCCCGAATCTCGTCAAGGGCAAGACCCTCCTTTTCTCCCACGGCCTCGCCGTCCACTTCGGCCTCATCAAGCTCCCGAAGGACGTCGACTGCATCATGGTCGCCCCGAAGGGCCCCGGCCACATGGTCCGTCGCCTCTACGCCGAGGGCAAAGGCATGCCGGCCCTCATCGCCGTCGCGCAGGACAAATCCAAGACCGCCAAGAAGACCGCGCTCGCTTGGGCCAAGGGCATCGGCTCGACCCGCGCCGGCGTGCTCCAGACTTCTTTCAAGGAAGAGACCGAGACCGATCTCTTCGGCGAGCAGGCTGTGCTTTGCGGTGGTGCCTCCGCCCTTGTGCAGGCCGGTTTCGAGACCCTCGTCGAGGCGGGCTACCAGCCCGAGATGGCCTACTTCGAATGTCTCCATGAGCTGAAGCTCATCTGCGATCTCATGTATGAATCCGGCATCGCCGGCATGCGTTTCTCGATCTCGGAAACCGCTAAATTCGGCGACATCACCCGCGGCCCCCGCGTCATCAACAAGCAGGTCAAAGCCGAGATGAAGAAGATCCTCAAAGAGATCCAATCCGGCCAGTTCACCAAGGAATGGGTCAAGGAGCACAAGGGCGGCCTTAAGAATTACAACAAGCTCCTCAAAGCCGGCGAAAAGCACCAGATCGAGAAGACCGGCTCTTACCTCCGCGGCATGATGCCATGGATGGCCAAGAAGAACCTGAAGGGCGTTCAAGCCAGCTACTGAGCGGAACCGACCGTTGCCAAAAGCTTCTGGGCGCAGACAATTGTCTGCGCCCTTTTTCTTTCCCGTGTCCAAGCTCATCCTCGCCACCCGCAAAAGCCCGTTAGCCCTTGTGCAAAGCACCATGGTGGCCGCGCATCTTGCCGCGCGACTGGGCGTCGAAGCCGAGCTGCTAAAAATCGTCACCACCGGCGATAAGCAGACCGAGTGGTCCCTCGAACAGCGTGGCGGAAAGGGTCTCTTTACGAGCGAGCTTGAGTCCGCCCTCCTGCGCGGTGAAGCCGATGTCGCCGTGCACAGCGCCAAGGATCTGCCCGGCGACATGCCCGCCGGCCTCGCGATCGCCGGCTACCTGCCGCGTGCCGATCCGCGCGATGTCCTCGTGCTGCGCAAGGGTGTCGAAACGCCCAAGATCGTGGCCACCAGCAGCCCGCGCCGCCGGTTGCAGTTCTCGATTCATTTCCCCGACGCGCAGTCCACGACCATCCGCGGCAACGTCGATACGCGCCTGCGCAAGATCGCCGTCGATCACCTCGCGGATGCCACCATTCTCGCCGCCGCCGGTCTCTCACGCCTCGGCATCGGCGAATGGCCCGGCACGGAGTTCGTGCCGTTCGACTGCACGCACATGGTTCCTGCGGTCGCACAAGCAGCCATCGCGATTCAGTGCCGCGCCGCCGATGTCGAGAAATACGCCGCGCTCTTTGACGCGACTACTTCATTGGCCGTGACCTTGGAGCGCGCGTTTCAGTCCGCGCTCGGTGGCGGTTGTCACACGGCGTTTGCGGCCCACGCGACGGTCGATACGCTTTATCTTTTCCACGAAAACGTCGGCGTGCGCAGCCTCCCGCTCACACCCGACGATTTCAAAGCGCCCGTGGCCACCGCCGCGCAGGTGCTCAAACAACTAGGACTTTTATGAGCAGCACTTTACCTCTCCAAGGCCGGCGCATCGCGGTCACTCGCGCACGCGAGCAGACTCCTGAGCTTGCTAAAAAACTCACCACGCTCGGTGCTGAGGTCATCGAGCTGCCGCTGATTACCATCACCAAAGAAGTCTCCAACGACGCCCTCGCCGACGTGTTCCTCGAATTCGGCAGCTACGACTGGCTCGTCTTCACGAGCGCCAACGGCGTTCGCTATTTTTTCGAGGAGATTCGCCGCATTTTTGACGACATCCGTTCGCTCGGTCTGATCCGGTTTGCCTGCATCGGCGAAGCCACGGCCGAGGCCATTCGCGCGCATCACATCAAGATCGAGTGCCAGCCCAAGGTCGCCACGGCCGACGCGCTCGCCGCCCAACTCGAGGCGACCGGCAGCCTCGATCACGCGAAGATGCTGGTCGTTACCGGCAGCCTCAATCGCGACGACCTCGTCGAAAAACTCACCGCCGCCCGCGCCATCGTCGATACGCTCCAGGTTTATAAAACCGAACAAACCGATCTCAGCGTTGATCCGGTCGCCGCCGACTTCCGTGCCCGCGGCGCCGATGCCGTGCTGTTCGCCAGCTCCTCCGCGGTGCAGTCGTTCGTCGATCAGGCCGCCTCACTTAAGCTCGGCAAAAACGCTATCCAGCCACTCGCCGGCAGCATCGGCCCACAGACGAGCGACACGATGAAGAAGGTCGGCCTCCCGATCGGGTTTACCGCCAAGACGCCCAGCCTCGACAGCCTCGTCGAAGTGCTGGTTAAAAAACTCGCCCCATGAAAGTCCCGTTTCTCGACCTGAGCCTCCAGCACCGCGCCCTCCGCGAGCCCGCGCTCGCCGCGCTCACCGCGACCTACGACGCCACGCGTTTCTGTCTCGGCAAGGACGTCGAGGACTTCGAGAAGAACTTCGCGAGCACACTCGGCTATCCGCGTGCGCTCGGCATGAGCAGCGGCACCGCGCCGCTCCACATTGCCTGCATGATCGCCGGTTTCGGCCCGGGCGATGAGGTCATCACGGCACCGTTCACGTTTATCTCTTCAGCGTGGGGTATTAATTATGTCGGTGCGGCTCCGGTGTTCGCCGACATCGAGCCCGGCACTTACAATCTTGATCCGGTCAAACTCGAGGCGGCGATCACGCCGCGCACCAAGGGCATCATCGTCGTCCACATCTTCGGTCAGCCCGCGCGCATGGACGAGATCATCGCCATCGCGCGCAAACACGGCATCTACGTGATCGAAGATTGCGCGCAGGCCGTCGGCGCCAGCTACAAGGGCAAGCCCGTTGGCCTCTTCGGCGATGTCGGCACATTCAGTTTTTATCCGACCAAGAATCTCGGCGCTTGCGGCGAGGGTGGGGCATTCGTCGCCAAGGATGAATCCGTCCACACCAAGGCCCGCCACATTCGTGTGCATGGCTCGGACCGTCGTTACTATCACGATATCATCGGCGGCAATTTTCGCATGGATGGATTTCAGGGTGCGTTGCTCAACGTGAAGCTGCCGCACCTCGCGGCGTGGACTGCCCGCCGCCAAGCGATCGCCGCCCGCTACCTTGGAGGCATCAAGCTCGCCGACACGCATCTGCCCGAGCAGCCGACCTACGGCAAATCGGTCTTCCACCAATTCACTATTCGCCACCCGCGCCGCGATGCGTTGCGTGAGCACCTCGCGAAGCACGAGATCGGCACCGATCTCATCTATCCTGTGCCGCTGCATCTCCAGAAATGCTACGCGAACCTCGGCTATGGCGTGGGCTCGTTCCCCGTCTCCGAGCTGACCGCCAGCACCTGCGTGAGCCTACCGATTTTTCCCGAGCTGACCGACGTGCAGGTCGATCATGTGATCGCTTCGATCAATTCCTTCTGAGCGTATGATCAACGGCATCCGTTTCAAGGTCTGCGGCCTCACCTCGCTCGTTGATGCCGACGCAGCCGACGCAGCCGGGGCCGACTATCTTGGCTTCATCCTTTATCCAAAATCGCCGCGCTACGTGAGCCTCGCGCAATTCGCGGCGATGTCCCCACGTCTGCCTCCGCGTAAGAAAGTCGCAGTCGTCGTCGAGCCCTCGGTTGAAGAACTCACCGCCATCAAAGCGGCGGGCTTCGATTGCGTGCAGCTCCATTTCCCCAATGAAACACCGTTTTTCATGGCGGCGCTTTGGCTCGATGTGATTCCACCCGAAATGCTCTGGCTCGCGCCGCGAGTGCCGACAGGCAAGGACTTTGATTTGGCCTTCGTGCCGCTCGCCGACACCATCCTTCTCGACACCTATCATCCCAATGCCGTCGGTGGCACGGGGCAGACCGGTGATTGGAAGTCGTTCGCGTGGCACCGCACAAAATTCAAAAAAGTGAACTGGGTCCTGGCTGGCGGGCTTAATCCGGAGAATATTTTCGAAGCCGTGACCGCAACCGGCGCACGCTATGTCGATGTGAACAGCGGGGTGGAGTCTGCGCCCGGCGTGAAGGACCACGCCAAGCCCAAGCCTTTCGCCGACGCGCTGCGCCAAGCGCCGGCGCCCACCGCCGACTAGCCGCCGGCGCAATGCGCCACATCGATCCGACTCGGGCTCGGATCGATCCGTCGCCACCCGGCCTGCCGCTCTCATGCATTGGATCGTAGCCAGTCTGATCTCAGCACTGTTTCTCGGCTGCTACGACCTCTGCACAAAGCACGCGGTGCGCGACAACGCCGTCCTGCCCGTCCTCTTCTTCGCGAATGTCTGCAGCACGGTCGTCTGGTGTGTGTTGTTAGCCGTGCCAGCGCTGTCACCCGGGATGCTGCCGGCTTCACTGGAAGTCGCGTCGCTCACGTGGACTCAGCACCTCCAGCTGCTGTTGAAATCCACGATCGTCGCCGCTTCTTGGGTGTGCAGCTACTTCGCCGTAAAACATCTGCCGGTCTCGCTGGCCGCACCGATCCGCGCGACGACGCCGATGTGGACGCTCTTCGGCGCCACGCTTTTGCTCGGCGAGCGGCCGACATGGTTGGAAGGGCTCGGTATCCTGATCACACTCGGCTCGTTCTTCGGTCTCTCGCTCGCGGGAGCGAAAGAAGGCATCCACTTTCATCGCAACAAATGGATTTGGTTTCTTCTCGGCGGCACGCTGCTCGGTGCGGTGAGCGGGCTCTACGACAAGTTCCTGCTGGGGCGGCAGGGGTTCACTGCATCGACCGTGCAATGCTGGTTCTCCATCTACCTCGCGCTATTGTTTCTCCCGCTGGCCGCGGGCTGGAAACTCCGCTGGTGGCCGCGGCATGTCTTTCACTGGCGGTGGAGCATCGTGCTGGTGTCGCTGACGCTCCTTGCGGCGGATTTCGTTTATTTCAACGCCCTGCGCGATCCCGCCGCCCTCATTTCCCTCGTATCCAGTCTGCGCCGCGGAAGCACGCTTGTGGCATTCGCCGGAGGGCTGCTCTTATTCGGCGAACTCAACGGGCGGCAGAAACTCCCGGCCGTGATTGGCGTTCTGATCGGAATCGTCCTGACGATCCTCGGTTAAAAATCACGCCGCCGCTAGCGCGCCTTCATGCCGGAGCAGGCGTAGTTTGATCTCTTCGCCGAAGGCAAAGCCGGTGAGCGAACCGTCGGCACCGATGACGCGGTGGCACGGCACGATCAGGCAAATGGGATTGGCCGCATTGGCACGGCCGATGGCGCGGGAGCCGCTTGCAAGCATCTTGGCCAAGGCGCCGTAGCTGCGCGTTTCGCCAAATGGTATTTCCTGCAATGCAGTCCAAACGCGTTGCTGGAACGGTGTGCCTACAGGTGCGAGTGACAGATCGAAGCCGTTTCGTTTTCCGGAAAAATAGGCGAGCACTTGCGCGCGCGGGGAGGCTACGCGCTTCGGCGAGCGAATGAGTTCGTCGAACGATGATTTGAGTTGGGCGCGCAGCGCGGTCTCCGATCCGAAGGCGGTCGCGACGACCGCACCGACGTCATTGATCGCGATGGAGAATTCGCCTGCTGGAGTAGGGAAGGTATCGAAATAGACGTTCATACGGGAATGGGTTGGTTGAGTTGCCAGAGATGAGTGGTGGCGAGACTGCGATAGGGAGAAAAGACGGACATCAGCCGGCGCGTGGCGTCGATATCGGGACGCTCGTCAAGTTTGAATAACGCTTGGAGGCTGCTCGTTACGCTGGTGTCGCCATAGGGCACGCAATCCGCGAAGCCGAGCGAGCGCATCATGAGATAATTAACCGACCACGGCCCCAGCCCGCGAATGGCGAGCAGCGTTCGTTCAGCGCGCGTGGCCGACATCGTGCGGAGAGCTTGGAGGTCGAGCTGACCACTCGCGACGAGGCGCGCCGTTGCGATCACGTAATCGGCTTTCTGCCGGGAGAATTGCAGGGGCAAGAGCTCGCTCGGTTCCAACGCGGCGACGGTTGCGGGCGTCGGCGGAGCATAAAGTCCATTGGGTAATAACGTGCCCGTGCGTTCGACAAGGCGGCGCTTGAGCAGGCAGGCGAAAGGGAAATTAATCTGCTGGCCGATGATCGACCACAGGACGCCGTCGAAAACCGAAGGCGTCTGGCTGATGCGCAACTCGGTCCGTTCCGCCACGAGGCGACCAACGCCGAGTTTCTTGGCGAGCCGGGAAAATGCGCCGGCGTCTTGATCGAGTCCGAGCAGCCCAATGACCAGTGCATGTGCTTCGAAGGCCGAGCCTGCGGAGATTTCAGCCTGCACGGCATCGGACGAGAGTTTCAGGCGGAGCACGGCTGGGCCCGTGGAGAGGCGCACCGCACCCAGGTAGTCGTCGCCCGAAAGCCGTTCGGTGACGCTGTGAATATCCCGACTCAGTGCGCGCCGGAGATAACCGAGTGGGTAGCCCGTCGGCAGAGTGACTTCAAATGAACGGCTGCGCGCGAGATCGCGATAGGCGGCGGGCGTGAGGCCGTTGTGCTGGCGAAACTGATCGTGAAAAACGGAGAGCGACTCAAATCCGACGTTACCGGCGATCTCGGTCAGACCTGCGCCCGTGGTGCTGAGTTGTTGTTTGGCGACATCCAGCCGGGCGCGGAGCAGCAAATCGGCGGGAGTGGAATGGTAGTGCTGGCGGAAAAGCTCGAAGAGCCGTGTTTGCCCAAAACCGGAACGGCGGACGATGGCGCGGGCATCACTAAACGTCGCCGGTGCGGTGCGAACCTCGGCGACGAGGGTTTCGATGGATTCGAGCACGGGGTCGGCGCCGAGGGCGAAATCGTCGGGATGGCATTTCTTACAGGCGCGCAGGCCGCTTGCGCGCGCGGTTTCGCAGCTGGGGAAGAACCGCACGTTCTCCGGGCGGGGTTTCCGTGCCTTGCACGAGGGCAGGCAGTAGATGCCCGTCGTGAGCACACCGGTAAAGAATCGCCCGTTGTAGGCGGAATCCCCGGCGAGAACGCGGGCATACATGGTGGCATCGGTCATTCGCATGCCTAGACTTTAGCACACCCCAAGGGGGCTGTCGTCCGGATAATTCCGGAGCAATTTTTCTCCGCCCCGCGAATGACGTCGATAGCGTTTCTCCGTGGGGATTCTCGGCTCTATGGCGTTTTGATCGCCCGCAGAACACCGCCGATAAATTCATCGAGAGCTTTGCCGTCGATCCAACGCACGACGATCACGAGATCGTTCTCCCAATCGAGATAGACGATGTTTTCGCCGTTGCCTCGGAAGGTGACGCAGGAGGCGGACGCCGAGGGCAGGGGCTTGCGCTCGGTGTTGAGATACCAGTTGGCGAAGCCGTAATTGGGATTGGCGGGTCCGGGAGTGCGCGCGAGGGCGATCCATTTTTCGGAAACAATCTCACGCCCGGCCCAACGGCCTTGGTGGAGGAAAAGATAGCCGAAGCGGGCGAGATCCCAGGCGTTGATGAACATGCCGCCGCCGAAATGGCCGCCACCGCTGACGGATTGGACGCGCCGGCCATCGAGTTCGATCCAGGAGTTTTCGTAGCCGTGCCAGCGCCAGGTGTCGGACGCGCCGATAGGGTTCATCACCTCGTCGCGCAAAACGTCAGGCAACGGTTTGCGCCAGACGTTGAGCGCGAGCAACGAGAGTAGGTTGATGCGGACGTCGTTGTATTTGAAAAATGTGCCGGGTGTGTGCATCGGGCGATTGGGGTGATCGGCCGGCGTGGCGCCGACGGGGCGATCGGCCCAATCGGGAATACCCCAGAGCGTGCCGGACCAGTCACTCGTCTGGCGCAAAAGATGATCCCACGTGATCCCCGCGTTATGTTCGGAGGCGAAGAGTTCGGGCTGGGGCGAAGCGCTCTTGGCGGGCGCAGACAGATCTTTGATGAGGCCACGTTGCCACGCGATGCCGACGACGGTAGTGAGAAATGTCTTGGTCACGCTGTGAGTGATGTCCACGCGGTCGGGATCGCCCCACGTGGCCGCGATGCGGCCGTGGCGGATGATAACGCCGGTCATGCCGCCGCGCAGTTGCGTCGGCCCGAGCAATTTCCAGAGCGGCTCGCGCGCGCCGAAGGCCCGCTTCAGATCGAGGGCGATGTCTTTAGGGCCGGAGTTTTCATGGGCGATGGAGAAATCGATGGCGCGTCGGAGTTGGGTGGCGTCCAAGCCCAGTTCTGCGGGTGGCCTTGCGGCCCACGAACCGCGCGGCGGGAAATAGTTCTCATCCGCAGCGAAACCCAGCAGAGGCGTCAGCCAAATGGCGACGTGTAGCCTTGCCTGGCGCAGGTAGTGAACGTGGATGCGAGTCATGGCGCAAAACTGATGCGCCGATCAGGGGTGGGCGAGGCGGAAACCCGCCGCACCTGCGACGCATTACATGCCGGGAAATCCGCCCCGGCCCTTCATGGCTTCCATCTGGCGCATCATTTTTTTGGCGCCGCCGCCTTTCATCATCTTCATCATCTTCTGCATCTGCTGAAACTGCTTTAGGAGCTGGTTGACCTCGACGATCTTCACACCGGCGCCGTTGGCGATGCGCTGGCGGCGGTTGCCGTTGAGGATGTCGGGCTTGCGGCGTTCCTTGAGCGTCATCGAGTAGATGATCGCCTCGGTGCGGGCCATTTGCTTCTCGGAATCGTCGGGTAACTGCACGCCGCTCATGCCGGGCATCATGCCGACGATGCTCTGCATGGAGCCCATCTTTTTGATCTGCTGCATCTGCGCGAGGAAGTCTTCGAGGTTGAAGTCGGCCTTGCGCATCTTCTCCGCCATGCGCTCGGCTTCCTTCTGGTCGATGTTCTCTTGCGCCTTTTCTACGAGGGAAACGACATCACCCATGCCGAGGATGCGCGACGCGAGACGGTCGGGATAAAAGGTATCGAAGTCGCCCGTTTTCTCGCCGGTGCCGACAAATTTGATGGGCACGCCCGTGATGCTCTTGATCGAGAGCGCCGCGCCGCCGCGAGCGTCGCCATCTAGTTTGGTGAGGATGAGGCCGGTGAGCTGGAGCGCGTCGTGAAACGTCTTCGCGACATTCACGGCTTCCTGGCCGAGCGCGCCGTCGACGACGAGCAACACCTCGTCGGGTCGCACGCGGTTGCGAAGTTTTTTAACTTCCTCGATCAGATCGGCGTCGATCTGAAGTCGGCCGGCGGTGTCGAAGATCATGCAGTCCGTGCCAGCCGCATCGGCGGCGGCTAGGGCGGCGCCACCAATAGCGGGCACGTCCTTGGAATTGCGATCGGCGTAGAAGCCGAGTTCTTCCTGCTTCGCGAGAATCTCGAGTTGGTCGATGGCGGCGGGGCGGTATATATCGCACGCGACGACGAAGGGTTTGTAGCCGCGCTTTTTGAGAAGCTTGCCGAGCTTGGCGGTCGAGGTGGTTTTGCCGGAGCCGTGCAAACCGACCATCAGAATTTTTAACGGTCGGGCAGGGGAGAGGGCGGTCTGGCCTTCGCCCAGCAGGCTGACGAGTTCATCGTTGATGATCTTGACGACCTGTTGGCCGGGGGTGACGGACTTGAGGACTTCTTGGCCGGCGCAGGCGGTCTGGACGCGCTCGACGAAATCGCGGGCGACCTTGAAATGCACGTCGGCGGCGAGGAGGGCGGTGCGCACTTCCTTGAGCGCGTCCGCCATGTTTTCTTCCGAGAGCTTACCGACGCCGCGGAGGTTGCGCAGGGCACTGCCTAGTTTTTCCGTGAGAGATTCGAACATGGGAATCGTCAGCGTTGGCTCATTTCCGGGCGCGAAGCAACTCCGCTCCCCTTTTCGGCCCAATCGGGCGCTTGGAGGCGACGCGGCCGCTTCAGAACGTGGCCATCGTCGCCTTGATCTGCTGCATCTTCGCCATCACGACGGGCGCGGAGCAGGGTTTGACGATATAGTGGCGCACCCCGAGTTGGACTGCCTTGGTCACGGTTTCGCGATCTTGCGAGGCGGTGCAGAGCACAATCCGGACTGATCTGTGCAAAGGCGACTCGCGCAGGCGGCGGGCAATTTCCAGGCCACCCGGCTCGGGCATGCTGACATCGAGAAAGACGATGTCGAAGTAGCGACTCGGATCATCGAGCAATGCCCATGCTTCAGCGCCGCCCTCGGCGAGGGTCAACTGGTGCTCGGGTTGGGCTGATAGGATCTGTCGGAGCACGTGGCGGGCGACCGGTTCGTCATCTACAATCAGCAATTTCATGATGGAGGAGCCTCTCAGTGATCGGAACGTTCTGCATGTAGCTGTAATGCAATCGGTAGATTTTCGTCCTCGTCAAAATACGGGGCGTTGCGGATAACCGCTGTCCCTATGAGCCCTGTTCTAAAGCTGTTACTCGAAGGCGGCAGTCTCACGACGGCGCAAATTGCGCAGGTCGCGAACTTGTCCGTGAGCGAAGTCGAACAGCACCTGGAACAGTTGAAGAAGGATAAAATCTTCCTCGGCTGGCGCCCGGTGCTCGATCTCTCCCACGAGCCCGCCGCCGCCGCTACCGTGCGCGCGGTGATCGAGGTCAAAATCACGCCGGAGCGCGGCGGTGGGTTCAACCGGCTCGCGGAGCGCCTCGCGCGTTTCGACGAGGTTGAGTCCTGCTACCTCATGTCGGGCGGCTATGACCTGCTCGTCTTTGTCAAAGGCGCGTCGCTGCAGAAGGTCGCCGCCTTTGTTTCGGAAAAACTTTCGACGATCGAGGGCGTGCTCTCGACGTCCACCCACTTCATGCTCCGCTGCTACAAAGATCAGGGTTTCCTGCTCGATGTCGGCGAGGCCACCACCACGCGGCTTAACGTCGCACCCTAACCGGAGGCCAGTCTCATGAGCAACGATCCCAAACGCTGGGTCGCGGGCCACGTGGCCGCGCTGCCCAAGAGCGGTATTCGCGATTTCTTCGAACTCGTCGCCAAGATGAAAGGCCAAGACGTGATTTCCCTCGGCGTCGGCGAACCCGATTTTGTCACGCCGTGGAATATCCGCGAGGCCGCCATCTTCGCCCTCGAACGCGGCAAGACCTACTATACGTCGAATCTCGGCATGATCGAACTGCGCCGCGCGGTCTCGACTTACGTGAACGAGCACTTCGGCGTCGATTACCGGCCCGACGACCAGATCATCATCACCGTCGGCGTGAGCGAGGCGCTGGATCTTGCTCTCCGCGCCTTCTGCAATCCCGGCGACAAGGTGATGTATCACCAGCCGTGCTACGTCTCCTACCACCCGAGCATCGCGCTCGTGCATGGACAGGCCGTCGCCGTGCCGACCTTTGCCAAGGACAATTTTGCACTCACCGCCGAGGCCCTCCGCGCCGCTTGGGTGCCGGGCTGCAAAATCCTCATGCTAAACCTCCCGTGCAATCCCACGGGCGGCACCTGCGACCGTGTGCAACTCGAGGCCATCGCCGCGTTCTGCCGCGAGAAGGACATCCTCGTGCTCAGCGATGAGATTTATTCGGAGCTCACGTTTGAAGGCACGCACACCAGCATCGCCAGCCTCCCCGGCATGGCGGAGCGCACGATTTTCCTGCACGGCTTTTCCAAAGCCTTCGCGATGACCGGCTGGCGTCTGGGTTATGCCTGCGGTCCGGCCGCGCTCATTGATGCGATGATGAAGGTGCATCAATACACGATGCTCTGCGCCTCTATTATCGCCCAAGAAGCCGCTCTCGAAGCGCTCACGCGCGGGTGGGACAGCGTGCTCAAAATGCGCGAGCAATATCATCGCCGCCGCGATCTCGTGGTGCGCCGTTTCAACGAAATCGGCCTCAAGTGCCACTCGCCGCGCGGCAGTTTCTACGCGTTCCCGAGCGTCGCTTCCACGGGGCGCACCGAGAAGGATTTCGCCGCCGGCTTGCTCACCGAGCAGAAGGTCGCGGTCGTGCCTGGCAGTGCGTTCGGTGAAAATGGTTTCGGCCACGTCCGCGCCTGCTTCGCCACGAGCTACGAGCAGCTCATCGTCGCCTGCGATCGTATCGAGCGCTTCGTCCAAGGTTCTAAAAAATAAGCCCGGCCACGGTTGCGACGGGCGCATCGGAAGGTGAAAATCTTCCTTTGCGCCTCTCCCGTCTTTGGCGTCTGATCAAAACACCATGTCTCGCACCGTTGCCATCGTCGGCCGACCCAATGTCGGCAAAAGCCGCCTCTTCAACCGATTGGCGCGGAAACGCATTTCCATCGTCCATGATCAGCCCGGCGTTACGCGCGATGTCATCTCGACGGAGATCACGGAAGGCCTCTTCACACTGCTCGATACCGGCGGCCTCGGGCTCGTCGGCGGCGAATCCACGGCGGACCTGATCAAAGCCTCTGAAAAACAAGTGGATTTCGCGATCGCCTCGGCTGACTTGATTCTGTTCGTGATCGACGGACTGGAAGGCGTGACCGGGCTCGACGACCGCATCGCGAAGATGCTTCGCAAGTCCAAGAAGAGCGTCATTCTTGTCGTCAACAAAGCCGACTTCAACGACGAGAAAGTCCAACTCGATGGCGCCTATGGGCTCGGTCTCGGCGAACCTTCCCGCGTCTCCGCCGGGCACGGCACGGGTGAACATGAACTGCGCGCCGCCATCCTCGCCCGCCTCGGCGAGCCGCCCGTGATCGACCCCGATCACGCGAAGACCGCCGCCGACCCGCTGTGCTTCTGCTTCATCGGCCGGCCCAACGTCGGCAAATCGTCTCTCAGCAACAACCTCCTGCAAAGCGACCGGCTCGTCGTCAGCCCGATCCCCGGCACGACCCGCGACTCCGTCGAACTTCCCTTCGAGTTCAAGGGCCGCGACGGCGAGATGTATCCCTTTAAACTCATCGATACCGCCGGCATCAAGGCCGCGACCAAGCTCGCGTCGCCCGTCGAGTATTTCTCCCGCCTGCGCTCGCTCGACGCGATCCAGCGCGCCGACGTAGTTTTCCTCGTCCTTGATGCGCTCGAAGGCGTCACGCAGCAAGACAAGGCCATCGCCGGCGAGGCGATCAAAGAGAAGAAACCCATCGTCATCGTCGTGAACAAATGGGACCTCGTGCAGGAAATGTTCGCGAAGGGAAATCTGAAACTTTCCGGCTATAAAAACGCCCGCGATTATCGCGACAAATACGAGAAGGCGCTTTTCGAGCGGCTCTTCTTCACGCCCGGTTCGCCGCTGATTTTCGTCTCCGCCATGAGCGGCTACGAAGTGGACCGCATGCTCAATGCCGCGGTGAAGCTCAACCGCACGCTCGATAAGAAACTGCCCACCGCGAAGCTCAACCAGCACCTCGCCTACCTCGCGGAACGCACTCCGCCGCCCTCCGTCGGCGGCAAGCGCTTCCGCGTTTACTACGCCACGCAGACGGGCACGCGTCCGTTCCGCATCAAATTATTTTGCAACCGTGAGGAGAAGCTCACGGAGCAATACCGCCGCTACCTTGAGGCCGGTCTCGTCGATGAATTCGACCTCGCCGGTTGCCCGATTTACTTCGATCTCGTCGGCAAGGAGAAACGTGAGCCCGCGCCCCACAGCAATAGTTCCTACCCGACGACGAAGGCGCAGCACAAACGCGGCCCCGTCGATAAACACGCCAAATCCGACCAAAGTGAAACGATCGAAGACTGAAGCCTGCGGCGGTGCCGCGATCACTCTGAGCACTCGCGCGCTCGCGTTTACGGTGACGACCGACTGCGGCCCCCGCGTCACCGCGCTGAGTTCCACCCTCGGCCGCGCCGGCAATCTTTTTCTCGAGTTTCCTGTCAACGCGCCGCGCGCTCGCGGCTACGATCTGCGCGGCGGCCATCGCCTCTGGCATTCTCCGGAGGATATCGTCCGCACTTACCAGCCCGATGACTCGCCCCTCGCCGTCAAAGAGCTGCCCACCGGCGTCGCCCTGACGCAACCCACCGAAGAAAAAACCGACCTGCAGAAAAGCATGCGCCTTGAGTTGCTCGGCGAGCGCACGATCAAAGTCACTCACGCTATTGCCAATCGCGGTCTCTGGGCCGTCGAATGCGCGCCCTGGGCGCTCACCATGTTTCGCGCCGGGGGTTATGGCGTGCTACCGCTCCCGCCCAAGGGGAGTCACTCCGCCGGTGATCTGCTGCCCACCTACGCCCTCGTCCCGTGGAGCTACACCGACCTCGCGCTTCCGGTCTGGTCGCCCCACCGCGACTTCATGGGCATCGACGTGGCGAAGGGCAAAGCTGCGCAGAAACTAGGCATTAGCAATTATCCCGGTTGGTCCGCCTACTGGCTCGAGGGAACGACGTTCGTGAAATACGCCGCGGTGCTGCCCGAGGTGAAATACCCTGATTTCGGCTGCTGTTTCGAGACCTTCACCGACGGCAAGATGATCGAGTTCGAGACGCTTGGCGCGCTTACGTCGCTGGCCCCGCGTAAGACCGCGACGCACGTGGAATACTGGACGCTCCTCGATGGACTCGCGAAGCCCAGCACCGACGCGGCCTTCGATGCGCTCTCTGCCTCCGTGAGCCGCTGGCTCAAGCACCTGTAGGCCCGAGCGCTAGCCGGGTCTTTATCCGCGATGAGCCAACCCGCACCCCTTCGCCTCGTTTTCCTCGGTTCCGATTCGATCGCGATGGCGTTGCTTGACTGGTTCGTTTCTGACGCCGGCCGAGTGCACGCCGAAGTCGTCGGGGTTTTCACGCAGCCTGACCGTCCCGTCGGTCGCGGTCAGAAGATCACGCCCAACGCCATAAAGACGTGGGCGCTCGCGCGTGGCCTGCCAGTCTTGCAACCCGAGAAAGTCACCGACGAGGTGCGCGCTCAACTCGCCGCCCTCACACCGGATGTTTCCCTCGTCATGGCTTATGGGCACATTCTGCGCGATGCGTTCATCGCGGCGCCGCGCCTCGGCACGCTCAATCTCCATACTTCACTGCTGCCGAAATACCGGGGGGCTTCGCCCATCCAAACGGCCATCGCCAGCGGCGAACGCGAGACCGGGGTCACGCTCATGCGTATTGTGCGCGAACTCGATGCCGGTCCATTGGCCGATGCGGAGCGTGTGACGATCGGCGCGCTCGATACCGCGCCCGCCATGGAGGCCAAACTGGCCGCCGCTTGCGTGCCCCTGGTCGCGCGGAGCCTGCCCCGACTTGCCGCCGGCGAACTGGGCTTCATTGAGCAGAACCACGCCGGTGCGGACTACTGCCGCCGTCTCGAAAAGAATGACGGCGTCCTGGATTTCGCCGCACCCGCGGCCGTTCTCGCCGCCCGCATCAACGGTCTGTTTCCATGGCCGACCTGCTCACTCATGTTGCTCGATCAGCCCGTGAAGATCGGGCTTGCTGATGTCGTCGAAAATTTCTCCCCGGCCACTCCGGCCGCCACGCCCGGTATGATTATCGGCGCTGATTCCCACGGCCTGCAGATCGCCGCCGCCGATGGCGTTCTGCGTCTCCGCCAACTTCAGCGACCAGGCGGTCGCATGCTGCCGGCCGGGGAATTCCTCCGGGGTTTTTCCGTGACCGTCGGCACCACCGCCGCTTCCCACCTCATGCCTCCGCTGCTCAGTCCCACGCCATTTCCGCGTCGCTGACTTCGGCGTTCACAAGCCGCTTGTTTTCCCGCCACGGCCTTTCCAAGCTGCCGCCCATGTCGAAACGTTTCTGGCTCTTCGCCACAATTCTCGTCCTCAGTCTGGGCTCGCGCGCATCCGCGCAAGTCGAGCTGGCTAACCTTCGCGAAGATGTCCGCGGACTCAGCCAGCGCCTCGGCGAGCTGTCGCTTAAGGTCGAACAAATCGAACGGGAGAACAACGACCTCCGCACGAAACACGGCTCGGCCGAAAAAGGCTACGCCACCGTCGTCCAGCTCAACGACGCCGTCTCCGATCTCAACCGCGTGATCAAATCCGCCGTCACCGTTTCGAAAAACGAAACGCTGCAACAGGTGGCCGCCCAGATGGAAAAGCTGGGCAAGCAAACCAACTCCGCGCTGGACTCCCTCGCCAAGAGCCAAGCCACACGCCCCGCCGTCACTACTGCCTTTGGCGAGGACTATCCCCGGGAAGGCGTCAGCTACACGGTTCAAAAAGGCGACAACCTGGCGACCATCGCAAAAAAAACGGGCGCGAAACAGCAGGACATCATCAACGCCAATAAGATTACCGATCCGTCCAAGATCAATTTAGGCCAGACCCTTTTCATCCCCGTTCCCGGAAACAAATAATATGGCTGCTGCTCCCAAATCTCGTCTCGGTCGCGGTCTTGGCGGCCTGATTGCCGCCGCCAAACCGGCTGCTTCTATTCCTGCTGCCGCGCCCGCTGCGCTTACGCCCGCTTCCGTTGCCGCGCCCACCGGCGCGCCGGGCTATCTGGAGATCGCGGTTCACCTCATTGTCCCGAGTCCCTATCAGGCGCGCCGGGAGATTCCGGCTGAACAGCTCAGTGAACTCGCCGAGAGCATCCGCGCCGAGGGCCTGCTCCAGCCGATTGTCGTCCGCAAACACGGCGATAAATACGAACTCATCGCCGGCGAACGCCGTTGGCGCGCGTTTCAGCAACTCAAGATCAAGACCATTCCCGCGCGCCTCGTCGAAGCCAGCAACGCCTCCGCCGCCGCGCTCGGTCTCATCGAAAATCTCCAACGGGAGGGCCTCAACGCGATCGAAGAAGCGCACGGCTACGCCAGCCTGATCCGCGATTTTGACCTCACGCAGGAAACCGCCGCCGAGCGGGTGGGGAAGGGCCGCGCTTCCGTTGCAAACTCCCTCCGCTTGCTCTCCCTCGACGCCGATATTCAGGGCTACATTGCCAAGAATCTGCTCACGGTCGGCCATGCCAAGGTCCTCCTCGGAGTCGAAGACCCCGCGCAACGCACGGTGCTCGCTCGACGCGTCATTGAGGAAGGCTTGAGTGTCCGCACCACGGAAAAACTTGTGCAGGCGGCCAAGACCAACGCCGGCACCAAGCCCGCCAGCGCCAAAGTCCGCAAACTTCCCGCTCAAGATGCCGCCGCCGTTGCTGGCATTGAGAAGAAGCTGACCTCGCACCTCGGCGCGCGCGTCGCCGTTTTGCACACCCCGAAAAAAGGCCGCATTGTCATCGAATATCGCGGCAACGACGATCTTCAGCGCCTGTTGGAGAAACTTGGCGTGGAGACCTGATGACGGGTGTTTCCGGGCTCTCCTTGTGCCCGGCCCACCCCCAATCCCGTCGTTGACAAACCCCGCCTCGCCCGAATTCTTCGATTCTTTTCCATGAGCATCGTCCTCGGTATTCTTACCTTCTTCCTCATCATCATCTCGCTGTTTCTGGTGCTCATCGTGCTGGCACAGAAAGCCAAGTCGGATGGCGGCGTCGGCGCCGCCATGGGTGGTGGCATGACTGAAGCCGCCTTCGGTGCGGACACGGGTAACGTGCTCTCCAAGGCAACGATCTACGCCGCCGTCGCCTTCTTCGTGATCGCCTTTACGGTTTATCTCGGCCGCATCTACGAGCGCAAGCACGCCCACGCCGCCGCCAACAACGCGCTGCCAACATTCAGTGTTCCCGCTTCTGCAGCTCCCGTGATGACCCCGCCCGCCGCTATCTCACCGGCGGCCGCTCCTGTTGCCACTCCTGCCGCCACGTCGGCCCCGGAGACGCCGAAGAAGCCCTGATCATGGGTCGGCTTTCGAATATCGCGCCCGCCTCACGATGGCGGGCGTTTTTCGTTTTATTCGTCGTTACCATGCTCCCCACCGCGGGGTCGCGGGCGGCCCAATCGGGCGCCAGCGCTCTGCCACCGCTCGCCCAAACCGGCAAACCCGACGCTGCCGGTGCCCGTGCGCTGCTCGAACGCTTTCGCGCCAGCGGCCCGTCGGGGGATTATTACCTTGAGTTCGAATTGCACGCGCTGCCCCGGCGCGGCGACGAGAAGGTGTATCGCGGCAAACTTTGGGGCGCTCGCAACGACCAGGGGGCCATCACTCGCGTTGAGGTGGCGGATGCGGCCGGAAAGATCCACCGCTGGCTCCTCCAAAATGGTGCCGCCGCCGCGGTGTGGACCCGCGTCGCCGCCGGTCCAGCCCAGCCCGCGCCCGACAACGCGTTGCTCACGCCACTTATTCCCGGAGTGGAACTGAGCGCCTTTGATCTACTGATGCCGTATCTGTATTGGCCCGACTTTGAACTGACCCGTATCGAGCGCATTCGTGGCCGGCCGGCGCATACGTTTATATTTCGAGCGCCCTCATCCTTCGCGAAGTCACATCCTAAATTCTCTTCCGTTCGCGCCTACCTCGACACGCAATTCAACGCGTTGATGCAGGCCGAGCGTCTTGACGCCAACGGTCAGGTGCTCACCACGTTTTCGCTGGGTGAACTCAAGAAAATTGGCGAGCAGTGGATGATCAAATCCATCGACCTCCGCAACGAAGCCTCGCGGGATAAAACCCGCTTTCTCGTGACGGCCGTAGCCCTTGGCCTTGATTTCGGGCCCACGCTTTTTGAGCCCGCCCGCCTTGGCGAAGACGTGAACCCGCCCCGCGCCGATCTACTGGTGCGGCTCGCGCCATGAGCCGCACGCATCCTACCCGCGCTGTGGTTTTCGACCTCGACGGCACTTTGCTCGACAGCCTGCCGCTCGTGTTGCGCGCTTTCTCGCACGCGCTGTCGCCTTTTGGTGGCCGTCCGACGATGGACACGTTCGCCCGCCTCGGCGGCCCGCCAGAGAAGATTTTCCCCAGTCTCATCCCCGATGCCCGCCACGTGCCGGCGGCGATACTGCGTTTGAATGAGTTTACGCGTGAGAATCATCACCTGATCGCGCCGTTCGCCGGAGCGATCGCCCTCTTGGGCGAGTTGAAGGCCCGCGGCGTGCGCCTCGCGGTGTGGACGGGCCGGGATCGGGCCAGCACGGATTCCCTGCTGCTCAGCAATACCATGAAGCCGTTTTTCGATGCCGTGGTCTGCGGGGATGATCTGCTCACGCACAAGCCCGACTCCGAGGGCTTGCGGGAGATTCTCCGACAGCTCGGCCTCGCTCCTGCTGACGCGCTTTACATGGGCGATGCCGATGTGGATGTGCTCGGCGGGGTGGGGGCCGAGGTCGACACCATTCTTATCAGCCACGCCCGCACGCCCGAGACGGATATTACGGCCCAGGCTTGGCGCTCGGTGCGCTCGCCCTGTGAGGCGTATGAATGGGCGCTCAGTTGCACGGCGCCCTGAGTTTTTTCGTTGCTGTGAATGGAAGGGGAGTGCCACTTTTCCGACTCCAGTTTCAACCTCATCTTTGCTTTTCCCTTCTCCATGGCCTCGCGCTCCCGCCCCGTTTCCGCACCGCTCACGTTTGATCTTCCTGAGTCGCTCATCGCGAAGATGGAAGCCGCCCGAGTCAGTCACGGCCTGAAAACTGTGAGCGAACTTGTGCGTCATGCGGTCGCGCAATTCGATTTTGAGCGCTGCGATTTCGCCACCGATCCCTTTCGCCAGATCTCCGTGCGGGTAGGCTCCGCTCAACGCAGTCTCCTGAAGCGGATTGCCCGCCAGAAGCGAGCAAGCGTGGGCGAAGTCCTGCGCCAAGCCATCGACGCGTTGCCCGTGCAGGCGGCCGGCGCGGGTAAGAAAAAAGCCCAACGCTGAGTCGCGCGCCCTGTCTTCCGGCGCCGCGCTTCGGCCGTCCGGGTTGTCCCTGTCATGCGGCCCTGCGGAGCTTGCCATTGTCCGCCGCGGTTCCTTTTAGTCCTGATTTTAACGCATGTCCTCCTCCCCTCTACCGCTGTCCACCTGGGCCCTGAACGTCTCGCCTTCGCCGACCCTCGCGGTGGATGCCAAAGCCAAGGCGCTTCAAGCCGCTGGCGACGACGTCTGCGGCTTCGCCGCCGGTGAGCCCGATTTCGATACACCTCAGCATATCAAGGATGCGTGCATTGCGGCGTTGCAGGGCGGCAAAACCAAATACGCGCCGACTCCCGGCATCGAGCCATTGCGCGTCGCGGTTGCTGAGCGCTACATGGCCGACTACGGCCTCAAGGTGCTGCCGTCGCAGGTGGTCGTTTCTCCGGGCGGAAAATTTTCCTGCTACCTCGGCGTCCTCGCAACCTGTTCGCCGGGTGACGAAGTGATCGTGCCCGCGCCGTTTTGGGTCAGCTATCCGGAGATGGTCAAGCTCGCCGGTGCCGTGCCGAAGCTCGTCCTCGCCGACGACCGCACCGGCTTCAAACTCACGCCCGCGCAACTCGAGGCCGCCATCACGCCGAAGACGAAGCTCGTCATCCTCAACTCGCCCTCGAATCCCACCGGCGCCATCTATACGCGCGCCGAGCTCGCCGCTCTCGTGGACATCGCGGTGAAGCACAATCTCTACATCCTCGCGGACGAGATGTATGAGCACCTCGTTTACGACGGTGCGCACGCCACCTGCATCGCGGCGCTTAGCAAGGAAGCCGAAGCGCGCACGATCATCGTCGCCGGTTTTTCAAAAACCTACGCCATGACCGGTTGGCGCATCGGCACGCTCGTCGCGCCACCGCCCATCGCGAAAGCCGTTTCCGAATTGCAAAGCCAGATGTCTTCCAACGTCACGACCTTCGCCCAATACGGCGCACTCGCCGCGTTGAAGGAAAAGGAAAAGACCCAGGCCGCGCTGAAGGAAATGCTCGTTGCGTTCGACCGTCGCCGCAAATTTCTTCACGCCGAACTCAACAAGATCCCCGGCATCACCTGCCTGCTCGCTGAGGGGGCGTTTTATCTTTTCCCTAATATCTCCAGCTTCGGTCTAAAAGACGTCGATTTTTGCAGCCGCCTGCTCGACACCGGAAAAGTCGCCGCCGTCCCCGGCAGCGCGTTCGGCGCCGAAGGTTACCTGCGCCTCAGCTACGCGACGAGTGACGAGATCATCAAGAAGGGCGTCGAGCGCCTCGCGCGCTTCTGCGCTTCGCTGAAAAAGTAAACCCACGCCCCTGACTTTGCCGTCCGAGGGCACGCCGATTACTTGCCGGCTGATTTTCCACCGCGAATCGCCCGGCCGATGAAGGCCAGGCCGCCGAGCACGAGGAAGAACGAATAAAACGTGCCGCGACTCATGCCCACCAACAGCGATGCGTCGGGCTCGCGGAACGCCTCACACAGCACGCGCACAACGGCGTAGATCAGCCAGAATTCGCCCGCGAGCCGGCCGGGTTGGGCGCGGGTGACATCACTCCGCCAGAACCGCCATTGCATGATCGCCAGCATGAGCGCGCCCTCCAGCGCGGCCTCGTAAAGTTGCGAGGGATGCCGCGCTTCGATCAACTCCAGCGGCGTGCCGGGCGGCGCACTGTGCGGGAAAATCACGGCCCAAGACACCGTGGTCACGCGACCCCAGAGTTCACCGTTGATGAAGTTGGCGATGCGGCCAAACAACAAGCCCGCGCCCGCCGTCGAGGCGATGAGATCGCACAGGTGCAAAAACGAAATCTTCTGCGAACGGGCGAACCACGCCAGCGCGACGCCCAAACCGACAAATCCGCCGTGGCTCGCCATGCCGCCATCCCACACCCGCAAAAGGGCCAGCGGGTCGTGTATCACCGTCGCGGGCTGGTAGAGTAGAAAATAGCCAAGCCGTCCCCCTATGAGCACGCCGAAGACCACGGCCACCATCAAATCGGCGATCTTCTCAATAGGCAGCTGAGATCGGCCGGCCCGGGCGTAAAGATAGAGCAGCCCGCCCGCAGCGACGAAGCCCAGCATGTAAGCCAGACCGTAATACCGGATGCCGATGGTCTCGGTGAACCGGAGGAGGAAGGGACTGAAGTTGTGGACCCAGTAGGCAATTGGCATAGATGAATGAGACGTGAGCGGTGCAGCCATTCAATGCATCAGGTCACTTTACACACCCGGCGGACGGAGCGACTCCAAACTTTGAGGCCCTTGTCCCCGGGCAAAACAGCCTTGCCGCGTCATCACCGCGCGCGCGTAATAATTTGCATGAGCGAACTCCAACGCACCCCGCTGCGCGATTTCCATGCCGCCCACGGCGCGCGCTTCGTTGACTTCGCCGGTTGGGAAATGCCTGTGCAATACCGCAGCATTCTTGAGGAGCACAAGGTCGTGCGCCGCGCCGCCGGACTTTTCGATGTGAGTCACATGGGCGAGGTCGATGTGCGTGGGCCCGACGCGGGCAGATTCCTGAATCACCTCGTCACCAACGACGTCGCCAAGCTCTTCCCCGGCCGCGTGCTTTACTCGCCGATGTGCTATCCCACGGGCGGCGTGGTGGACGATCTGCTCGTCTATATGCGCGGGCCGGACGATTATTTTCTCTGCATCAACGCCGGTAACATCGCGAAGGACCTCGCTTGGATCCGTGAACAAGCCGCCAATTTCAACGTCACGGTCACCGACCGTTGTGAAGACTACGCGCTTATCGCCGTGCAGGGTCCGAAGGCCGTGGAAATCGTGCAGTCGCTCACGGGCGCGCAGCTCGGTCTCGTCAAATACTATCACTTCACCGAGGGCACGGTCGCGGGCGTCAATTGCCTCATCAGTCGCACGGGATACACCGGCGAAGACGGGGTCGAGCTCTACCACGCCGCCGGTGACGCGGTCGCGTTGGCCGAGGCTGTCCTCGCGGCCGGTGCACCGCACGGTCTCGAACTCGCGGGTCTGGGCGCCCGCGACAGCCTGCGTCTCGAAGCGGGTTATCCGCTCTACGGCCACGAGATCACTCGGGATATTTCGCCGCTCACGGCCGGCCTAGGCTGGACGGTGAAACTGGAAAAGGGTGCCGATTTCATCGGCCGGGCCGCGCTGGCCGCGGAGAAGCAAAACGGTGCCCCGCAAAAAGTGGTTTTCTTCAAGACCGGCGACCGCCGCATCGCGCGCGCCGATCTACCGGTATTGAGCGCCGCAGGCGCGGTGGTGGGCCGGGTGCTCTCCGGCACGCTATCCCCGATTCTGAACGAAGCCATCGGCTCCGCGCTCGTCACTACAGCCGGATCCACACAGCCGCTTTCCGTGGATATCCGCGGCACCCTGTTGAATTTGCACCTAGTCAAACCGCCCTTCGTCGCATTGAAAAAAACATCATGAGCAATGTCCCCCCCAACATCCGTTACGCCAAATCGCACGAGTGGCTCCGCGTCGAAGCCGACGGCACCGCCACGGTCGGCATCACCGATTATGCCCAGGCCGCGCTCGGAGACATCACGTTCGTGCAAGTGCCCAAAGTCGGCGCGACCCTTCAAGCCGGTGAGACGTTTGGCGTGGTCGAATCAGTCAAGGCGGCCTCCGATCTTTATCTCCCCGTCGCAGGCACCGTTGTTGCGGTCAACTCGGCGCTCGATAGCTCGCCAGAAACGGTGAACAGCGCGCCTTACGATGGTGGCTGGATGCTCAAGCTGAAGCTTATCGACGCCGCGGCGCCGGGCGGTCTCATGGATGCCGCGGACTACACGACACTCATCGGCTGAAAAACATTTGGTGCACTTCCGATCTCAGGTCGGATTACCTCAAGGGGCGCGCTCTATTTGGCGCGTCCCTCCTTTTTCTGTTACGTCCAGCCTGCGTCCTTCCTCCTCCTGATGTATCGTCTTTTTTTTCGGCCTTTCCCGCGTATCAATCTGATCGCGCTTTGCGCCTTCGCCCTTGTCGGGTGTGCCGACAAGCATGTGGCCGCCCGCAAAGCCGCCGCGAGCGCGGTGGTCCAGCCGGTTGAAGTCCTCGCCATCGCGCGCCGCGACATGGTCGAGTCGCTCAGTCTCGTCGGCTCGGTCGCACCGAACGAATCCGCCCAAATGCGCGCCGAAGTCGCGGGCTTGGTCCGGGCCATCCTTTTCGACGAAGGCCAAAAGGTCACGAAAGGGCAGGTCCTTTTAAAAATCGACGACACCGAACTCGTCGCCCAGACCACGCAGGCCGAGGAGGCGTTCAAATTGGCGGAGAGTAGCTTCCAGCGCAGCCAGACGCTCGTCACCGCGCAGAACACCACCCAAGCCGCGCATGACCGGGCGATCTCGGAGTTCAATACTTCCAAAGCCCAGCTTGCTCTTCTCCGAAATCGGCTCGAGAAAACCCAGATCAAGGCGCCGTTTGACGGCATCGTCGGTGCCCGCACGATCTCGCCCGGCGACTACGTCACCAATCAGACCGCGATCACGACGATCGACGATCTCAGCCGGCTCAAACTCGATTTTCAAGTGCCCGAAAGGTTTCTGCGCCGCGTTCGCGCCGGCACTTCTTTCCTAGTCCGTTCACGTTCGATGGATTCCGACAAAGCCATTGCGGGTGAAGTTTATTTCGTGAGCTCGGTGATCAATCCCGAGACGCGCTCCAGTGAGGTGAAAGGTTATCTGACCAACCCGCCGCCCGATCTGAAGCCCGGCATGTTTGCCAATGTCGAAGTCGTGCTCGCCGTGCGCAAAGCGGTGCTCACGGTGCCGGAAGGCTCGATCTTCAACTCCACCAAGGGTCCGCAAGTCGTCGTGGTTCGGGCCGAGAAAGGCGACGAGTTCACGGCTGATTTCGTGCCCGTGACGCTCGGTCTTCGCAGTAAAGGTTTCGTGGAGATCGAGCCGGTTAAAAAAGACGCACTGGCCGAGAAGCAGCCCGTCGTGGCTTCCGGAGTGGGGGCGTTGATTCTCTTCCAAGGGGCCAAGCTCGCGCCGAAGCCGCTGCGCAAAGAATTCCAAGTGGACGGTGGAAACTGAGCGGCCTGCCATGATTCTCTCCGATCTCTCCATCCGGCGCCCGGTCATTTGTCTGGTCGCTTCGATCATTATCGTCCTCGTCGGCCTGCTCCGGTTCGGCGCGATGCCGGTGCGCGAGTATCCCAACGTCGATTCGCCTACGGTGACGATTTCCACGAGCTATCCCGGCGCTTCGGCGCAGGTCGTGGAATCGAAAGTCACCGAACCCATCGAGAAGGAGGTCGCCGCGATCGAGGGCATCCGCCTCATCCGCTCCAACTCCTCCGAACAGCGCTCGACCGTCACGATCGAGTTCAACCTCGGCCGTAACATCGACGAAGCCGCCAACGACATTCGCGACCGCGTGAGCCGCGTGAAACTGCCGTCCGAGATCGACCCCCCGCGCGTGAGCAAGGCCGACCCTGATTCCAGCCCGGTCTTCACTCTGTCGTTCAATTCGACGCGCTTTTCGCGCCTTGAGATCGTTGAGATGATCGACCGCATCGTGGTGCCGCGCGTGCAGACGGTGCCTGGCGTGGGCGCGATCGTCGTCGATGGTCCGCGCTACGCGATGCGGCTCTGGATCGATAGCGACCGGCTGGCGGCCTATGCTTTGACGGTGACCGATGTGGAAAACGCGCTCCGCCGTCAAAACGTCGAAGTTCCGAGCGGTCGCATCGAGTCCGTCTCGCGCGAATTCCCGATTCGTTTCATCGCCAATATGAATGAGGTCTCGGAGTTCGAAAATCTCGTCCTCGCCACGCGAGGCACCTATCAGGTGAAGTTCAGCGACGTCGGCCGGGTTGAGCTTGGGGCCGAAGACTATCGCACCGACTCGCTCTTCAAGGGGCGTCCCACCGTCGGCATTCAGGTCCTGCGCCAGTCGCAGACCAATCTCCTCCAGACCATCGACGGCGTTAAACGGCTGATCCCGATTTTCAAGACGCAGATGCCCGAAGGCATCAACATCGAGATCAGCAAAGACGACTCGGCCTACGTGTCGCGCTCCGTCGAAGAAGTTTATAAGACGCTTTACGAGGCCGCGATTTTGGTCGTGCTGATGATCTTCCTTTTTCTGCGCAACTGGCGTGCGACGCTCATTCCTCTGGTGGCGATCCCGGTCTCGATCATCGGCTCCTTTGCCATCATCGCCGCGCTCGGGTTCTCGATTAACATTCTCACGCTGCTGGCCTTTGTGCTCGGCATCGGTCTCGTCGTCGATGACGCGATCGTGATGCTCGAGAATATCTACCGCCGCATCGAGTTGGGCGAAGAAGTTATCCATGCCTCTATCTTTGGCGCACGCCAGGTGGCGTTCGCGGTCATCGCGACGACACTGACGCTGGCGGCTGTGTTCGTTCCGGTTGCCTTTCAATCCGGCCAGACAGGCCGTTTGTTCTATGAGTTCGGTATCACGCTCGCGGTGGCGGTGCTCGTCTCCGCCTTTGTGGCGCTGACGCTCACACCGATGCTCTGCTCGCGGTTGTTGCGCGGCGCCGGCAAGGGCGAGCCCATCGCGCATGGCTGGTTCTACCGCAAGACCGAGCCGTTCTTCGTCGGCATGACGACGATTTTCTCCCGCCTCCTCGGAACGGCGATGCGGTTTCAATATCTTGTGCTGTGCTCCGCGCTGTTGTTCTCCGGCGGCGGTTGCTGGCTCTACACGCAGCTTCAGCGCGAACTCGTGCCGCAGGAAGACCGCGGCATTTTTAACATCAACATGGTGCCCCCGGTCGGCTCCACGCCCGATTATCTGAAAATTTATTCGGCCGAGGCTGAACAGGTGGCGATGACGATTCCCGAGCTGGATCGGTCGTTCGTGCGCATCAGCGAAACGAGTTCCTACGTCACCGGCACGCTCAAGCTTTGGGAGCAGCGTAAACGAAAGACGCAGGAGATCATGGTCGAACTGCGGAAAAAGATTCAGGCCAAAATCACCGGGGTGCAGGCCTCG
This sequence comes from Opitutaceae bacterium, assembly GCA_014376585.1. Classification (GTDB taxonomy): domain Bacteria; phylum Verrucomicrobiota; class Verrucomicrobiia; order Opitutales; family Opitutaceae; genus Tous-C4FEB. The sequence goes on along the minus strand of JACMRG010000200.1, from coordinate 2,035 downwards.
GTTGTGACGGCTCGCCCGTTCGGCGGTGGCGGTGGCGCCAAGGGCGCCGGTGCCGTGCAGCTCGTATTGCAAGGTTCCGAATTCGAACAACTCCAAATTTCCGGTCAGCAACTCCTCACCGCGATGCGCGAGAGCGGGCTCTTCGCCCAGCCGCGACTAGATCCGTCGCCGACCAAACCCCAGCTCGACGTGCGCGTTGACCGCGCCAAGGCGGCCGACCTGCGCATCTCCGTGTCCGATGTCGCGTCCACGCTTGAAACAATGCTCGGCAGCCGTCGCGTGACCCAATTCCAGCGAGGCAGCCAACAGTATTACGTCGTGCTTCAAGTCGAGGATGCGAAACGCGTCACGCCCAACGATCTCGGCCGGCTCTATGTAAAATCCGGCAACGGCCGGCTCGTGCAGCTCAGCAATCTCGTCACGTGGTCGGAAAACACGGTGCCGGAAAATTACCCGCACTTTAACCGGCTGCGCTCGGTCACCGTTTCGTCGCAACTGGCGGAAGGCGTGACCATCGGCGATGCGGTGGACTTTCTGCAGGTCAAAGTGAAGGACGCGCTGCCGCTCGGCTACTCTTACTCCTGGGACGGCGAATCCCGACAATACGTCGAGGGCGCCAGTGACACCTCGGTGCTCTTTGGCCTCGCGCTGCTCTTCACTTTTTTGATTCTGGCCGCGCAATTCGAGTCTTGGATTCACCCGCTCACGATCTTTACGGGCGTGATCCTCGCCGTTGCCGGTGGCATCACCGTCCTCTACTGCACCCGCTTCTGGGGCGCACCGATGACCGACAATCTTTTCTCCCGCTTCGGCATCATCATGCTCATCGGCTTGGTGGCGAAGAACGGCATCTTGATCGTGGAGTTCGCGAATCAGCTCCAGATTGAAAAAGGCCTCGACGCTGCCGCCGCCGCGTTTGAGTCCACAACGCTGCGCTTCCGCCCGATTCTGATGACTTCGGTGGCGACGATTCTCGGCGCGGTCCCGATTGCCTTCGCCCGCGGCGCCGGCGCCGAGACGCGTAACCCGCTCGGCCTCGTGATTGTGGGTGGTCTGACGATCTCGACGGTGCTCACGCTCTTCGTGATTCCGATTGTTTATGTGCTGATGGACCGCGTCTGCCTAAAATTCACCGGCAAGACGAGCGCGCACGGCCTCAAGAAGGCGGCGCAGATCGAGCGCGAGACGATGGGCATGGAACATCCCGAGCCCGTGCTGGCGAAATAGGCGGCACTTGCGCCGAAGCGTGTTGGCGACAACTTCCGGCGTGGTAAGACGCCGGGTCATTCTACTGCTCCTCGCTTTTGGCGTCGCGGTCTGCCGCGCCGCCGATCCGGTTTCACCGCAGCGACTCGTGCTCTTCGATGAATTAGCGCCCGGGTGGCGTGCACGCTGGAGCGAGCAGGGGCTCTTCTCGCGTCCGACACTCTACTCGGTTGTCACCGAAGCGGAGCGTCCGGCGCTGCTGGCGAACAGCGTCCAGGCGAATTCCGGGCTGATCCGCCGGCTCCCGTCGCACCCGCCGCCCCGCGGCCGGTTGAGCTGGCGTTGGAAAGTGCTCGCGCCTCTCGCCGGCATTCCCGATGGGCGCGCGCGGGCGGGCGATGATTACGCGGCGCGGGTCTTCGTCGTGTTCGAGCCGTTGTGGCTGCCGCTCCGCACGCGGGCGATCAACTATGCGTGGTCCGCGAAGGAGCCGGTCGGTGCGACGTATGCGAGTCCCTACACCCGCAATGTGGGCCTGATCGTCCTGCGTTCCGGTTCGACCGAGGCGGGGCGTTGGTGCGAGGAAGCGCGCGATGTGGCCGCCGATTACCGGCGCTTCTTCGGCGAACTTCCACGTGAACTCACGGCGGTAGCCGTGCTCGTGGATAACGATAATCCCGGTGGCCGAGCTAACCCGAGTTCCGCAGTTGGAGCAGGGAGTGAAAATAGTTTCAGAGGAGAGCGGTTTTTCCCGCGGAGCTGTTTACGAGGGAAGTTGATTTTTTGGAGCGATGTAGTGCCGGACGCCCCGTTGTGAGCGGGCGGGTTT
>JACMRG010000029.1 GCA_014376585.1 Opitutaceae bacterium | reverse complement strand
CTCCACTCAACCGAAAGTCCTCGATCTCCAGCTTGAGCTCCCCTCGTGGGCTGCCGCCAGCAAAGGCGGTCTTGCGATCACCGTGGACGGCAAATCGGTTTACGCCGAGTCCACCGCCGCTGGCACTTACCAAAACATCAAAGTGCCGCTGGCCGGCGCCAAGGATCAGCTCGTCACCATCACCGCGCAAAACGAGTTCAAGCTCCCCAATCAGATCAGTAAGCTCCGCTCTTACCGCATTGTGAAAATGGCGCTGCGCGACCTCGCTCCCAACGAGAAATTCGACGGCAACGCCGTCCGCAGCGTGCCTCCCTACGAACTCTTCGACATCGATCAGGACGGCTGGACCGGTCGCCGCGCCCGCGTCGCCGTGGCCGCCACCACCAAGGCTCAGGCCGTCGAATTCCAAATCGAATTTCCCGGTTGGGCGAGCGCCGTCACCGGCAAATTCCTCTTCACGCTCAACGGTCGCGTCGTTTACTCCGAGGAGCTGCCCCGCGGCCTCTACAAGACCGTCCGCATCCCCCTCGACCAAGGCCGCGACAACGACCTCGTCCTTGAAGCTTCACACGAGTTCAACTTGCCTCCGCCTGACCAACGCGTGCGCTCTTACCGCATCGTCAAATACGAAATCAAGTAATCGTCCTTACTCGCTATGCAGCTCAGTCTCGTCGTCCCCGTTTACAAGGAAGAGGGCAACATCCCCGTCTTCCTGCGCCGCGTCCGCGAAGTGCTCGCCACCGTCAACGAGGATTACGAAATCATCTTCTCCCTCGATCCGTCGCCCGACCGCACGGAAGACGTCATCCTCGAAGCCCGCGCCGCCGATCCGCGCATCCGCCTCCTGAAATTTTCCCGTCGCGTCGGCCAACCCATGGCCACTCTGGCCGGCATGGAGTATTCCCGCGGCGAAGCCGTCATCGTGATGGACGTCGACATGCAGGATCCGCCCGAACTCATCGGCCAGATGGTCGCCAAATGGCGCGAAGGCTACGATGTCGTCCTGCCACAACGCCGAGAGCGCACCGGCGAACCTTGGATCAAAAAATTCGTCTCCGAGACCGGCTACAGGGTAATCAATAAGATCGCCGACGTAAAAATTCCGCCCAACACCGGCGACTTCCGCCTAATGTCGCGCCGCGTGGTCGTCGAGGTCGTGCGCCTAAAAGAATCCCACGGCTTCCTTCGCGGTATGGTCGCCGTCGTCGGCTTCAAACAGATCATCATCCCCTTTGATCGCCCCCCACGCCTCGTCGGTGAGACCAACTACAACCGCCTTTTCGGTTCCCTGCGCATCGGCTTCAACGGCATCTTTTGTTTTTCCACCTACGCGCTTACGCTAAGCACGATGTTCGGCTTCGTCATCGCCGGCGGCTCATTCCTCCTCATGGCCGTTTATTTGCTCTACAAGCTCATGGGCTGGCCGATCCTCTGGGGCAACCCTACCCTCGTGATTTTGGTCTCTTTCCTCGGTGGTATCCAACTCATCAGCGTCGGCATTTTGGGTGAATACATCGGTCGCATCTACGAGGAAGTCCGCGCCCGCCCGAAGTTCATCGTGGACCGGGCCGTCGGCTTCGAAGGCTGAGTGGCGATGAATTTTTCGGTCGCGGCTCCCCTGGCTTTTTTTGGCGGGCCGTTCGCCCTCCCACCACTTCTCCTGCTGGTCGGACTCGACGCCTGCATCATCCGGCACCTCGCCCGCTCTGATCGCCGGTGGCGCGCCGAAGCCTGCGCCCTGCTCGCGGCACAGGCCGTTGCCGTGTGGCTCATCGCCGCCTTCATCACCTCGGGACACTTGGGAGCGGGCGACAGTTATCACTACGGCCTGCAACTCGCCGATTTTCTCGCCCAACTTCACCACGGCGTCTTTCCCGTATTCGCCGGGCAGAGTGAATTTGGTTTCAACGGCAACATCCACACCCTCCGCACCGCTCCCTACTACGTGCATCTCGGGGCTGTCTTTCACGTCCTTACCGGTGGCCGCCTGCCCGTGTTTGCACTGCAAAATCTCTGTGTGATCTTCAGTGCCGTGGGCGGCGTTACATCCGCCTACGTCGCTGTGCGTGTGCTCGCCCCGGCTTGGCGCGTCGCCGCCCCGGCCCTTGCCGCCCTCTTTATCCTTTGCCCCGCGCTGCTCGGATCGCTTATCGGCATGGATATGTATGCCACGTTCATGACGCTCCCTTGGCTCCCACTTTTTTGGTTGGGCTTGGTGGGCATCTTGACTGACGCCGTCGATACCCGCCCGCGAATCATTGCCACCGCCGCCCTTGTGCTCACTTGGTATGCGCATCCTGCGATCGGAGTGTGGCTAACGCCGTTTTGGGTGATCGCGCTCGGCGTTCACGCAGTCACGCTAGATCGGGGCTATAGCCGCTTCGTCCGGCCCCTCCTAACCGCCGCCGCACTCGGCTGGCTGCTCACCTATCTGTTGGTATCCGTTCAGACTCTCGACCTCACCTATTCAAATAACCGCTTCGGCTCGGCTGCTCTCTCTATTTTTAGCAACCTCCGCGCCGCGTGGCCCGCAGCGTGGCTGCCCGTCGTCGCGCCCGTCGGCAATCTCGGCAACCTCCAACTCGGTTACGCCCTCACCGCGCTGTGGGTTGCGAGCCTAGCCGGCATTTCCCGCACGCGCCTGCCCGGTGTTTTCTTCGCTCTCGGCACCGGCACGCTGCTAGTCCTTCTCCTCCCTCTGCCGGGGGTCACCCGCGCCCTATGGTCGCTCGCGCCCGACGCACTCATCAACGCCACGAACATCTGGCCGATGCAGCGTTTTTACCCCATCCTCGCCGCCGCGCTTCCGATCTGGGCCGCCTTGACCCTCAGGACGTTCGCTCCCGCTCCGTGCCTCCGCGGTTGCGCGCTCCTCGCACTGGGCCTCGGCGTCAGTTGGAGCGCGTGGCAGGTGCAGATCGCGCGGCGGCATTCCTGGCTAGTGCGTCAATCTCCCACCGCTAGCGCTATCCTCATCGCCCCGGTCAATATCCCGCTTACCCGGTCGTCCTACCTCATGTTCGATTTTTATCCCGCCTACTACTCTCACGGCGTGATGGAACCCTCCTTCGAAACCCGGCTGCTCGACGCGGCCATGCAACCGCTGTTGGACAACGCCTCCGCGCTCTTTGCCACAAAATCAGTAACCCTCCCTTTCGCCACGCTCAAGCCCCTCCTCATTCCCACCCGCCAAGCCGACGTGCGCCGCCGCGAAGCGACCTTCCGCACCGACCGCCACAGCCACTACCTACTGGCCTTCACGTTCACATCGCCTCCGCCCGTCGGCGATATCGAACTTTTCGGCGGCGGTCTCAATCGCCACTATGTCTTGCCGGAATTCGGCAGTCCTCTCGCCTTTGGCGCCGGGCCAAAATCCAGTCCCTATCTCCCCATTTGCCTCCCACCCGGCCCACCCGCAACCATCACTCTACGCACGGAAATCCCCCAACTCACCGCCCGCGTCTATGCGTTTCGCCCCGAAGAGCTACCCATCCGCACAGCCACTTTGATGCCGCTCAAAATTCAAATCGATGCGCCGCAGCCAGCCTTCCTTGAGACCCCGCGCGTTTTCATTCCCGGCTACATCGCCTCCATCAACGGCGTTGCCACCCCGGTCGTGCGCTCGCCTGAAGGTCTCGTCGCCGTGCCCGTCCCTACCGGCCCGGCAGAGGTGATCATTTCCTACGTCGGGCCCGGCCCACTGCGTGCCGCCTTTTGGTTTTCCGCCGCAGGCTTCCTAGTGTTACCGTTATGCGGAGTCTGGGCGTGGCGCCGCGCCCCGGCTGCTTGATAAGATCCACTGCGCGGCGTCCGAAGCTGTAACTTGGGAACGGGGACTCCGCTCGCACCATTGGAGCACCTGCCGTGCTGGGCGAAAAAACACCTGTCGCTGCATATCGACCTTGTCGGATCCCGGCATCGTCACGTTATCTTTTTCTACTAACCTGCCGTTCGTTTGTCCAACCCCGCCCCAGGTCATCTCTCCCCTGCACCAATCTCGGTTTCGTCTGCTATGCGGACTGATCCGATGTTGGTAGGGCCCTGCCTTTCACCACAACACGTGGTCGCCGAGCTTGTCATCCTCTGGTTGATTTTGGCTTACAGTCTGCCCCGTCTCCACGAGACATCTCTGCCTTGGTATACCACCCCCACCGCCTTGCTTCCGTGGCTTTTTCTGCGCTGGCCATTCCCCCGCCGACTGCCGATCCGCACACCCCTGCTAGCCGGTTTGCACTGGTTGCGCATTCACACCGGTGGCCTCGTCCTCGCCTTCGCCACTCTAAGCATTTTCTTCGGCGTCGCGCCGCGCGGATTGCTCCCGTTCGCCGGCTGGTGCTTCGCCTTACTCGCCGGGTAGGCGTGTGTCACCAGCCCGCCGCTACGCACCCGGCTAGCTGCTCGCTCCGCCCAACTATGGTCCGGGCTCTGGTCGGCTGCCGCGAGCGCGCTTGCGCCGCTGATGGGCATCTGGCTTTGGGACCGCTTCGCTTTTCCCCCGCGTCTGCCCCGCTCCATCTATCTGTGGATCGTAGCCTCTTCCGCCCTGACAGTTTACTTCACTCCTCCTCTATGGCGGTAACGTTCAATCCTCAAAGGTCGCCTGGCTGGAAACGCCCCGCACGTTTCTGCCCGTTACACCGCCCTCGTTGACGGCCGTCTCGTGGAGATGCGCGGCTCGCCGCAAGGTCTCGCCATGCTGCGCGTGCCCGCCGGCACCTCTCGCGTCGAACTCCGTTACGTGGGCCCTTGGCAGGTGCGTGTCGCATTCTGGCTCAGTGGAGCTGCTTGGGTGGCCCCGTTGCTCACGGGTATTTATCGCCTCCTCGCCGGTTTCTTTCGTCTGCCAAGTCTTCTCACTCCAACGCCTGTGACCGCTGCGACGTAAACGCACGTCACCGCCTGACGAGATTTCGCTTTCACCGTCGCCTTGATGTGCTTGGCTTCACCTTCACCACTCTATGCAAACCGCCAAATGGCCGAAAATCCTGCCTCCACTCTCGCCCGAGCATAAGCGCATTTCCGATGCCTTCATGCAACAGTGGCACGTAGAACTCGCGGGCCGCAGCCGCTACGGTGCGCTGGAGAGATTCAATCATAATTTCCCCGTCAAACACTCGCGCCCCGGCTTTAAGACGACCCTCGAAATCGGCGCGGGACTCGGCGAACATCTCCATTACGAGACGCTCACCCCCGAGCAAGAAACCGGTTACTACGCCAACGAGTTTCGTGAAAACATGGCGGCGGAAATCCGCCGCAAATATCCTCGCGTCAACACCGTCCTTGGCGACTGCCAGCAACGTTTCGATTTCGCAGACGGTTTCTTCGACCGTTTCATCGCGGTCCACGTGATGGAGCACTTGCCCAACCTCCCCGCCACCATCCGCGAGGCTTACCGCCTCTTGAATAAAGAGCGCGGCCAACTCCTAATTGTCATCCCCTGCGAGGGCGCCCCCGCCTATTCGCTCGCCCGTAAAATTTCCGCCCAGCACATGTTCGAGAAGACCTACGGCATCTCCTACGACATCTTCATCAAACGCGAGCACCTGAACGTCCCCGCCGAAATCCTCGCCGAGCTCGACCCCTACTTCACCATCGAGAAAAAAAGCTTTTTCCCCCTCCCCTTCCTCCCCTTCGTTTTTAACAACCTCATCATCGGCCTGAGCCTCGTGCCACGCCTAAAGCCTCTCGTCTGAGAGCTCCCACTGCATGAATCACGTATTTATCACCGGCGTCGCCGGCTTCATCGGCTCCAATCTCGCGGACCGCCTCTTGGCGGACGGCGTCGCGGTCACCGGCTGGGACAACCTCTCGACCGGCCAGGAACGCTTCATCGAAAGCGCTCGGCTGAATCCGAAATTCAAACTCATCCGCGGCGACAACCTCGATTTACCCGCCCTTACGTCCGCGATGAAAGGCTGCGATTTCGTCCTTCACCTCGCCGCCAACGCCGACATCAAAGACGGCTGGGCCCATCCGCGAAAAGACCTCGAACAAAACACCATCGCCACTTTCAACGTCCTCGAAGCCATGCGGGCCAACGGCGTAAAGCGCATCGGCTTCTCCTCCACCGGATCCACCTACGGAGAAGCTCTGGTCACACCCGACCGCCCCACCCCGGAGACCGATTCATTTCCCATCCAAACCTCCCTTTACGGCGCCAGTAAAGTTGCCGGCGAGGCCCTGCTGTCGGCCTACGCTGAAGGCGGGCAGATCGACGAAGCCTACATCTTCCGTTTCGTCTCGATCCTCGGTGAACGCTACACCCACGGCCACGTTTTCGATTTCTACAAACAGCTCCTTGAGCATCCCGATCATCTCCGCGTGCTCGGCGACGGCACCCAGCGCAAGAGCTACCTCTACGTCCAAGACTGCGTGGACGCCATCCTCCACGTTACCCGTGCCGCCACGGCAAAAAACGCCCCGCATCACACGCAGATCTACAATCTCGGCACGCCCGAATTCGTGCAGGTCAACCAAAGCATCGGCTACATCTGCGCCGCGCTCGGCGTGAAGCCCAAAATCGAGCACACCGGTGGCAACAAGGGCTGGATCGGCGACAACCCTTTCATTTTTCTTGATACCAAAAAAATTCAGTCCACCGGCTGGAAGGCCAAACTCACCATCGAGCAGGGCATCATGCGCACCCTTCGCTGGCTTGAGGCCAACCGCTGGGTTTACGAAAAACGTTAAGCGATGAAACTCGCTGTCTTCGGCCTCTGGCATCTCGGCTGCGTCACCGCCGCCTGCTGCGCCAAAAACTTCGATGTCGCCGGCCTCGACTTCGACCCCGCCAACATCGACCGCCTCCGCTCCGGCCAAGCTCCGCTCTTCGAGCCCGGCCTCGACGATCTCATCGCCTCCGGTCTCGCCGCGAAACGCCTCCGCTTCACCACCGATATCGCCCACGCCTGTGCCGACGCCGATATTCTCTGGGTTACGTTCGACACACCGGTTGACGACGACGACCGCGCTGACGTCGATCTCGTCCTCACCCACATTCGCCGCGTCGTGCCGTCACTGCCGCCTGGCGCGCTTGTGCTCCTCTCCTCGCAACTCCCCGTCGGCACCTGCCAACTGCTCGAAAAAGAATTTTGCGCGCGCGGCTACCGTTTCGCCTGCACGCCGGAAAATCTCCGCCTCGGCAAGGCCATCGAGATTTTCACCAAGGCCGACCGCATCATCGCCGGCTACCGCGACGAACGCGCCAAAGCTCAACTCACCGAACTCTTCGCGCCCTTCACTTCGCAAGTCGTCTGGATGCGCTCCGAGTCGGCCGAGATGACCAAGCACGCCATCAACGGCTTCCTCGCGCTCTCGATTACGTTCATGAACGAGCTCTCACTCCTCTGCGAACTCACCGGCGCCGACGCCAAGGAAGTTGAGCAAGGTCTGAAATCCGAGAGCCGCATCGGCCCGAAATCCTACCTTTCCCCCGGCGGCGCGTTCGCCGGCGGCACGCTCGCTCGCGATGTCGTCACCTGCATCAACCTCGGCGAAAAATTCGGCGAGGCGCTCAGCATTTTCCCCGCGATTAAGCAGAGCAACGACCGCCACCGCCAGTGGGCCCTGCGCAAACTCACCCAGCGCTTCCCCACCGCGCCCGCCGGTCCCATCGCGCTCCTCGGTCTCACCTACAAGCCCGGCACCGATACGCTCCGCCGCAGCTCCGCCGTCGAACTCGCCCGCGCTTTACACGCCCGAGGCTTCCGTGTCGCCGCACACGATCCGTCGCTGAAATCCCTCCCCGACGAACTGAATTTCATCACGCTCTGCGCCGACGCCGCCACGCTCACCCGCCACGCTGCCGCCCTCGTCGTCTGCACCGAGTGGCCCGAGTTTCGCGCGCGCACCGACTGGCCCGCACTCCTAGCCGCCATGCCCGCGCCGCTCGTGATCGACGCCACCCGTTTCCTCTCCGCCCAGCTCGGCGTCATCGCCCGTCTCACCTACCTCACCGTCGGTTCTCCCGCATGAAACTCTCCGGCCTCAACGCCATCATCACCGGTGCCAACCAAGGCCTCGGCCTCGAAATCGCCCGCCATTACGTCCGCGAAGGCGCCAGCGTCGCCATCTGCGCCCGCGATGTCGCCAAGCTCGACGCCGCCACCGCCGAACTCCGCGCCCTCGCCACCTCCGGCCAAAAAATCGTCGCCCTCGCCTGCGATGTCTCCGACGAAGCCGCCGTCAACCAATTCACGGCCGCCGCCATCGCCGCGCTCGGCTCGATCCAAATCCTCGTCAACAACGCCGGCGTCTACGGCCCGAAGGGCCCGAGCGAATCGGTTGACTGGCCCGAGTGGAAGCGCGCCCTCGAGATCAACCTCTACGGCGTGATGCTCCCCACCCGCGCCATCGTCCCGCACTTCAAGGCGCAGGGCCGCGGAAAAATCATCAACCTCTCCGGCGGCGGCGCCACGCAACCGCTTCCCAACATCAGCGCCTACGCCGCCTCGAAAGCCGCCGTCGTGCGCCTCTCCGAAACGTTCGCCGAAGAACTCCGCGCGCACAAAATCGACGTCAACGCCGTCGCCCCCGGCGCGCTCAACACGCGCCTCCTCGACGAAGTTCTCGCCGCCGGTCCCTCCGTCGTAGGTGAAGCGTTTTACCAGCGCTCCCTCAAGCAGCGCGACACCGGCGGTGCCCCGCTGGAACTTGGCGCCGGCCTCTGCGTTTACCTCGCTTCCGCCGAGAGCGACGGCGTCACCGGCAAACTACTCAGCGCGCAATGGGACCCATGGCGAGAGTTCGCCGGTCGCAAGGAAGCCCTCTCGAAATCCGACATCTACACTCTCCGCCGTATCGTGCCTGAGGACCGCGGCCAGAAGTGGTCCGACAAGTAAAGCTGGGCGGGTTTTCAACCCGCCTTTTTTATACCGTAGTCGCCGCGGCCTCGCGCTGGCGCCACCGCCACAACCCGCAGCCCGCGAGCCCGAACCAGGTCAGCGCGCTCAATCGAAACAGCATCCGCGCCGCAAACGTGCCCTTGTAAAAAAGATCCACCGTATGGCGCCCCGGCTCGACCCGCACCATCGCGAGGTGATCGGGCGACATCTCGACCGGCTTGGAAATGCCGTCGACCCGCGCCCGGTAGCCTGGGATAAAAACCCGCGGCGTCTCCAAATACATCGGCTCCTTCAATTCCACTTCGGCCTGATAGGGAATCAGACTGCGCGTCTGAATCTGCAAATCTTCCGGGCGGTAGGTGCGCATACTGACGCGCGCGAAATCACCGAACGGCTTCCCCGTGTCCTCCGGCAGGGCGTTTAAAAACACCAGCCCTACTTTCCGCTCCCGTTCACTCGTGTTCCAGATCGCGAGGGTTTTGGGCCGTTCCTTCGCCACCCCGAAGCTCTTCGGATAGAATCCCGCTTCCGGCAGGTAGTAATCCCGGTAAAAACCCGGACCCTTCATGATGAGCGTGCCGCCATACGAACGGTCGAAAAACTTAAAGTCCAACAAACGCCGCTCGCCGGGTGCGATCACGAGCGTGGGCTCGACCACGTTCCAGTTCGGCACGCCTCGGAGCGGCGCGGTCGTGAAGGTCACCCGCGTTTCATCGGGATTCACCAACACCGGATCTTTCCGCCAAGCCAGCGTCTTCAATTCCAGCAGGCGGCTCTCCAGTTGATAATCAATGACCCCGTTCATCAGGTAGCCGGGATGCGGCAAACCGAGATAGGCGTAGGCATAGAGCTGCGCATTCTCCGAACGGTAAAACGCCGCCGTCTGTTCGCTTGTGTTCACTGCACGCTCGCCGCGCCGAATGAACTTCGACGTCTCCCACCAATGGCCAAAAAGCAGTTCGGCGCCCGCTAGCACTACGGCCGACGAAAGCCAGAACCCCCGCGGACGATTCGCGGCGGCCAAAAATCCGGAAAAAATGGCCACCACCACCAGCACGGGCATTACGCGCAACCACAGGCTCACCGTCGTGATGCCATAAAGCGGATCCGGCACGCCTTGGTAAAGCAGCGGCGATATGCGGGGAAACGGGAAGATCACCATCGCCACCCCAAGCCCCGCCAACGCTATCAGACGCCCTTCCCAAGTTGGCCGCACCAGCAGCGCGAGCCATCCCACCACGAGCGCCGCCAGCACGGCGACCCCTGGTTGCAAATCGCCGAGTTGCTGTGCCAGGGGCGAAACCGTCCAAAGATTGGTCGGCCACAGCTGAGCCATAAAATCAAACGCCTGTGCACTGCGATTCAGCCGCACTCCATCTGTTTCAGGGAACACCATCACCCCCGCCAAACCACCCGCAAAAAAACATACCGCCGCCCATTCCGGCACCCGCGCCTTCAGCTTAAATCGCGGCCAAATCCACGCGAGCCCCGTCAACGCCGCTGCGATCAGCAATGCCCCCGCCAGCCAGCCAAAATACAACCGATGCGTCGGCCAGAGCACCGCCAACGCCAGTGCGCCGCCTCCCAACCATCGCCACCGCCCCGAAGCCAGCAGACGCACCAGTGCGATCAGTCCCACCACCGCCCCCGCCCCATACGCGACCAGCTCGTGCGAACCCTTCGCGTTCGCGGGCGAGAGTTCGCTGATCGAGAAAAAATAATACGCCGTCAGTCCGGCAAATCCCAATGCCCCGCTCCCGGCCCGCCGCCACGAGACCAGGTCAAAATCACGAGCGCACAGGCGCATTCCCTGGATGCCCGCGCTCAAAATACTCGACCACGCGCCTACCGGCGCATGGCACGTCCACACCACAGCCAGCCCGACCACCAGCGCGACCCACCCCGCCGCGTCGTTCTGCCTTACCAGACGGATGTTCCCATACACCACGAGCGGCAACCACCCGAACGCCATAAAGGTCATGTTCATTTCCTGCGCGTAGATGGTGCCCGCCACCGCCGGCCCGCTCACGTAGGCCAGCGCCATCACCCACGCCAACCAGCGACGCTTCGGCTCGAGCGCTACCATGCAGCCGTAGCACATCAGTGCCCCGAGCACCGCCGTCACGACCACCGCCAAATGCTGCACCGCCAGCGGTGTGAGCGTGCGAACCGTGAGCCAATCCAACCCGATCCCGAGATGATGGTGATAAGGCGCCGTGCGAAACGGATGCACCGCCCCGTTGAACATCAATTCTCCCTGCCCCACGAACACCGGCCAAACCCCCGCCCGCGCCTGCTGCAACGCGTCGATCATCACGTGCCCATACCAATGCGCATCCAGCCCGCCCAACACCTGCGGCGTCAGGAACGGTCGAAAACACCACCCCGCCGCCAACACGAGCGAGACCAGTCGCAAAGACTCTCCACCGTCCGCATCCTCGGGATCGAGCCAGGCTTGGATCGCGTGTAACCCCGCGCCCAGCCCGAGCGCTGCCCCCCCCGCATAGATCCATTCCCAAAGCGTAAAGATAACGATCCCTTTGCCGTGCAGAAAAAATCCGCTCAAGGCGAACGCTGCCACCGCCAACCCAAGCCACCGCCAGCTTCGACTCCTCACCTGCCATCCCTCACCCGCCAGCCACCGCGCGCCGGCCAGCAGGCCGCCGGTCACCACCACGATCCAAGCCTCGTCACGGAGACTCACCGCCAGCTCGCGTAATCCCATCCACAGCCTCACCACCGCCCAAAAAATCCCCACGTCCAAAACCAACGCGGCCGCACCGCGCCGGAGCCGGCCAGTCTTGGGCTGAACAAAAAAACTCATGGATTTTCCGACACCGGCCGACTTGCCCGTGCGCCCGAATCGCCTTAGTGGCTGCGGACTGCCTTGGTCGCGTTACTCCGATTAGCGATATTCGTATTTCAATCTCACCAGCACGTGCACTTGGGTGAACGCATCCTTCGTTGGGACGGCGAATTTCAAATAGACTTGGTTTTTCTCTATTACCGACTCTAGCACGGCCAGTTCGTCGCCATTCTTCAGCACGACTTCGTGCGTGACGCTGGTGATCTTCGCTCCCGCCGGGATGGGCTGAACAGTGATCACCGGTATTTTCGTGATCGCGGGGAACGTCGCAGGGATAAAGCAACCGGTCAGAGCGGGTGCGGGGTCACGGCGCGAATCGAGCACCATGACCTCCGAATGGGCGGTCCCTTTTCTCATCGGGAACAATTTCGAGCAACCGCTGAAAGCTACGCCACCCAGCAGCACAACCAATAGAGAGACACAGGAAAACCAGCCACGAGTCGGGAATTTCATAGGAATTGAGCCAGATTTATGGTTGTGGCCGGAAGCGACCAGCAAGCACAATTTCCTTTACCCATTTGTCCTCCGTGTTTTCCCAACTTCTCGCGTTTCTCCTCCGCCCCCTCCGATCAGCTCGTTCGTTGGAACACAGCGGTCAGGTCGTCTTCTCGCTCCTAGCCGTCGATGCCGCCGGGCTGGGGCTCGCGTTATTCGTCCTCAACCAGTTCATCTTTCTCCGCCCGCTCGACCAAGAGGACTACGCCACCCTCGTCTGCGTCACGCTTTGCTGCTATGCCGCCACCCTGCAATATGGCCTGCGCCCCGGACGCTCCGCGGCTTGGCTGGTTGGCAAGCTGGTTGTCGGCCAATTACTGGCTGCCTCCGTTCTTTACGCGGTGTTTGTCGGCCTCGGGATGCATCTGAGCGGGCGCCAGGTTCTGAAATTTTTTGCCCTCCACCTGTTGCTCCACGGCGTGATCAGAAGCGTTTATCTGCTCGGCCGCCGTGCGCTCCCCGGCGCTCCGCTGGAGACGGTCCGACTCCTGTTGCTAGCCGGCGCAGGCTTTTTTTTCTACGGGGCCTTCGCCACGTCCGGCTCCATCGGCTCCGGCGATGCTTACTGGTATTGCATCATGAATGCCGACTTCGTTTCGCAATGGCGCGCCGGCGTTTTCCCGGTCTTCGTCGGTCAGACAGAGTTCGCGTTCAACGGCGCGGTCAGTCCGCTGCGCTTCGCCCCCTACCTGCAGCACGTCACCGGCCTGATCGATTTGCTCACGGGAAGCTGGCTGCCCTTCTGGTCGCTACAAAATCTTACCCTGCTTCTCTCCGGCCTCGGCGGCCTCTTCACCTGCTACTTTTGCATCGCCGCGATCTTACCCGCCCGCCGCTGGACCGCGCTGGCCCTCGCCTCGCTCTACGCCGGGTGCCCCGCCGTGCTTTCGCTCGGCTATCAGGGCGATCTTTTTATGAGCATGACGACGCTGCCCTACGTCCCGCTCGCCGCCTACGGCCTATGGCGCACGCTCCACGCCGAACAGACCTCGGTGCTCTGGACTGTCCTACCGTTGGCCGCGCTCTGGTATTGTCACCCGCCCATCGCCCTCTGGCTCACCTTCATCGCGATCATCGTTCACTTGGTGGCCGGTTTTCGCCGCCGTCGCGACCGCCGGCTTTACATCGGCTGGCTCGGCGGTGCCGCCTTGTTTTTATTGGCGACGGGCTATGTCTTCGTCTCAGTGCAAGCGCTCCGGCTCGGGTCGAGCAAGAGCGAGATCACCGTCATCTTGGAAAGTATCCGCGGCGCCTTCCCTGCAATGCTGCAACGGGTCAGCGAAGGCGCCAACCAACTTGGCGACTACCAACTCGGCTGGGGCCTCTGGGGCGCCCTCGCCTTGGTCATTGGCGGGACGTTCTGGCGGCCGCGCCGCGCCGAGTTGGTGCTGCTCCTCGCCAGCATAGGTCTGATCGCCCTATTGCTCCCGGTTCCCCGGCTCAACGTCGCGCTCTGGCGCCTCGTGCCCGCCACCGTGCGCGACATCACCTACCACTGGCCCATGCAGCGGTTTTATGTGATCCTCGCCGGCCTCATCGTCGTCTGCTCCGCAGGATTTTTGGCAAAAATCTCCGGCCACCGGCCACGCACCGCTCGCGTGCTATCCGCCTTCCTTTTTTTCTGCGCAGCTTGGACCTACCTTGAAGCCACCAAGTTCGTGTTGCGCGGCTACGCCATCGCCGTGCCTCCCGCGCAAGCCGGGCTTTTCGTCGAACCGCACAACCGGATCCTCACCCGCTACGCCTTCAACCCCTTCCCCGCCGCCCCGCCTTACTACTCGCACAGCTACGTCGATCCCTATCTCGAAAATCGAGTCCTCGCCGCCGACCTCCACACCGAACTTTCCAGCAACGTCGCGGCCGCCCGCCCGCCCGACACCGCCACTAAGATGAATGTCACTGCCGAACACGACGGTGTCGCGGCCGCCGTTTTACGCCCGTTGTTTTCGCTCGCCCCCGGTGTCCGCTACGCCGTCCGTTTGGAGCCGCACTATGCCGTCCCACCCGGGTCCCTGCTCGTCTCCGGTGAATTTGTGCGCCGCGAGTTTTTTTTACCCAACTCGGCCGTCGGCATGGTCCCCGGTGGCCAGCCAACCACGGCCTTCGGATTCATGCCCTCAAGCCGTTCCTTCTTCTCCGCGTGGACGTCCCGAAAAGCTGCCGACACCCTTGAGCTCCGCTACATTTTTAATGCCCCCGTGTCCTCTGTGCCCGGCGATTTCGCCACCCTTTACCTCCAGGCCTACGCCATCGAAAGCCTCCCCATAAAAATTACTTCTTGGGCCCCCTATTGCGCCACCACCACGGCCAGCGCCACCGGCGCTTGGCTCGAGACCCCTCGTCTCTTCATCCCCGGCTACGCCGCCACCGTCAACGGACGCACTGCCCCGATCACCAAATCCCCCGGCGGCCTCGTCCTCGTCGGCCTCGAATCCGGCGAAAATTCCGTCACTCTCGGCTACCGCGGCCCTTGGCTCCTCCGCGCCTCCTATTATCTCGCCCTCGCCACTTGGCTCGTCCTCGGCGTCCTCGGTCTCCGCCAACTCCTCCAGCGCTTTCGCGCCGCCGGGGCCCCGATCCCAAACCCCGTTTAAAGCCCCTGCCGCCGCTCGACAATAAACCGCGGTCGCTGCCGGCTCGCATCGAACGACCGCCAAAGATATTCCCCGAGCACCCCCAGCATCACGAGCTGCACGCCCGAAGTAATGAGCACCACGCAGATCAACGAGGTCCACCCCTCGACCGGCACCACATAGACGAACCGTCGCACGATCAGGAACAGCGCATACGTGAAACCCGCGCATGCGAACAGCACCCCGAGCGCCGACATAAATCGGATCGGGAAATACGAAAATCCCACCAGCCAGTCCACCGATAGCTTGATCTTCTTCGACAGGGTCCACTTCGAGCGCCCCGACGCCCGCGCCTGCTTCGTGTAAACCAGACTGCGCTGCTCGAAACCCATCCACTGGATCTGCCCAATGAGCGAAGTGTTCCTTTCAGGCGCCGACTTCAGCGTGTCGATCACCGCGCGATCAATCAGGAAAAAATCCACGCCGCTCGGCGGCATCTCCATGTGAAGCGCCCGTCGCATGAACGTATAAAAAATCCGCGCCGTCAGCCGCGTTCGCAGCGTTTCTCCCACACGCGCACCACGCACCGCCCACACCACCGCCCCGCCGTCTCGCCACAGCGCCACCAACTCGGGAATAGTCTCCGGCGGATCCTGCAAATCCGCCGCCCGCACCACGGCCGCCGCTCCCCTCGCG
>JACMRG010000199.1 GCA_014376585.1 Opitutaceae bacterium | reverse complement strand
CGAACCTTATCGCTTGTTTCCCAACATTATGTGAACATATCATCAGCCTCGTTGCAAGCACTCAGTATCGGAATTTAAAATACTTCTCGCCCAGTTTATTTCGAAGACACGGCCTAAGGGCTCGGGGCGGCGTTGGAATTCAGGCTGCGGGTGACCTTGGCGGGCTCGACGGTGACGTTCTCCAAAACAACGCGGCCGGCGTGGTGCATGACGTCGGTTGCGTTGACGCCGGAAAAGATGGAATTGGCGATGCGGATGTCGTCGATGACGGCGCCTTTGAAGCCGACGACGTAGAAGACGCGCGGGCTAGATTTGCTGGTGACGTTCTCCATGACGATGTGGCGGGCGGTGGGCATGAAGGGGCCCTTGGCGCCCTCTTCGTAGAGGAAATCAATTGTGAGCACGGCTTCAGAAACGCGACCGATCTGCACGTTGCGCATGAAGACGTTTTCGATGACGCCGCCGCGGACGGCGTTGCTCTTGAAGCGAAGGGCGCGGTCGAGGTTGGGGCTGTCCATGACGCAGTTTTCGACGAAGACGTTGCGGCAGTCGCCGGCGATCTCGCTGCCGATGACAACACCGCCGTGGCCGTCCTTCATGGTGCAGTTGCGCACGATGATGTTTTCGGCGGGGACGTTGACGCGGCGACCGTCGGCGTTGCGGCCGGACTTGATGGCGATGCAGTCGTCGCCGGTTTCGAAGCTGCAGTTCTCGATCAGGACATCGCGGCAGGATTCGGGGTCGCAGCCGTCGTTGTTGGGGCCGTGGGAGACGATGGTCAGGCCGCGCACGGTGACGTTGGTGGAAAGCACGGGATGGACCTCCCACATGGGGGAGCGGTTAATGGTGACGCCCTCGATCAGGACGTTTTTGCAGCGATAGGGCTGGATGAAATTGGGGCGCAGGAAGTGGCCGGGGCCGAAGACGCGTGCGGAGACAGGTGCGCCGGCATCGCCCATGGCGTTGAGGGCGTCGCGATCAAGGCGCTGTTTGGCGGGCTGGGCGGCGCGTTTGATATTCCAGCTCCACCACGTGTCCGCGGTGGCGCCGCCGTCGAGCGTGCCGCCGCCGGTGACGGCGATGTTTTCCTGTTCGAAAGCGTAGATGAGGGGAGAATAATTCATGCACTCGACGCCTTCCCAACGGGTGTAAACGAGCGGGTAGAGCGCACGGTCGAAACTGAAGCGGAGCGTCGCGCCGGCGACGACGTGGAGGTTGACGTTGCTTTTGAGGTGAACGGCGCCGGTGAGGAAAACGCCCGCGGGCACGACGACGCGACCGCCGCCGGCGGCGTGGCAGGCCGCGATGGCTTTCGCTATGGCGGCGGTGGCGTCCTGCGTGCCGCCGGCGACGGCGCCGAAATCGGTAATGAGAAAATTTTTGGCGGGAAACGCAGGGGCCTTGATGCGGGTGAGGATTTCGTCGGCCGTGGACCAGCTTACGGTCGGGGCGGTGGTTGCGGCGGCGGCGGAATCAAGATGAACGAACGCGAGCAGCATCAGCAACGCGGTGCGGAGAAGGACGTGGGTTTTCATGGGTAAACTAAAATTAGGACAGGTGTCCGTGTAAAAGACACAGGACTTTTCGGAAGGAAAGCGGAAACTCAGGGGACGCCGGTAAAGCGTAGCCACTCTGCGCCGGGCATGCGCGAGACGCCCATGCCGCTCAGAGGGCGTCTAAAAAGGTGGGTGCGGCTCTCCGAGCCGGCTTGGGTTCCAAAAGGATTCGCCACTCAAATTCAGGGCGGCTCGGAGAGCCGGGCCCACCTTCGCAGGGCTTTTTAGACGCCTTCTCAAAGTAGAACCAAATCGTTGCGATGAACCACCTCGAGGCGTTTGCGCGCGGGGTGGAGCACGCGGAGGGCCTCGGCCTTGAGGCCGGCGAGCGCGGGGACCTCTTCGCTGGAGAAATTCGTTTTGCCGCGGGCGAGGATGGTGCCGTCGGGGCCGGCGATGTTGACGATGTCACCGGCGGCGAACTCGCCCCGGCCATGGGTCACGCCGACGGCGAGGAGGCTGCTGCCGCGTTCGCGGAGCACGGGCACGGCGAAGACGTTGACGAAGAGGGTGCCGGCGGGGCGTTGGAAGTAGGCGAGCCAGTGTTTTTTCGCGACGAGCGGCAGGCCGCTGGGGACGAAGAAGGTGCCGGGGCCGGTGCCGCTGAGGAGGCGTGCAACGATGGCAGGCTCGGAGCCGCTGGCGATGAAGACGCCGCAGCCGGCGCGCGTGGCGAGCTTGGCGGCGGTGATTTTGGAAATCATCCCGCCGGTGGCGGTCTCGCTGGTCGTGCCGCCCGCCATGGCCTCGATGGCGGCGGTGATTTTCTCGACGACGGGCACGATTTCGCCGGTGCCCTTCATGTCGATGAGACCGGGCGCGGTGGAGAGGATGATGAGGTGCTCGGCTTCGACGAGGCTCGCGACGAGGGCGGAGAGCGTGTCGTTGTCGCCGAACTTGATCTCGGCGGCGCTCACGGTGTCGTTTTCGTTGATGATCGGGATGGCACCGTAGCCGATGATCTGGCGAAGCGTCGCACGGACGCCGAGGTAACGGGAGCGGACGCGGAGATCGTCGTGCGTGAGCAGGACTTGGGCGACGGTGAGCGCGTGCGGCAGAAAGGCGGTTTGCCACACCTGCATGAGGCGTGACTGGCCGATGGCGGCGCAGGCTTGTCTCTTGGAAACGTCTTTGGGTTTTTTCGTGAGCGCAAGCGCGCCCATGCCGAGGCCGACGGCACCCGACGACACCACGATCACTTCCGTGCCGGCGGCGCGGAGGGCGGCGAGCTGTGCGGCAAGATCGGCGATGCGCGCGGTGTCGAGCTGGCCGATACCGGAGGTGAGGACGCCGGTGCCGAGCTTGACCACGAGCCGCTTGAGGCGCCCCGTCCTCAAGCTTGAGGCGGGAGGCGGGACGCTCGAGGCGGGAGGTAGAGAAGGCATCGGGTGGCGATGGTCTCGCCTCAAGCTTGTTGCCTGAAGCCAGTCGCCTCTGACGGTCGCTTAGACGGTGAGCAGATCCTTCTCCTTGTGGGCGAGGTGATCGGCGATGCTCTTGATGGCGGCGTCGGTCGCGGTCTGGATGTCTTTTTCGAGACGCTTGCCTTCGTCTTCAGGGAGCTTGGCCTTCTTGACGGTCTCCATGATGTCGCGCCGGGCGTTGCGGACATGGACGCGGCCTTCCTCGGCGAGGCGGTGGGCGTTTTTGACGAACTCCTGGCGACGTTCCTTGCTCATATCGGGAAGGGGGATGCGGATGACCTTACCATCGGGGATGGGGTTGAAACCGAGGTTCGCTTCCTGGATGCCCTTGACGATGTCTTTGATGAGGCTGGTGTCCCACGGCTGGACTTGGATGAGGCGGGCGTCTGGGGTGCTGATGGCGGCGCACTGTTTTAGCGGGGTGCGAGTGCCGTAGGCGTCGACCATCACGGTCTCGACCATCGCGGGCGTGGCTTTGCCGGTGTGGATCGCGCTGAACTCATGCAGCGTGTGATCCACGGCTTTTTTCATCTTGGCTTGGGCTTCGGCGAGGAATGGGGAGGACATGGGGGCGGAGGAATTTTGGATTTTCGATTCGGGATTTTCGATTCGGAAACGATGGAGAGCGGGCTCAGTTTTTGACGAGGGTGCCGATCTTCTCGCCGAGGACGGCTTTGCGGATGGCGTGCTCGTCGTTGAGGTCGAACACGAGGATCGGGACGTTGTTGTCGAGGCAGAGGGAGAACGCGGTCGAGTCCATGACGTTGAGACGTTGTTTGAGGGCGTCGATGAACGTGATCTGGTCGTATTTGACGGCGTCGGGAAATTTCTTCGGGTCCTTGTCGTAGATGCCGTCCACCTTGGTGGCCTTCATGATGATGTCGGCGTGCATCTCGGAAGCGCGGAGGGCGGCGGTGGTGTCCGTCGAGAAATAAGGGTTGCCGGTGCCGGCGGCGAAGATGACGACGCGGCCTTTTTCGAGGTGGCGCATGGCGCGGCGGAGGATGAAGGGCTCGGCGATCTGGTTCATCGGGATGGCGCTTTGGACGCGGGTGGTGACGCCCATTTTTTCGAGGCAATCCATCAGCGCGAGGGCGTTGATGACGGTGGCGAGCATGCCCATGTAGTCGCCCGTGGTGCGATCAACGCCGCGCTGCGAGCCTTGGAGGCCGCGGAAGATGTTGCCTCCGCCGATGACGACGCAGACTTCGACGCCAAGATCGGCGATCTCCTTCACCTGGCTGCACGTTTTCTCGAGGGTAGCGGCGTCGATGGGGTCGCCGGATTTGCCGCCGCGGAGCACTTCGCCCGAAAGCTTCAGAATGATGCGTTTATATTTAACGCCGAGCGCGACTCGTTTGTTGGCATGCATGACGGCTAGGAAACGATTGGGCAAAATCGGCGTCAATGCCCGAGATGCCTTGCCGCGATGAGCGACGGTGAACTTGCAGGGGTGATGTCGGTCCGAGAGCATTATTCAATGACCGCCACCATTCGCATCCTCGCCTTCTCGGGCAGTGCCCGGAACGGCTCGCTCAATCGGAAATTACTCGCCGTCGCGGTGGAAGCGGCGCGCGCCGCCGGTGCCGAGGTCACGTTGCTCGATCCGGATGATTATGCGCTGCCGCTCTATCACGGAGATTTGGAGGCGGCCGAGGGAATGCCGGCCAAGGCCGCCAACCTCGTGAAGTTCGCGCTCGCGCACCACGCGCTGCTCATCGCCTCGCCGGAATACAACTCGTTCCCCACGCCGCTGCTGAAAAACACCCTCGACTGGATGAGCCGCGCCGATGAGGAGCCGTTTGTGGGAAAGGTCGCCGGGATCATCTCGGCCTCGCCCGGCGCGCTGGGTGGAATGCGTTCGCAGGTGCTCACGCGTCAATTGTTGACGCACCTCGGGTGCCACGTCGTGCCGGCTTACTGCACACTCTCTCGGGCGCATGAGGGTTTCGACGTCGATGGACGTTTGAAAGACAACCGGGCGCAGAAATCGGTCGATGAGCTCGCCGCGCAACTGGTGGACACGGCGAAAAAGATCGGGCGCGTCAGCTGAGTTTGGGCGGTTTTTTCTCCATTCTGCGCGCAATATTCGGAGAACTGCGACCGTGCGTTTGGTGCGTTTCAGAATCAGGGTTTCCCCGAATTAACCGCGGGACTGAGGGCTTGCCGGCGCCCATGGCGTCTCTCAACGTCGCCGCCTCCATGAAAAAAGCTCTGATCACCGGTATCACCGGCCAAGATGGCTCTTATCTCGCCGAGCTCCTGCTCGCCAAAGGTTATGAAGTCCACGGCGTCATCCGCCGCGCCTCGACCTTTAACACGAGCCGGATCGATCACCTTTATCGGGACCCGCACGTCAACGGCGTGAAGCTCCATCTCCACTACGGCGATCTGGCCGACTCCGTGCAGATGGTGAAGCTCCTCTACGAACTCCAGCCCGACGAGATCTACAACCTTGGCGCCCAGTCGCACGTGCGCGTTTCCTTCGATATCCCGGAATACACGGGCGACGTCGTCGGTCTTGGCTCCGTGCGTATCCTCGAAGCGATTCGGGAGGCCGGGCTCGTCAAGAAATGCCGCTTCTACCAAGCGTCTTCGTCCGAGATGTATGGCAAAGTCCAAGAAGTGCCACAGGTCGAGACCACGCCATTCTGGCCCCGCTCACCCTATGGTTGCGCGAAGATGTATGCCTACTGGCTCACGGTAAACTACCGCGAGAGTTACAATCTTCACGCTTCCAACGGCATCCTCTTCAACCATGAGAGCCCGCGTCGCGGCGAGACGTTCGTCACGCGCAAGATCACCCGCGCCGCCACCCGCATCAAACTGGGTCTTCAAGAACGTCTCTACATGGGCAACCTCGACGCTCAACGCGATTGGGGCTACGCGAAGGAATACGTCGAGATGATGTGGGTCATGCTGCAGCAGGACCAGGCTGACGACTACGTGGTTGCCACCAACGAGACGCACACCGTGCGCGAATTTATCCAAGAGACGTTCGGCCTCCTAAACCTGGATTGGGAGAAATACGTGAGCTACGACGCCCGCTACGAGCGTCCTGCCGAGGTCGAACTCCTCATCGGCAACCCCGCCAAGGCGAAGAAGCAGCTCGGCTGGGAACCCAAGACGAAGTTCAAGGAACTCGTGAAGATCATGACCGAGGCCGACCTCGAACTCGCCAAACGCGAGGCGCAGATCGCGGCGCTCCCGCTGCCCTGATTTGGAAATTTTGCCCACGAAACCCACGGAATACGCGGAAAGAAAACTCGGTCCGATTTTGCGTGGCTCAAATTTCCGTGCATTTCCTTCGTTCAGCGGGCAACCCGGCTTGAAACCATGAAACTCTTCATCGCAGGTCACAATGGCATGGTCGGCGGTGCCCTCGTGCGTCGCTTCTCTCGCGATCCCGGCACCACGCTGCTCCTCCGCACGCGCCGCGAACTCGATCTCACCTCGGCGACCGCCGTCGATGCTTTCTACGCCGCGGAAAAACCCGACGTCGCGATCATCGCCGCCGCAAAAGTCGGCGGCATTCACGCCAACAATACCTACCCGGCCGAATTCCTCTTCGAGAACCTCGCGATCGCGGCCAACACCATTCACGGCGCCTATCGCGCCGGCGTGAAGCGCCTGCTCTTCCTCGGCAGCTCGTGCATTTATCCGAAGCACGCTCCGCAACCGATGCCCGAGGATTGCCTCCTCACTGGGCCGCTCGAGCCCACCAACGAAGCCTACGCCATCGCCAAGATCACCGGCCTCAAGCTCGCCCAGTCCTACCGGAAGCAATACGGCGTGCTCTATCACTCCGCGATGCCGACGAATCTCTATGGCCCCGGCGACAATTACCATCTGCAGAATTCGCACGTGCTGCCCGCGCTGATTCGCAAATTTCATGAGGCCAAAGCCGCCGGCCGTTCCGAAGTCGTCGCGTGGGGCACGGGCACTCCGAAGCGCGAGTTTCTTCACGTCGATGACCTCGCCGATGCCTGCTCCTTCCTCTTGGGCCTCGAAAACCCACCCGACTGGATCAACGTCGGCACCGGCACCGACGTGACCATCCGCGAGCTCACCGAGTGCGTCGCCGAAGTCACGGGATTCACCGGCAAGATTATGTGGGACGCCACGAAACCCGACGGCACGCCGCGCAAATTGATGGACGTCTCGCGCCTCTCCGGCCTCGGCTGGACCGCCAAGATCACGCTCCATGCCGGCGTGGAAAAAACCTACGCCTCGTTCCTCGCCGAGCAGGCTGAGGGCAGGCTCCGCGCCTGATTTTTCCGACGGGGTCCCTCGCCATCGGCAGCGCGGTAGAGTTCACGCTTGCGCGCCGCCCCGCAGTTTGCGGCCATGTTCGCTACTAGTTAGCCGTTGGCGATGCTTGCCGTCGCGGCCTGCCACCGTTTCCGTAATTTTTCCACTTTTCCGTCCATGGTCTCCACCGAAAACAACAACCAAATCGAAACCATCAAGAAGCGCGCCGGGCATCTATGGAGGTTTCTTTGACTGCGATCAAAAGCAGCGTGAAATAGAGTCCATGGACGCCCAGATGGGCGCCCCCGATTTCTGGAACAGCAACGACCGCGCCCAGAAACACATCGCCAAGCTCAACGGCCTGAAGAAATCCGTCCTGCCCGTCGTA
Organism: Opitutaceae bacterium; assembly: GCA_014376585.1. Classification (GTDB taxonomy): domain Bacteria; phylum Verrucomicrobiota; class Verrucomicrobiia; order Opitutales; family Opitutaceae; genus Tous-C4FEB. Next base: position 24,105 of record JACMRG010000199.1, on the reverse strand, counting down.
GGCTACCAGAAGAAACTCGACGACATCGCCGTCATGATCGAGCTGATGGAAGGTGAGGACACCGCCGCCCAGGAAGCCTACGACAAGGAACTCACCGGCACGCTCGCCGCGCTCACCACCGAACTCGACGAACTTGAAATTGCCTCGTTCCTCACCGGCCAGTTCGACCGCAATAACGCGATCTTCTCGATTCAGGCCGGCGCCGGCGGCACCGAGTCCAACGACTGGGCCGATATCATGTTTCGCATGTATTCCCGCTGGGCCGAGCGGCGCAATTACACCGTCGAGCTCATGGACGTGCAGCCCGGCGACACCGCCGGCATCAGCAAAGCCACCATCCTCATCAAAGGCGAAAACGCCTATGGCTATGCGAAGGCCGAGCGCGGCGTGCACCGCCTCGTCCGCATCAGCCCCTTCGATTCCAACAAGCGCCGCCACACCTCGTTTTGCGCGGTCGATGTCGTCGCCGAGATCACTGAAGATATCGACGTTGAGGTCAAAGAAGACGATCTCCGCATCGACGTTTACCGCTCCTCCGGCAAAGGCGGCCAAGGCGTCAACACCACCGACTCTGCCGTCCGCATCACGCACGCGCCCACCGGCATCGTCGTCGTCTGCCAAAACGAGCGTTCGCAGATCAAAAACAAAGCCACCGCCATGGTCGTCCTCAAAGCCCGCATCTACGAGCGGAAGCAAGACGAGCAACGCGCCGAGATGGACAAGTTCTACGGCGAAAAAGGCGAAATCGGTTTCGGCGCCCAGATCCGCAGCTACGTCCTCCAGCCCTATCAGATGGTAAAGGATCTCCGCACCGGCATCAGCACGAGCGACACGCAAGGCGTGCTCGACGGCGACCTCGACCGCTTCGTCAACGCTTGGCTCCGCGCCGGCTGCCCGCGCCATCGGAATAAAGAGATTCAGATGGATGAATAAGCCTCCGCAGTGGCATGGGCGTCCCGTCCATGTTTCCTCAAGGTGGAGCCCGTTGTCACCCAACGGGCTTTTTTGTGCGCGGCCGCGCCGCTGCGTCACATTTGCCCTTTCCGCCCTCTGCTGCTCACTCAGTCTTTGACGCTCAGCTCTCAGCTTCGGCCCTTCATCCATGCCCGATCTCCCTTTCGAACACCTCCGTTCCACGTTCGCCGCGCAATCGCTGTTCGAGGATAAGACCTGGCAGCTCTCCCCCGAAGCTTGGCCGCTCATTGCTGAGCAAGTCACGCAATTGGAAGCCATCGGCGGCGCGTGTTTGGAGTTTCACCAAGCGCTCGAAAATCTCTACCTGCGCTCCGTCGCCGGCAAAAATCTCCTCCGCAACAAACCCCTCCTCGCCCCCTGGGTCGCCGACTACCTAGACCGCGGCAAGCCCGTCCACTTGATCGCGCACGCCCGCGATCCTCGCAACCGCGGCGCGTTTCCCACGGTGCTGCGTCCCGACCTCCTGCTCACCGACGAAGGCTTCGTCATGACCGAGCTCGACAGCGTCCCCGGCGGCATCGGCCTCACCGCGTTCCTGAATCGCCTCTACGCCGACGCCCCGTCTCCGGTGGGCGGGGTGAGCTCACCCCGCTCCGAGACCCCCGCCACCAGCGGCGCTATCCTCGGCTCCGGCGATGCGATGATCAAAAATTTTCACGCCTCGCTCGCCGCCCTTTGCCCGACTGAGCGCAATCCCCTCATCGCCCTCGTCGTGAGCGAAGAAGCCGCCACCTACCGCCCCGAGATGCAGTGGCTCGCGCATCAGCTTCAGCTCCTCGGCCACCGCGTGTTTTGCCTGAAGCCCGAGGATATTTTCCCGCTCGAAAACGCGCTCTTCTTCTCCGCCGACGGCAACCCTGAGAAAATCGACGTCATCTATCGTTTTTTCGAGCTCTTCGATCTCGCCAACATCCGCACCGAGAAATTCATCTTCGAATCTTGGGCCGCCGGCGAAGTCGCCCTCGCGCCCCCGATGCGCGCCTTTCAGGAGGAGAAACTCGCCCTCGCGCTCTTCCACCATCACCTGCTCGCCGACTACTGGGCCGAGGCTCTCAGCGGACGCGCCCTGAAACTCCTCCGCACCCTCATCCCACCTTCGTGGGTCATGGATCCGGCACCGCTTCCGCCCGGCGCCGTCCTCGATGGCCCCCGCGCCGCCGGCCGCGCGCTCAGCGAGTGGCGCGACCTCGCGAATGCCACCCAGAAAGAACGCGACCTCATCATTAAGATCTCCGGCTATCACGAAACCGCCTGGGGCGCGCGCAGCGTGATCCTCGGCAGTGATTGCTCGCGCGAAGAGTGGCTACACGGCATCGAGCGCGCCCTCGAGCTCGCCCCGACTAATCTCCATATTCTCCAGACCTACAAAAAACCCCGCCGCGCCCGCCACCGCGTCTATCGCCCCGCCGCTCCCGATGTGGGCGGGGCGCCCTCACCCCGCGAAAGCGCCGCGCCCGCCATGACCCCCGTCGAAGTGGACGGCCGCCTGCGTCTCTGCCCCTATTATTTCGTCGTCGCCGGCCAACCCCGCCTCTCCGGCGCCCTCGCCACCTTCTGCCCGCCCGACAAGAAAATCATCCACGGCATGCAGGACGCCGCGCTGCTGCCGTGTCGGGTGGTTTAAGACGAAGTCTACCTCTCCCCATAGATACTAAGGGTTAAAACCTGACTCTTTTTGGCTTCCTTCGGGTTGAAGCGATTCTAAATCTCCATAAGCCCTCAACCCTGCTGGAAGTTGGGTTTTGAAGAACTGCCGAATGATCCCGATCACGGCCAATAAGAATAGCCCGAGAAGTGCTTCGCCAATCAGTTTCACCCACAAGTTGAATTCACCTAACGCTATCGCTATACCGCCCGAAACACAGGCACCTGCAAACATCAGAAGGTATGCGCCCATGAAATATCTGAGGACACGAGCCATTCGCCTACTCCTCTTGTCGAGGTTGAAATAACTCGGAATTGCCGGGAGCACTTGTCGCCGCTGAATTTTGCCAAATCCGTAAACGGTGCCGTTGAGTCTCACGCGCCCCGACCGTGCGCCATCATGAACAATTTGAATCACCACACCTTGGTTCCGATCAATAAACTCAAATCGGACAAATATCTCTTTTGAGGCGCTTTCTTGAAGAAGAAATTGGTTTTGAGGCGTCGTTACATAAACGATTCGGCAATCTAGCAGCTTTGTATCCGGTGCAGTTTCAATCCTCAGAGAATCTGATTCTGCGACATCTCCAGCCCGAATCGTTTCGGCGCCTTCGTTCCAGAAAAGTATGTTCGTAACGGTAATATTTCGCACCTGCTGACCCCGGAATAAAATTTGAAGGTCCGCTAGATTTGTGGACTCGGCGCTTATCAACCGCGTGCCAGTAACACAATAGAAAGGTCTCCGCTCCTTAATGCTTCGAAAATAGAGAATCAGACTTAGTCCGATACCTATTATAATTCCGAAGATGCCAAAAAGCGGATCGGTGCTAAGCGCTTTGAGGAATTCGCTTATCCAGTGGACCATGCACTTAGGAGGCGGGTTTATTCTTTGAGCGCCAACCAAATCCTTCGGACGGAAAGGGTCTGGCGTTAACCAGGGGTGTTTCCGTGCGTCTCAGCGCAAAAGATATGGCACACTCTACCTGCCTTGAATGTTTCTTTGCTCAAACCGAGATTGCCCACGCCGCATAAATCGGGGTCAGCTAGTTCAACCGGTTTCCTCCGCCCCGCATTAACCTTCCCCTCCCATGCCCCCGCTCACCCGCCGCCACTTCCTCGCTGCTTCCTCCGCCGTCGCCGCCGCCGCGCTCCTGCCGCGCAGTCTCTTCGCTGCGTCCTCCTCCGCCGGCTCCTCCTGGCCGGTCGGCTGTTTCAACCGCCCGTGGACCAAGTGGTCTTACGACGAGACGCTCGATGCCATCAAAGCCGCGGGCTACACCCACACCGGCTTGCTCACGCCCACCCTGGCCGACCCGTTCACCAGCGCCAGCGCCACCCCGGAATACCTCGCCGCGCTCAAACAGAAAATCGCCGCCCGCGGCCTGAAGCTCAATATGACTGCGCTCCGCGTGAACACCGCGCTCGCGCTCCCCGCCGCCATCGCCGACACCCGCCAGCAGGTCGAAAACGGCCACACCGTCGGCGTCGAATTCGCCCTCACGTTTGGCGAAGACAAACCCGAACGTTACGAGAACTACTTCAAGATTATGGCCGACGCCGCGGCCTTCGCCGAGGAGCGCGGCATCAAGCTCGTCATGAAACCTCACGGCGGCGGCAGCGGCGCCTCGGCGGAAATCCTCTCCGCCATCAAGACCGTCGGACACAAAAATTTCAAAATCTGGTATGACGCCGGCAACATCATCTACTACACTGGCAAAGACCCGGTGGAAGAACTGAAGCCCATCGTCCCACACGTCACCGGTTTCTGCGCCAAGGATTGCTCCGTCGGAATTGATGCCGCCGGCAAGCGCAAGCCCGACGTCATGATTCAATTCGGTGCCGGCCAAGTCGATTTCACCGCAGTCTTCCAAACCCTCAAGGCCGGCGGCTTCAACGGCCCCGTCATGGTCGAGTGTTGCAAGATCGGCGTGCCCGCCGCCGAGACCACCGCGAACGCGAAAGCCAACCACGACTTCCTCGCCCGGGTCCTCGCCAGCGTCTGATCGCGCCGCCTCTCGCAGGTGGGGCCGCTCCTCCGCGAGCGGCCTGAGGTCCGACGCGGTCCTCACCTAAAAACTAGGCCGGCTCGGAGAGCCGGCCCCATCCCGACGTCGCCTCCGCCGTCCGCTCCGCCGCGACGCATCCGGGCCCCGTGGGCAAACACCACGCATCCACGGACACGCCTACACGCGCGCCCGTCCGTCCCTACGCATTTCTTTCCCACCTCCGCCTTGCTCCGCTCTAGGGAATCCTCCTTAACCGTCCCCGTGCGTATTCCCGCTGCGACGTCCCAAGATTTTTTTCTGACTCCGCGCCAACGCGCCCTCCTTGCCGCCGCGTTGCTTGCCCTTGGCCCCGTGCTCCCGCCGACGCGCGCCCAAGCTCCCGATCCCTCTGCCCTCCGCTCCCGCGCCGAATCCGGCGATCCCGACGCCCTCAACGCCCTCGGCAACGCCTACGCCAACGGTCAGGGCGTCGCCCAGGACTACTCCGAAGCCGTCCGTCTCTACGAACTCGCCGCCGCCAAAGGTCACGCCCCCGCGCTCTTCAACCTCGGTATGATGAGCGAACTCGGTCGCGGCACCCCCGCCGATCTCACGGCCGCCTTCAAACGCTACCTCCGCGCAGCCGAACTCGGTTTCGCCGCCGCCCAGTTCAACGTCGGCAACATGTATGCCAACGGCATCGGCGTGAAACGCGACTTCTTCGAGGCCGCCCTCTGGTTTCGCCAAGCCGCTGATCGCGCCGTCCCCGAAGCCCAATACAATCTCGCCCTCGCCTACGAACTCGGCCGTGGCGTTTCCAAAGACGAGACCGCCGCGCAGAAATGGTATCGTGCCGCCGCCGAGCAGGGTTACGCGCGCGCGCGCTACAATCTCGCCCTCATGCTCGAAGACGGCCGCGGCTCCGCGCCCGACCAAACCGCCGCCGCCGCGCTCTATCGCGCCGCCGCCGTGCAGAATTTCGCCCCCGCCCAGAATAATTTTGGCATCATGCTCGCCGAGGGTCGCGGCGGCCTGAAGACCGATGTCGTCGAGGCCTACGCCTGGCTCGCGCTGGCCGTCGAAAACGGCGCGAAACCCGTCGCCCGCGATCTCCTTGTCCGCCAGCTTTCCGCCGCGCAACTCGCCACCGCCACGGCCCGCGTCTCGTCCCTGCGTTTCCAACTCGACCCCATGGCCGCCGCCGCAGCCGCGCCGCCTGCTGCCGCGACCTCCACGCCCACTCCCGCTGCGCCCGCTCCGTCGCGAGCTGCACCGGATCCGCAAATTGCCGCCAATCAAGGCGCGCTCCAAAAAGCCCGCGCAGAGAACGCCCGCCTCGTCGCGGAAAACGCCCGCCTTATCACGGCCACTCAAGCTGCCCAAGCCGAGCGCATCGCCCTCGACCAACGTCTCGCCGCGGCCACGGCTCAAGCCACGCAGGCCGCCCAGGCGCTCGCCGCCGCGGAAGCTACGGCCAAGAACGCCGCCGCGCGCCCGGCCGCCCCCAGCCCCGCCGAACTCGCCGCGCTCCAGGCAAAGCTCACGGCGGCGCAAACCGCCGTCGATCAGGCCAAGACCGAAAACGCGCGCCTGCTCACCGAAAACACCCGCCTTACCGCCGCGAGCCAATCCCTCGCCCGTGAGAAAACAAATCTCGACCAACGCCTCACCGCCGCCGAAGCCGCCGCCAAGACCGCGGCCGCAAAACCCGTCGCCCTCGCGCCTGCCGATCCCGCCCTGCGCGCGCAGTTGGAGCAACTCCAGCGCGATGCCATCGCCATCCGCGCCGACAAAGAATCCGCGCTTCGCCAAGTCGCCGACCTCTCGACCGAACTCAAAGCCGCCCGTGCAATTTCGGCAGCTCCCGCCTCCACGGTTGCCGCGCCACCCGAGGGTGCGCCCGACAATCGTCTCCGCTCGCTCGTCGACGACAACGCCCGCCTCAACACCGAGGTCAAACGCGCCACCACGGAACTCACCACGATCAGCCGCCAGCTCCGTCAGGCCCAAGATAAACTCTCCAAGCTCGGCCCGCCCCTGCCCGGTGCCACGACCGCCGCCGCGCCCACCGATGCCGAAACCAGTCTCGGCGAACTCACGCGCGCCATCGAGGAACTCCGCGCGACCAACGAGAAGCTCACCGCCGATAACCGCCGCCTCGCCGCCCAGCCCGTTACCGCTCCGGCGTCGGATCTCGCCCCGCAGCTCACCGCCGCCCAAATCCGCGTCGATCAACTCACCGCCGCCAAAGCCGCCCTCGAAAAGCGCCTCGCCGAAGTCGTTGCCCGACCCGCCGCGACCGCCGTCGATCCGGCCCCGCTGGCCAAACTCCAAGGCGACCTTACCGAGACGCAGGGCAAACTCGTCGCGGCCCGCCGCGAGACGGAAGAAATTCGCCTCAAGCTGGACGAAGCGATCGATGCCCTCGCGGCGCGCACCGCCAAACTCACCAAAGAACTCGAAACGGCCAAAGCCGCCGCCCCGCAAGCCGCGGCGGTGACCGAAAAGCTCAACGCGGCCCAAGCCCGCGTTGACCAACTCGTCGCCGACAAAGCCGCCCTCGAAAAGCGCCTCGCCGAAGCCGCCACGAAACCCGCCGTGCCCTCCGCCGATCCGGCCCAGTTCAGGAAACTTCAGGGCGACCTCACCGAAACGCAGGGCAAACTCGTCGCGGCCCGCCGCGAGACGGAAGAAATTCGCCTGAAGCTGGACGAAGCGACCGATGCCCTCGCGGCGCGCACCGCCAAACTCACCAAAGAACTTGAGGCCGCCAAAGCCACCGCGCCCCAAGCGGCCGCTGCCACGGTGAAGCTCAACGCCGCGCAAAACCGGGTCGATCAACTCACCGCGGAGAAAGCGCTCCTTGAGAAACGCCTCGCCGATGCCACCGCCAAACCCGTCGCGCCGGCGGTCGATCCCGCGCAGCTGATCAGCTTGCAGTCCGAGCTTACGGCGACCCAAGGCAAGCTCACCCGCGCCGCGAGCGAGGCCGAGCAGTTGCGCCAAAGACTTGAAGCGTCCTCCGCGGCGCTCGCGGCTCGCACGGCGAAACTTACCCAAGACCTCGAGGCCGCCCAAGCCGCCGTGAACGCCGCCGCTCCCCGCGAGCAGGCTACCGTTGAAAAGCTCGTCGCCGCCCAAATCCGCGTCGACCGACTCACCGCAGACAAAGCCGCCCTTGAAAAACAACTGGCCGACACCGGCCGTAACGCCACGGATCTAGGCTCCGCCAAGACCGCGCTCGCCGATACCCGCGCCGCTGCCGCGCAAGCCCGCGCGGAGGTCACCGCCGCCGAGACCGAGCGTAACCAACTCGCGCGCGATCTCGCCTCCGTCCGCGCCCAACTTGCCAGCCAGACCGTCAGTCACACTGCGCTCGCCACCGATAACCAGCGTCTCCTCGCCGCCCTGCAAACCGCGCAGAAAGACGCCACGCGCGTGCCCGAACTTCAGACCGCGCTCACGGCGGCCCAAGCCGACCGCGCCGCGCTCAACCAACTCCAGACCCGACTCGCCGACGCTGAGCGCGCCGTCGCCCGGCAAAACGCCACCGCCGCCGAACTCGCCACCGCGCAGGAAGCTCTCGCCGCCGCCCGCCGCACCGCCGAGCAGGCGCGCGCCGCCGCCGCCGAGCTCACCCGGACGAACGCCGAGCTCGTTGCTCAAAACCAGCAGTTGGCAGCCGCGGCCCAGACCCAGTCCACCGACCGCGACACCCTCGGCAAACTCAACACCCAGCTCGACTCCGCCGGGAAGACCATCGCCGACCTCACCGCCAAGAACGATGAACTCGGCAAAGATCTCGAAGTCTCCAAACAATCGGTCGCCGCCGCGCTGGCCGCCCAAGCGGCTGCCGCCAAAGCCGCCCCCGAAGGCGCCGCGATGCGCCTCGAGATGCAGACCCTGCAGGATCAGGTCACTAAACTTGAGAGCCGGCTCGAAATCGAACGCGGCACCGCCGCCAAAGAACTCTCCAGCCTCGCCGCGCAACTCCAGTCCACCCGCGAAACCAACCGCGCCCTCACCGACGCAAACCGCGCATTGATCGGCGCCAAAACGAGCGACGACTCCGTGCTCCGCACCGAACGCGACCAACTCGACGCCAAGGTGCGCGAACTTACCACCGCCGGCACCCGCCTCACGGAAGACAAAGTCGCCGCTGAGCGGACCGGCGCGGAGGCCCGCAAAGCCGTCGCGACCGCCGGCCAGGAACGCGACGCGCTTCGCGGTCAGGTGGACGACATGTTCTCCAAATTTGCCGAGGCCGAGCGCCGCCTCGCCCAGTTCAAGCAATCTTCCGATACCGGCCGCTCCCAGCTCCAGATCGCGCAGACCGAAGCCGAACAGGCCCGCGCCGCGCTCGCGGCCGTTCAGGCGAAACTCACGGAAAGCGACAAGGCCCTCGAGCAGCACAACACCACCGTCGCCGAAATCACCGGGCTCAACGACAAACTCACCCGCGAGAAAGCCGCGCTCGCCACGCAACTCGCCGCCGCCCAGACCGCCGTCGAACGCGCCCGCGCCGATCTGACCGAACTGAAATCCCGTCGCACCGACGAGCTAAAAGGCGCCGAGCAACAAGCGGCCACACTCGCGACGCTCCTCGCGACTGACGAAAAATCCACCGCCAGGCTCAACGAACTCACCGGGCAGGTCACCACGCTCCGCGCCGAGAACACCCGGCTGGCCCAAACCGGCGACGAACTCACCAAGCTTCGCGCCGAAGCCGCCGAAACGCGCCGCAAACTCACCGAGAGCGATCAGGCCGGCGAGCAACACGCCACGAGTGTGGCCGAACTCACGGGTGCCAACGAAAAACTCACGATTGATAAACGCGATTTGCAGACCCGCCTCGATGCGCTCTCGGCCGACCTCGCCACGCAACGGGAGCAAAACGCCCGTCTCGCGCAGAACGGCCAAAACGCTGACACGGCGCGGCGCGATGCCGAGCAACGGGCGAGTCAGCTCGCGACGGCTTCAGATCAACTCGCCACTGCGCAACGCGACTTGAACGCCCTGCGCACCGACAACGCCCGCCTGCGCGAAAGTTCTTCCGCCAATGATCGTGAACGCACGGCGCGGATCACGCAGTTCCAACAGGAAAACGCCGCCATCGCCGCCCGGCTGCGTCAGGCGCAGGGCACGCTCGATCAAATCGCCTCCGCGGCCCGGCTGATCAACGGGACCGTGGGCCCCACGCCGTTGATGGGCGTGGCGGCGCAGTTGCCGGTGCGCACGATCGCAGCGCCGACTCCGCCCGCTCCCGTTCCCGTGGAACGTTTCCACACGGTTTTGGAGGGTGATTCGTTGACCCGCATCAGCAGCCGTTACTACGGCAGCGCGAACCGCTGGCAGGATATTTACGATGCGAACCGCGATGTGCTGAAGGGCGAGAACGCCCTGCGGCCCGGGCAGCGCTTGAAGATTCCGTAAGCGCCGGGTCGACGAAAATTATCGTTGGCCGATGGGTATTGAAACCCGTGGCCGCCATGGGCGCGTAGTTAACCTGCCGCCGCGAACCAGTGTTTGGGCGGAGGTTCGTCACCGGCGAGCGCCACCGGCAGCGCCCCGAAATGGTGGAGCACGATCTGACGCTCAAGATCCTGGCGCGAGTGCCGGCTGACCAGACCCGACGTCGAGCCGTCGGCGAGGTGATGGCGCCAACCGGCCGTAGAGCGGGTGATCACACCCGCGACTGCGTCGGATTCGTCGAGCCGGATTTGAGCAATGATTTCACCCCCGGCCAGGCCCGCGGGCTCGGTCACCCGCGCGAAGCGGAGGGCCCGGACGCGCGGATTCATGCAGCGACCTGTTTGCGCGGGGCGTTGATGAGACGGCGCGCCTCGGTGGCGAGTTGTTCGAAGAAGCGGTCGCGGCGGTCGCGGGCGGCTTCGAGGTCTTTGGTGCCGAGAGAACGGCGGATGCGCTCTTTTGTGAAAGGCGTGGGATGGACGGTGTAGTGCAGGAACCACGTGCCGTGATTGTTCCACAGGTGATGGTTTGGGTTTTCCGAGCGGACGCGGATGCCAGGGAGCTGAGTGAGCGAGGTCATGTTGCGGGATTTTTCTGGAGGTTAATCGCGCAGCAGGGTGAAAACAAAAAACCGATCTGAGCATCAGATCGGTTTCGCCTTCGGGAGCGTTATTGGTTCGTCGCCCTTGCGGGTGACGCACATCCGAGCTTTCGCTCGATCCACCGTGGCCGCTCCCGGCCCGGTTGGCTGAAGTCGCTTTTTGAGGGCGGCTTCTTTCCTGATGCGACGCCGAACGTGCTGGACGATCAGCCCGCGTCGAGGATTTTTTTGAGGTTTTATGTCATAAACCCGACGCGCCGGACTAGTTGTTGTCGCCGTCGAGCAGGCGCCCAATGCCACCGAGGGCGGACCCTTCTTCGCGGCCGCCGCGGGCGGCACCGACGATGCGGCCGGCGAGCCGGGAGAAGGGCAGGGACTGGAGCCAGACTTTGCCGGGGCCGCGCAGGGTGGCGAAGAAGAGGCCCTCACCGCCGAAGAACGCGGTTTTGATGCCGCTCACCATCTGGATGTCGTAGTCCACGGAGGGCTGGAAGGCTACGATGCACCCGGTGTCCACGCGCAGGATTTCGCCAGGGGCGAGCGTGCGCTCATAGAGCGTGCCGCCCGCGTGGATGAAACACCAACCGTCGCCCTGCAGGCGCTGCATGATGAAGCCCTCGCCGCCGAAAAGGCCGGCGCCGAGTTTGCGCTGGAAGGCGATGCTGATGGTCACGCCCTTGGCGGCGCAAAGAAACGAGTCTTTTTGCGCGATGAGTTCGCCGCCGATTTCGGCGAGCGGGATGGGCAAAATTTTGCCGGGATAGGGCGCGCCGAAGGCGACGCGGCGTTTGCCGGAGCCCTGGTTTTGAAACACCGTCATGAAAAGCGATTCGCCGGTGAGCAGGCGTTTGCCGGCACCGAGGAGCGCGCCCATGAAGCCGCGGTTTTGCGCGGAGCCGTCGCCGAAGATCGTCTCCATCGCGATGCCGTCGTCCATGAACATCATGCCGCCGGCTTCGGCGACGACGGCCTCGGCGGGATCGAGCTCGATCTCGACGAATTGCATATCGTCGCCGTGGATCTTGTAGTCGATCACGTGCATCGCGTTGTTGAGCGGAGGGGGTGTGTTAAAGGAGTTCATGACGGCAATCTGTGGAATTTAACGGGCGCGGGGCAAGCGGAGGCGTATTTGAAAAATCTGTCGCGTTTCCAAAAAATCAGGCGGCGTAGTCACGGCGGCCCGGCGCGTAGTCGTGGGCGACGATGAGGGCGGTCAATGCGAGGACGGGGGTGGGTTTCATGGTCGGGCTGAGGGATGATTTTTGTTTTCAAGCGGACGCCTATAAAACGCGGATACGCGCCAAAAGTTACGGCGTGAGAGCCGTGTTTGGAAGAACGGCGCGACGGCTCGGATCAGCGGCGCGAGGGAGCGGCGAACGAAAGCAGGGCGGATTTTGTTTCGCGGCTACCGGGCGTGTCGCGCGGATTGAACCCGCGCTATTTCAGGGCGGCGCGAACGAGGCGGTCATCGCCGTCGTTGGGCGCGGGCTGCAACTTGAGCGCGGCGCAAAGCAGATTGTAGATGTGGATATTTTCCACGGGATCGACGACCACGCCGGCTTTGAAGGACGGGCCGCTGGCGACGAAGATGCCGTGCATCGACGTGAACGCCGGATCGTAGCCATGGTCGCCCTTGTTGAATGCTTTCGGGAAGGAATCAACTTTGGCCCGAGTGTAAATTTCCCAGCCTTCATCGGGCACGATCCAGACCGCGGGGTTACGGGGATTGGCGGTAACGTGAAAACGCGCGGGCAAGTCTTCCGTCCCGTAGGCCTTGGCGTGCCGGAGGGGAGCGAGCGCTTTTAAAAGCGACGCGACATCACCGGCAAGCGGGCGCAGGCCGGCGACCGGGCCGTCGAAGTCGATCTGAACGGATTTTGGATCGATGCAGGCGTCGAGGATGACGATGCGCTCCGTGCTGATCGGCGTCATGCCGTGGTCGGAGACGATTACGAAGTTGAGCGCGATGCCCTCGGCCCCGGCGCGCGCGATGATAGCGCCGAGGTGGTCGTCAACCCGTTTTACGACGGCGGCAAGTTCGGGCGAATCGGGGCCGCGCTTGTGGCCGACGGAATTGGTTTCTTCGAGGTAAAACGCGATGACGGCGGGGCGTTGCGCGGCGGGCAGGGCGAGCCAGCTGAAGAGTTCTTCGAAACGTTTTTCAAACGGGACCAGGGAGTCGTAGGGTTTCCAGAAATCGGGACGCACGCCCTTGATCTCCGCTTCTGAGCCCACCCAAAAAGACGAAGCGCTTTTGAGGCCTTGTTGCCGTGCGGTGACCCAGATCGGTTCTCCACCCCACCAGATGTTTTTTTGCACCGAGGCGGCGCGATTATAGCGAAAATACTCGCTGGTTCCGGGATCAAAGAAGTCGTTGTTAATGATGCCGTGATGCGACGGATAAAGGCCGGTCACGATCGAGTAGTGATTCGGGAAAGTGTTGGTGGGATAGACGGGAATGAGAGCGCGGGCGGCGGTGCCGGCGGCGATCAGCGCGCGGAGATTTGGGGTGTCGGCCGGATGGAGCGCGGCGTAATCCCAGCGGAAGCCGTCCATCGAGATGAGGAGTAGCGGAGGCGTGTCGGCACCCTGCGCAGACGCGAGCGCGATGAGGGCGATGAGCAAGCGGAACGGCGAAAATGGGTTCATGGTGCGAGCGTCACCAGAGTCGCGCCCCAGCCGCCGGTATGTTCGTCGCCGAGCCGGAATGAGGCGACTCGGGGCGAGCGGCCGAAGAGGGCGTGGACGGTGGTGCGGAGCGTGCCCGTGCCTTTGCCGTGGATCACGCGGACGGTGCGGAGACCGCGCGCAGCGCAGGCGTCGAGGTAGGCCGGGACGAGTTCGCCGATATCACCCGGTTGAAACGTGTGCAGATCGAGTTCGCCCGTGATGGGCAGGGGCACCGGAGCGTCGGGGGGCGGGGCGGGCTGCATGGGCGGCACGCCAAGAAATTAGACGTCGGCGTGGCCGTGCGGTTTCTCGGTGACGGGGGTGATCGGTTGAACCGGGGCCGCCAACACCGGATCAGCAATGGGCGCGGGAGGGAGGATGGCCGAGGGCTTTTTGGTCTCCTCCTCGGTCATGGCGCGTTTGAACTCCTCTTCGACGCCGCTGGCGGCCTTTTTAAACTCCTTCACGGATTTGCCGAGGCCGCGGGCGAGTTCGGGCAATTTTTTGCCACCGAACAGCACGAGCACTATGATCAGGATCAACATCATCTCGGGGCCGCCGACGCCTTCGATGAAAGCGAGCGGATGGATAGATAAATTCATGCGAGCAGTGTGACGCGGCAGCGGGGAATTTGTAACGGAAAAATGTGGGACGAGCCGGCGGGACGAACCCAATGGTCTGACCGCAGAGAGGTTACCCCACGGCGACACTGACGGTGAATTTCTCGGTCTCGCCGGGTTTTACGAAGTGAAGGCCGACCTTGTGCTCGGCGGCGTTGGGCGGGCCCATCCAAGGTTCGACGCAGTAGTAGGGGGCGTTTTCATCGAGGGTCCAAGTGACGAACGTGGCGTCAGGCGGCGGGACTTTGGCGGTGCCGATGCGGATGGCGATGTCGCCAGGACGACCGCGTTCGCCGAAGACGACCTCGTTGCTTTTGAGCGCGGTGTGTTGGGTGTCGATGAGGTCGGGATTGGAGAGCGGCTCATCGGCGTTCAACGAGGGACCGAGGACGAGCTGGCCGGTTTTCTGATCCTGTCTCGAGCGCCGCGTGGCGGGGATGCGGATGAGATAATCGGCACGCGTGGTGCCCTCGGTCCACGGCAGAGTGAAGTAAAAATGATGCCCGGCGCTCCATGGAAGTGGTTCGTGGCCGTGGTTGGTGAGGGCGTATTCGCAGGTGAGGCCGAGGGGAGAGAAGCGGTAGGTGACGTTGAACTCGAATTCGTAGGGATAACAGACGCGGATCTCGGCGTTGGGCGTCAGCTGGGCGGTGAAGCCCGTGGCGTCGAGGCGCGTGACTTGAAAATCAGACTGACGCGCGAAACCGTGCATCGGCATGGGGCGGCGCACCCCGTCGGCGGCGCGCCAGAAATGGATGTCGCCCTGATCGAACGTGCGGGCGTTGAACGGGAATAAAATCGGGTTGCCGCCGCGGGTTTTGAAGAAGTCGTCGAGGTGGGTGAGCTCGGGCCAATAAACGATGTCGCGCACGGAGCCGTCGCCGAGCGTGAGATTCCAGTTCATGAGCCGGGCGCCTTTTTCTGGGTAAGCGAGAAAGGTGGACTGGCCGACACGCCAACGGGTGAGCGTCTGACCGAGATAGGGGATCTTTTCCATGCCGCCGAGGAAGCACGTAGGGTGCGCGTGCGAAAAGGCTTTTCGCGCGCCGTGCGCGGAAGATACGTGGGGCGTGATTTTTGGAAACAAGGCGAAGCGACTCCACCGGCGCGGCGCTTGCATGACGCCGAGACGGGCCTATCACTACGGCCCTATGTTGCTGCACTGGCTCACCCTTCTCCTCTCGACGCTCGCCGTTGCCGGTGGCGCGGAGGTGACGCGGCTCGCGACCTCGGATGGGGTGATCGCGCCGGCGGTGCAGAAGCGCGTCGTGATCATCCCCGTGCGCGATGAGATCGCCTCGCCGGTGCTGTATATTTTGCGGCGGGGATTGAAGGAAGCCATCGAGCAGAAGGCAGATGTGGTGGTGCTCGACATGAAGACGCCGGGCGGCGCGCTCGACGTGACGTTTGATATAATGGAAGCGCTCGCGAAATTTCCCGGCGAGACGGTGACGTTTGTGAACAACGAGGCGATGTCGGCGGGAGCGTTTATCTCCGCGATGACGGGCGAGATCTGGTTCGCGCCGGATGGGATCATCGGCGCGGCGGCGCCGGTTTCGTCCACGGGGCAGGACGTCGATGCGACGATGAAATTGAAGATCACGAGCTACCTGAAGGCGCGGCTACGTGCGATCTCGGAGGGCAAGGGCTATCGCGGGCAGGTGATTTCGGCGATGGTCGATGCGGACTACGAGCTGAGGATCGACGACAAGGTGTTGAAGGCGAAGGGCGAACTGCTGTCACTCACGGCGAGCGAGGCGGGCAAGACTTACGGCGAACCGGCGCAGGCGTTACTCGCGGCGGGCACGGCGAAGAATGTTGAGGCGCTGTTGGCGAAGAAATTCGGCGCGCAGGGTTACACGGCGCGGCGGCTGGAGATCACGTGGTCGGAGCGGCTGGCGGCGATGCTGAACAAGATCTCGCCGGTGCTGCTCGGACTGGGAATGCTGGCGCTGTTTATCGAGTTTAAGACGCCGGGCTTCGGGATTTTTGGAATCACGGGCATCGTCTGCCTGAGCGTGGTTTTCATCGGGAGCTACGTCGCGGGCTTTTCGGGGCATGAACCGATCTTGGTGTTTGGCGTCGGGCTGCTGCTCTTGGTGGCGGAGTTGTTTTTCTTCCCGGGCGTGGCGGTCGTGGCGATCGCGGGGCTCATGCTCATGCTCGGCTCGCTGGTGTGGGCGATGGCCGATCTGTGGCCGGGCGTGCCGCTGACCGTGGCGTGGTCGGGCGATGTGTTTGTGGGGCCGCTGCAGAATCTCGGGTTGGGTCTCGTGATGGCCGTCGCGCTCGGCCTGGTGATCGCGCGGTTTCTGCCGAGCGGCTGGATGTGGGACAAGTTGGTCGTCGGCTCCGTGGTGGGCGGCGCGGCGCAGGTCGCCGGCGGCGCGCCCGAGGCGGCGGGCGAAGTGGCGGCGCTCATCGGGCGACGCGGAATTGCGGCCACCGCGTTGCGGCCGGGTGGACAAGTGGAGGTGGCGGGCCGGCGCTACGAGGCGACGGTGGCGGTGGGCACGATAGACGCCGGCGATGCGGTCGTGGTGCGGGGGCGCACGGATTTTGGTCTCGTGGTGGAAAGGGCCGACGCATGAACGCGGTCGTGTTGCTGTTTCTCGTCGGCGTGATGTTTCTCGCCGGCGAAGTTTTCGTGCCGGGGGCGGTGCTGGGGATTTTAGGCGGCCTTGCGATGGCGGTGGGCTGCGGGGTGGCTTTTGCGCAACTGGGCGCGGCGGGCGGCACGGTCGCGACGGTGGCGGCGTTCGCGCTGCTCGGGCTCACGCTTTACGCCGAGTTGGTTTGGCTGCCAAAGACGCGGCTGGGAAAAGGCATGGTAGTTGAGTCCAAGGTGGATGCCACGAGCCAACCGCCGAACGCAGGCATGGACATCGTAGGCAAGGCCGCCGAGGCGGAAACGCCGCTCGTGCCGACGGGCTATGTGCTCGTCGAGGGGAAGCGCTATGAGGCGTTTTCTCCGGCCGGGCATGTGGCGAAGGGCGCGAACTTGCGGGTCGCCGGACAGGATAATTTTCGTCTGATCGTAACCAAAAACTGAAACCTCCCATGCCCTCCATATTCCTCATCGCCCTGATCGGTGTGCCGACGCTGATCGTGGTTTTTATATTTATCTCTTTCGTCAACACGTGGCTGAAGGCCAAGCTCAACGGCGCGCCGGTGGGTTTCGCGAATCTGCTCGGAATGCGCCTCGGCGGCGTGCCCGTGGATCTCGTGGTCGATGCGCGCATCACGGCGGTGAAGGCGGGCATCGAGGTGACGACGGATACGATTTCTGCGCACTTCCTCGCGGGCGGCAACGTGGTGCCGACGATTCAGGCGCTGATTGCTGCGCAGAAAGCCGGCATCGCGCTCAACTGGGACCGCGCGTGCGCCATCGACCTCGCGACGAAGGGCTCGGGTAAATCCGTGCTCGAGGCGGTGCGCACTTCGGTCGATCCCAAGGTGATCGACTGTCCGAATCCAGCGAGCGGTCGCACGACCATCGACGGCGTGGCGAAGGACGGCATTCAGGTGAAAGTGAAGGCGCGCGTGACGGTGCGCACGCACCTCGACCGCTTCGTGGGCGGCGCGAAGGAAGAGACGATCATCGCCCGCGTGGGCGAGGGTATTGTCTCCACCATCGGCACGTCGGACAGTTACAAGACGGTGCTGGAGTCGCCGGACAGTATTTCGAAAACCGTGCTCGCGCGCGGTCTTGATGTGGGCACGGCGTTTGAAATTCTTTCGATCGACATCGCCGATGTGGACGTGGGCGAGAACGTCGGCGCGAAATTGCAGGAAGCGCAGGCCGAGGCGAACAAGAGCATCGCGCAGGCGCAGGCGGAGATCCGCCGCGCGGCGGCGGTCGCGGTAGAGCAGGAAATGAAGGCGCGCGTGCAGGAAATGCAGGCAAAAGTCGTCGAGGCGCAGGCGCAGGTGCCGCTGGCAATGGCCGAGGCGTTTCGCTCGGGCCGGCTCGGCGTGATGGATTACTACAAGATGGAAAACGTGCAGGCCGACTCCGCGATGCGGCAGAGCACCGCGCAGCCCGAGGGGAAAAGTAAGTGATGCGCCGGGTGTAATTTTAGATGAACTGGATCATTGAACACCTCCAACTCGTCCTCGCGATCGCGGGTGGCATCGCCTACTGGGTGAACCAGCGGCGGACCGCGGCCGCGGAGAAGCAGGCCGAAGAAGCGGGTGGAAATGCGCAGCCTTCGTCGATGGCGGAGGCGGATGACCGTATGCGCGCCGAACAAGTGCGCGAGACGATCCGCCGAAAAATCGCGGCCCGGCGCGACGGCGTGCCGGCGGAGGCAGCGCGGTTGGAGCGGACGGTAGTGATCGAAGCCGGGGAGAAGAAATTCCAGTTACCACCGGTGATGCGGCCGCGACCCGTTTCACCCCTCGATCCCTTTGGCGGGCCTGCGCCGCGTCCGGTGGTCAAGCGGGCGGAGCCGGATTGGGTGCGGAAAGTCGAACCGCCGCCGGTGTTATCGAGCGAGACGCTCGAGGCGTCGCTCGAGCGGCAAGAGCAGTTGGCGGTAAAATTGCAGGAGTTGGCCGATCAGCGGGCGCTGACGGAACGGCGAGCGTCGGCGGTTGCCGTGAGCAAAGCGGCCTTGGCGCAACGCGCTTTGGCCGGAGACGAACTGCGGCGGGACTTGCGCGATCCGCGTAGCCTGCGACGCGCGATGATTCTGCGCGAAGTGCTGGGGGTGCCAGTGGGGCTGCGGTGACGTGGATGTGGCGGATTTCAGGCTTGGAGACTTTGCAAAGGTAACGGCGCGATCCCGGGCGAGCCGGGGCCCGAGGGGATGCGGTGGCTTCGGCGGGCCCGGAGGTCCCGCCGTTACCTCCCTCGGCGGAGGTCCCCGGAGTGCATGACAGGCTCTAGCGCCTTGCGGCCTAGAGCAGCGCCTTTTGGGAGATCAGTTAAAGACCGCCCGGGGCCGGAAGCTTGCCGCGATTGTAACCTTTAAAACCCGTCCCGAAGCGCTTGCCGCTGGCCTCAATCTGCAAATTTTCCCCGGCGGTCGCCGTAATGTAAAGTTCGCCGGGCCAGGGTAGGACTTGGGTCTGGCCGCGACTGAGAGTGGCATCCAAAAGGACGCGGCCATCGGCGACGGTGGCGATTTTCACGCGCACGGCATCCAGCGCTACCACGGTGATGGTCGGCTCGGCGGCAGCTTGCGTGGCGACGGGGGGAAGCGCGGTGGGTTTGGCGGCGGAGCCCGAAATGCCGCCGATGATAGATTTGGCTCCCCAGATCACTAGGACGAGGACGAGGACGGCGGCCGCGATCTTACCGACTTTAAGGACCAGCGCGGGATCGAGAATCGGGGCGGCGGGAAGATTGGTGCGGCTGCGCGATTGTTTGGGCTGGTTGCGCGGAGCCTCTTTCGCGCTTTCGGTGGGGGGAGGGGTGGAACGGTCACCGCGTTCGCCGGCGGAGGCGACGGAGACATCCATGCGGCCGTAGATTTCGCGGTTGGGCTGGCGGGGGCGCGTCTCACTGTGGCCGAGCGAAGCGTAGTCGTTGAGGATGCGCTCGGCAGGTAGTTTCAGGAAATTCGCGTAGGTGCGAAGGAAACCGCGGACGTAAATCTCGCTCAGGCCGAGGTCGAAATGGTTGCTCTCGAATTTCTGGAGATACTCGCCGCGGATCTTCGTGGCTTCGGCGGACTCGCGGATGGAGATGCCTTTCTGTTTGCGGGCGTCTTCGAGGCGTTCACCGATGGTCTGCATGTTGGGGCGAGTTAGGATTGGCGGAGGGGGAAGTCACCACGAAACACACAAAATACACGAAAAGCCCGGAGGCTGCGGGGGCATTTTAGAGCGAGTCGAGATCGACGAGGATTTCGCGCGGGCTGGAGCCGTTTTCAGGGCCGACGATGCCTTTGTCTTCCATGAGATCCATGATGCGGGCCGCGCGGTTGTAGCCGATGCGGAGGCGGCGCTGAATCATCGAAGTGCTCGCGCGTTTCGTAGATTTGAGGACATCGAGCGCCTGATTGTAGAGCTCCTCGTCGTCGCCCAAGTCGCTGTCCTCGCCTTCGCCCTCCTCGTCTTCGTCACCTTCACGAGCGTCGCGGTCGATCTGGGCTTGGACGGATTGGGCGTATTGGGGCGGGCCGTTTTTCTTAAGGAATTCGACCATGGCCATGACTTCTTCGTCGGAGACGAAGGCGCCCTGCGAGCGCACGAGGCGGGAGCTGCCGGGAGGGGAGAAGAGCATGTCGCCGCGGCCGATGAGGGTGTCGGCGCCCTTCGTGTCGAGAATGGTGCGGGAGTCGACTTGGGAGGCGACTTGGAAGGCGATGCGCGAGGGGAGGTTGGCCTTGATGACGCCGGTGATGACGTTCACGGACGGACGCTGTGTCGCGATGATGAGGTGAATGCCGGCGGCGCGGGCGAGCTGGGCGAGGCGGGCAATGCTGGTCTCGATCTCGGCGGGCGCGACCATCATGAGGTCGGCCAGCTCGTCGATGATGGCAACGATGTAGGGGAGGCGTTCGGGGACCTCGACGCCATCGTCGAGCAAGGGATCGACGCCGGAGAGCGAGCCTTGGACTTCACCGGTGGCGGTGGGCTCGGGCTTGCCGGCTTTCTTGCGGGAGTTGAAGCCGACGATGTTGCGGACGTTGACCTTGGCGAAAAGCTGGTAGCGCTGTTCCATCTCGCCGAGGAGCCATTTCAGGGCGGCGGGAACCTTCTTTGGCTCCGTCACCACGGGGATGAGCATGTGGGGAAGGGAGTTGAAAATCTTCAACTCGACGACCTTCGGGTCCACCATGATGAGGCGCAGATCCTTCGGGCTCTTCGAGTAAAGGATCGAAGCGACGATGGAATTGATGCAGACGGATTTGCCCGAGCCGGTGGCGCCGGCGATGAGCAAGTGGGGCATCTTCGCGAGGTCGGAGATGAGGGGGACGCCGGAGACGTCTTTGCCGAGGGCGATGGGAATCTCGGCCTTCGCGCTCGCCCAGTCTTCGCTCTCAAGCAGTTCGCGCATGCCGACCGGCGTGGGATGGAGGTTGGGCACTTCGACGCCGACAGCGGCTTTGCCGGGAATGGGGGCGAGGATGCGGACGGATTGGGCGCGCATGCCGAGGGCAATATTCTTGTCGAGGCCGGCGATTTTTTCGACGCGCACACCGGCGGCGGGGACGACCTCGTAACGGGTGATGACGGGGCCGACGTGAATCTCACCGAGAGTGACCTCAACGCCGAACTCGCCGAGGATGCGGAGAAGGTTCTCGGCGTTGCCGCGGTGCTCTTCCTCGCTGTTGCTGGAGTCGGGCTTGGCCTGCTCTTTTAGCAGTGAGAGCGGCGGGAACTCATAGGTTTTATCATCGCTCTGGGGGAGCGTGATCTTGGCGGCTTTTTTGGGCTCTTCGGTTTTGACGATGTTGAGCTCGAATTTGCCGGTGGCGGCGACGGCGAGCGGGCGAACATCGGTGGCGGTGTTGGCAATCGCGGCCGGGGCCGGTGGGGGTTGCGGCGTGGATCGGGTGAGCGCGCGGGGTGGCGGGGCGGGGACGACCACGGGCTTGGCGACGACAGGGTCGGCGCTTTCGGGGGACAGGGGAGTGCGAGAGATCGGTTTGGCGAGCGGATCTTCGCCAGACTTGGCGGCAAAGGTTTTGCGGCCGCCGCTGGGGCCGACGGGCTCGGTGTTCACGGCTTTGATCAACTGTGGCGTGATGCGAAGCGGATCGCGACTGCTGAGCGGACTGTTGGTAACGGAGGACGCGCCGGATCGTTGACGGGCTTTTTCTTCACGAGCTCTGGCGTTTTCGGCGGTGATGGCGGCCTTGTGCTGGGCGCGTTGTTTGCGCCAGTCGGAGAAACTCGTGGAAATCTTGTCGATCTCGGTGCCGATGTCGCGGGTGAAGATGAAGAGGAGGGCGACGCAATAGAGCGTGCCGAACAGGAGCCCCGAGCCGAAGGTGCCGGCGGCGTCGGCGAACAGTTTTTCGTAGAGGGTCTTGCCGATAAGACCGCCGGGGCCTCTGGGGAAGTAATTGCTCTCTTTGATTCTATCGACCATCGCGGCGAGTCCGGAGAGCGAGGTCACGGCAATGATCATGGCGATGACCCGCGTGCCCGTGAGATGACGGGCGGCTTTGACCGACATGTAGGTCATCCAGCCGAAAAAGACCGGCAGCAGCCATGTGCTCGCGCCAAGACTAAACAATAACACCCAAATGCTCTCTGCTCCCAGCCAGCCCATCGGGTTTTTAGGCCGCGGCGCTGTGGTTTGATGGCCGCTTTGCATCGGATCGTAGGCGACCAAAGCCACCGCCACAAAAATCCCCAAAAACAGGCAAACGAGCGCCACCGACCAGTTCGGCCGGTAGCGGGGCGCTTGGAAAGACGGTCCGTCGTTTGAGTTTGAAGTCTCGGGCTTGGGCATTTGTGTGGGCCGACTCTAAGTCTGCGTGGATTGCACGTTAACCTTCGGGCCGGTCAATTGTAAATGCCCCCGGGCCACTTTCACTAAAAACTCGCTTCAATCTCATGCCCGAAGTTCTGCTGTTTCGCCCCCTTTATCAGGAACGTGTGTGGGGTGGTCGCGCCCTCGAATCCAAGCTCGGTCGCGAGCTGCCCGCCGCCAAATCAATCGGTGAAAGCTGGGAGATTGTGGACCGCCCCGAGGCGCAATCGGTCGTTGCCAACGGCAAACTGGCGGGCCGCACCTTAAGAGAAGTGATCCTCAAACAGGGTTCGACCATCATGGGACCTTCCTGGCCGACGGCGAAGACGTTTCCGATTTTGGTGAAGTGGCTGGATTGCCGCGAGCGCCTGAGTCTTCAAGTGCATCCGCCGGCGGCCGTCGCGGGTGAGCTGAAAGGCGAACCGAAAACTGAGAACTGGTATATCGCCGCGAGCGGGCATGGCGCCGAACTGATCGTCGGGCTCAAACGCGGCGTGACCCGGGCGCAGTTTGAGCAGGCGATCACCACCAGCACGCTGGAAACCTGCGTGCACCATTTTTCGGTCGCAGCGGGAGATTCGATTTTGGTGCAGAGCGGGCAGATTCACGCCATCGATGCGGGTAATCTCATTCTAGAGATCCAGCAAAATTCCGATACGACCTACCGGGTTTACGACTGGGGCCGCGTGGGACTCGACGGCAAACCTCGCCAGATGCACGTCGATCAGTCCCTGCGGTCCATCGACTGGCACGACATCGAACCGAAGCCGGTGCGCGCCGCGCCGACGTCGGGTGTGATCGCGGATTGCCCCGAGTTCAGCATCAAGCGGACCGTGCTGGGCACGGGCGAGCGCATGCACATTTCGGGCGGTGAGCAGCCGCGTATCCTAAGCGTGGTGAGCGGGAACGTGCGTGGTGGCGGGGTCTCTTTGGAACGCGGTGCGAACGCGCTGCTGCCCTTCGGCGCGGCGTTTACATTCACGGCCGAGACGACCTCGATCGTGCTGTTGACGGAGAACTTTGCGGGATGACTGGGCGCGGCGGGAGCGGCGCGGCTGCGCGGTGCGGACGTGAGCGTGGGAGTTGCCTGCTGCGGCTGATATTTTTCTTGGTGATCGTGGGCGCGGGGTTGTCGCTCGCTTGGATGGCGCTGCTGCCCGTGGCGTTCGTTCGCGTGGTGCGAGAGCGCACCGGATTCGACACTGAAATCGCGAGTCTCTCGGCAAATCCCTTCACGGGGCGGGTGACCCTGCGCGGGCTGGTGATCACCAATCCGCCGACGTTTCCGGCGCCGGATTTTCTGCAGCTCCGCGCCTTCGAAGCGGAGGTGGAGATGTGGTCGCTCTTCGGTGAAAAGGCGGTGATCGATACTCTTACACTTGATGTTCGCCAGCTGACGCTTGTGAAACGCGCGAGCGGGCCGACTAACTCCGACGTTTTTCGCGCCCAGCTCGCCGTTCGTGGATCCGGACCGGCGGTAAAGAAGTCTGCGGTTCTGATTCGGCGGCTGCACGTGCGCTTTGATACGCTGGTGCTGGCAGATCACACCGAGGCGAAAGCCCGGGTGCGCACTTACCGTCTCGGACTCGACCAGCAGTTCTCCAACATTTCCAACCTCGGTCAGCTGTTCGTGCCGTCGGTGTTGCGTGGGTTGGGAGAGCGTGATGTCGCCAGCGGTTTGGCGGCCTTTTTGCCCTCCGACCT
>JACMRG010000198.1 GCA_014376585.1 Opitutaceae bacterium | reverse complement strand
TGGCGCAGTCCGTTCATGGCGCGGGCGGGGGCGCGGCACTCTCCGCACGCGTCAGCTTTAGGAACACGTCTTCCAACGACGCCTTGCGCACCTGCAGGTCCGCGATCTCGGCGCCCTGCTCAACGAGCAACGCCATGAGCGCCGCGAGCGTTTGCGTCGCATCACCCGTGCGGAAATACACCGTCGCTCCTTCGCTCCGTAATTCCGTCACACCCGCCAAAAGGGCCAGCGCCGCCGGATCAAGGGCCGCCGCGGTCGTGAGTGAAACCGATTGTGCCCCGCTCGACTGGGCAATCAGTTCGCGCGGCGCACCGGTGGCGACGATCTTGCCCTGGTCGATGATCGCGATGCGGTCGCAGAGTTGTTCCGCCTCCTCCAAATAGTGCGTGGTGATCAGCACCGTGTAGCCGTCGCGCTTCATTCGCAAAATCTCCTCGTGCAACTCGCGCCGCGCCTGCGGATCGAGCCCCGTCGTCGGCTCGTCGAGGATCACGAGTTCCGGTTCGTTCACAAACGCGAGGGCCAGCGCCAGTCGCTGACGTTGTCCGCCCGATAAAGAATCAAACGGCGCATCGGCCTTATCTGTCAGCGCGAAGCGTTCGAGCAACGTGTCCGGCGTCGCCCGCCGAGGATAAAATGAGCCAAACAACCGCAGCGCCTCGCGCGGCGTGATTTTGTCCTGCAACGACGTGTTTTGCAGCGCGACGCCGATCTTTTGTTTCACCTCGCGCGGGAATTTGCGCGCATCGAGCCCGCCCACCTCGACGTCGCCGGAGTCGGCCTCGCGCAGACCGAGCAGGCATTCGAGCGTCGAGGTCTTGCCCGCCCCGTTGGGGCCGAGCAGGCCGAAGATTTGCCCGGCTTGGATCGAAAAGCTCACGCCGCGAACCGCCTCCGCGGTCCCGTAGCGCTTCCATAGATCGCGCACGACCAGCTTATCGGCCATGGCAGGAATGAGTCGAAAACCGGGGCTCGATCCCACGTCGGATGATCACAGTGGAATTGCTAGCACACATGACCTGCAAATTTGGGCCTAGAACAAGGGGACATGCGATAATGCAGCCACACCCATGGGCGACCGTCGCAAATCCTCAACTTCAATCCACGTGAACTTCCCGCGGAGAAACCGGTCGTCGATTTGAAAGGCCTTGTTCCGGCTCCATGGGGCGAAGTTTTCATTTCGACCGGCGAACCGAGCCGCAGAAGCCCACATCGTGGGGAGAGGATTTATCTCGATCATATTTCGAAGGGAACGACCCGGCACATTGAGACCTTCACGGAAGTCGAAGACGCTTACCAACACCTCGGCCGAAAATCCGCCGAGCAACTCGCTCGGCTGCGCATCCGCCACGCCGTGACGCCGCTGGGCACGAGACACGAGAAAATCGAAACCGTCGCCCCGCCATCGGTGACCGCAGCGCGTTCACGTTTTCCACGACCTTCCATCGCCTCTCGGGCTGCCGGCCTTCCGAGTATCGCGCCGCCATGACGGCCGCGCCGCCGCAGGATCGTCGCCCGCCGCCGCCGCGCCTTGACGCCCGCCGTGTCCCAACCGACGTTGGATTTTCTCAGTTTAAACGTTTGCTCGCGGCGACCGCCGACCTCGGACACGCCACCCACCGATCAAACCCGCTGGTTCGCCGAAGAAGTGCAACCGCACGAGCCCTCGCTACGCGCCTACCTCGTCCGCTCGCTTCACGCGACGATGTGAACGACGGCGTGCAGGATACCTACATCAAACTCCTTCGCTTCAAGCCGAGCGGCCTGATCCGCTCGCCGAAAGCCTTTCTTTTCACGATCGCGCGCAACGTCGCCCTCGATCTGCGCCGCCGCCGCGCCGTTTCTTCGGCCCAGCCCATCACGGAAACCGCCGCGCTGGCCGTCTTGGAAGATAGCCCGGGAGTAGTTGACCTCGTGAGCCGCCGCCAGGAACTGGCGCTGCTCGCCGAAGCCATCCGCACCTTGCCCGAGCGCTGCCAACACGTGTTCCTCCTCCGAAAAATCCAGGGCCTTTCCCAACGCGACATCGCGGCCCGGCTGGGCATTACCGAAAAAGACCGTCGAGACCCTCGTCGCCAAAGGCGCGCGACGCTGCGCCGATTACGTGCGTGAGCGCAGCTCCTTCAAACTTTCTCCCCGTGCCTGATTTCTCTCCATCCGCCGACGCCACCGCCGCCGCCGCCGCCCTGTGGCTGGCCCGCCGTGATCGCGGCCTCACCGTCGCCGAGACCGCGGAGTTCGCCGCGTGGAAGGCCACGCCGGCCCTCGCCGCCGAGTTCGCGCGCCTCGCCCGCAGTTGGGATGCCGCCGATTTTCTCCAGGCCGATCCCGGACTCGCCGCCCTCGCGCAGAGCGTGGATCTCGCCACCGCCCAAGACCAACGCCGCCGTGCCACCGCCCGCCGCCGCCGGGTCTGGGGTGGCGGTCTGGCCGCCGCCGCGATTGCCCTTTCGAGGACGCTCTGGCCGGGCGCACCCGCGCCGACCGTGGCGGCCAACGATGTCATCGCTCCCGCCGATGGCGTCGAACTCGTCCCCGCCACCGCTCGCCGACTCACCCTCGCCGACGGCTCCTGGGCCGAGGTGCGCGGCAACGGCAAATTGCGCCCGCACTTCACCGCCGGCGAGCGCCGCGTGCAACTGGTGAGCGGCGAAGCTCATTTTCACGTCGTGAAGGACGCCTCGCGTCCCTTCGTCGTCGAGGCCGCCGGCCTCGCCGTGCGCGCCGTCGGCACCGCCTTCAACGTCCGCCTCGATGCCGCCGCGGTCGAAGTCACCGTCACCGAGGGCAAAATCAGCCTGCACGACAACACCGCCCGCTTCGCCCCCACGCCGACCACGATCATGCTCGTCGCCGGCCAGCGCGTCCTGATCGAAACCACGGCCGAAGGCGTCCCCTCGCTCGCGGCGCTCGCCGTCGAAGCCGCCACGCCGGCGGAAATTGAACCATCCCTCTCGTGGCAAGGCTCCCGCCTCGTGCTGACGCGCGCGACGCTCGCCGAAGCCGTCGAGGCCTTCAACCGCGTCGGACCACAGCGCCTCGAAATCGGCGACGACGTGCTCCGCACCCGCCGCCTCAGCGGCACCTTCCGCGCCGACAACGCCGATGCGCGGGTCCGCCTCTTCGAGCAGGCCGCGGAAGTAAAGGTCGAGCGGCGTGATGACGGCGTGGTGGTAGTGCGCGCGGCGCGATAGTTGTTTTGTTCGGGCCACCTGCGCGGGCACCGGGTTTCGTCGGAGCTCGCGGCCGTCCGACCCCATCATGCCACCCCGCCCTCTCGCCCCGCCGGCGCGCCCGTCCCTCTGGCTGCGCTTCCTCCCGGCGCTCCGCGCGTGGCTCGTGGGGGCGCTCGCCGCCGGCGCGTTGTTTGCCGGCGAACCGGCGCGCAAGGCTTTCGATCTCAAAGCTGCGGGCGCCGAGGAAGCGCTGCGCAAGTTTGCCCAGCAGGCGGGCGTCGAACTCGTGTTCACGGTTGATAACGTCGAGGGCGTGCGCACCCGGGCCGTCAAGGGCCGGTTCACCATTCGCGAAGCCCTCGACCGCATGTTGATGAGTCCCCCCCCTCTCCGTTGTCCAAGACGCTCAAACGGGCGCGCTACTCGTCAGCCGACAGGCGACTCCGCCCCGAAAATCTCCGCCCGCGCCGTCACCGCGTTCCCTCGCCCGCGCCAACGCGGGGGACAATGAGGCCGTCGTGCTGAATCCCTTCACCGTCGAGACCGCCCGCGACCGCGGCTACGCGGCCGCCTCCACGCTCGCCGGCACGCGCCTCAACACCCCGCTCCGCGATGTCGGCGCCTCCATCTCCGTTTACACCAAAAATCTCTTCAACGATCTCGGCGCCACCCACCACAACGACCTCCTCATCTACGCCACCGGCATCGAGGCCGGCGGCCCCGGCGGAAATTTTTCCAACGGCGCCAATGACATCAACGACCCCTCCGTCGTCGGCGACGGCTCCCGCACTTCCCCGCAGACGCAGTGGCGCACCCGCGGCCTCGCCGCGCCCAACGCCACCCGCGGCTTCTTCGTCAGCGACATCGCCGGCGACGCCTACAACACCGAGGCCATCACCGTCAGCCGCGGCCCCAACGCCATCCTCTTCGGTGTCGGCAGCCCCGCGGGCGTTGTCGATACCACGCTCATCCGGCCCGACCTCGCCCGCGACTCGAGCCGCGTCGACGTCCGCTACGGCGACAACGACAGCCTCCGCGACGTCATCGACTTCAACCGCGTCCTCATTCCGCAAAAGCTCGCTTTCCGCCTCGCCGCGCTCCGCGACGATGAGCGTTTTGACCAACGACCCGCCTACGAAAATAAACGCCGCGTCTTCGGCACCGTCGCCTACGAGCCCTTTCGCACCACCGCCTTCCGCGCCAGCTTTGAGTCCGGCTCCACCCGCGCCAACCGCCCGTTCCAGGTCCTCCCCTTCGACAGCATCTCGCCCCAGTGGAAGGCCGCCGGCCGCCTCACTTGGGACTGGAATTACTACGACGACCCCGCGCGCAATCCCGACGCCGTCAACATTCAGGCCAACGACGCCTGCGCCGCGAGCCCCGCGCGCTTTTTTGTCGGCCAGGCCCAGATCTTCGGCGGCTTCGCCACACCCTACACATCCGGCGAGGCCCGCACTCCGGACTACGGTTTCCGCAGCACTGTCCCCACCGGCGGTGGCACCAACGCCGTCCGCAGCGGCCTCTATGAACCCAACGTCAACCGCGACGCCGCCTTCGACGCCGTCGCCTTTTACGAGGCGTTCAACCTCGCGGAGATACCCGGCGGCTACTACGCCGACAACCGCCGCCCCGCCGGCATCAAATATCAAGGCTTATGTCGCCACCGATTTCCTTGGACACGGGACGGTGAACCCGAAAGCCCGTGAATCCGGTGTCCGGTCATGTCCCAGAGAAGAGCACAGCCCAACCCTCCAAGCCGGAGCCCCCGGTGGCGGAGCCGAGCGTTGCGCGAGGCGGAGTGACCGGGGACTCCGGCTTGGAAAATCCCCCGCTGCGCTGGCGCGCGAAACGCAAAGCCGAAGTCGTGCTGCGCATGCTGCGCGGAGAATCGCTTGATGCGCTCAGCCGCCAGACCGCAATGCCCGTGCCGCGCCTTGAGGAATGGCGCGCGCAAACGCTCGGCGGCTTGGAGCAGGCCTTGCAAATCCGCGCCGCTGACGATCCGGCGCAACTGCGGCTCGATGAGGCCGACCGGCGCATCGGCGAACTGAGCATGGAGGTCGAACTGCCGCGCGCCCGCTGCGAGAAACAGGGCCCTTTTGTCGGGCGGAGGTCGCGCACATGAGCCCCCTCACTTCCCCGGCCGCGGGCCGCGTTTATGGTGGGCGGCGCGTGTGCGCCGCGTGGGCCTTCCCTCGTGCGACTTACGATGCCACTGGTCCGGCGGTGCCGGCCCCCGACGTATCCGGAAAACGGGGGCCGAAAACTCCACTCGATGACGCGGACCTGCTCGCGTCGATCCGCGCGGACCTGGCGCAATCGCCCTTCCGCGGCGAAGGTCATCGCAAGGTGTTTGGGCGCCTGCGTTACGTCGGCACGCACCGCGTGGGCCGCAACCGCATCCTGCGCTTGATGCGCGAAAATCGCCTGCTCTCGCCGCACCGCACGACGCCGACGCCGGCCAAAGCGCAAGATGGCCGCATCACCACCGACGCGCCCAGCGTGCGCTGGGCCACCGATGGCGCGACAGTGTGGACCCTCGACGACGGCTGGCCGTGGTTGTTCACGACCATCGAACACCGGAACGCCGAGTGCCTCGGCCACCACGTCTGCAAGCGCGGCGTCCGCTTCGCCGCTTACGAGCCGGTCGCCCAAGCGCTCACCCACGTCTTCGGCACCCGCGCCACCGGCGCGGCTCGCGGCGTCGAGTTGCGCCACGATCACGGCAGCCAATACCTCGCCGACTACTTCCAAGGCCAGAGCCACTTTCACGCCTTCAAGCCCCGTTTCGCGTTCGGCGGCGAGCCCGAGACCAACGGTGTCGTCGAACGGTTCAACCGCACCCTCAAGGAGCAAATCATCCACGGCCGCACCTACCGCAATCGAGCCGAACTGGCTGCGGCCGTCACGGCCTTTGTTGCCACCTACAACCGCGAATGGCGCCTCGAGAAACTCCGCTACCAGACCCCACTCGAAGCTCGCCGCGCTCACCAAGCCTCCAGCTTTTTAGCCGCCTGATTAACCTTTGTCTTGTGTCCAGACAACCGGTGCCGATTCAAAAACGAGACGCAGGACTGCACGGCATGCTGACCGTCGAGTTCTTCGGGGCGCAATCCGGCTATCGACCAAACTATTTCCCCAAAAGTGCTAGCACCTTTCTCCATCACTTCGTCACTCCAACATCACCTAAACCGTTCGTTGTAAAATGGTGCCAGAGCCCGGGATTGAACCGGGGACCAAAGGCTTATGAGTCCTTTGCTCTACCACTGAGCTACTCTGGCGAAACTACTCTACCGCAAAGATTTGCAGTAATTCTCAACCCCCTTGATTTTGATTTTTTCACCCGAAGTTGTCACCGCATTCTTCAGAACATGGCCTCCCGAGCTCTAGTAGAGGTTGAGAGGATTCGAAGAGGTGTTATGCATCGAGTAAGTGAAAATCTCCACCGTTTAGAGTCGAGCACTTGTTATTACGCTCCGCTGAAAAGGGGTGACAAGCAATTTCGCCACTCCCTTGAGACCAAGGACCAAAAACTCGCCGACCCTCGTTTGAGCGAATTTAAAAAATGATTCGTAGGCCTTACCGCGTCCCTCTCCGGATTGTGCTTGGCAGTGAGCAACGCGAGGGCCTTGCCCCACAGCGCCCGGCGCACCCATCACCGCCACCGCGTGTAAATGCCCAGCTCGGATACCCTTCCCGGCAGGTCCCGCCACGGCTGCCCGTGTGTGCGATCCTCGGGGACGGCGATGTCCGTTCGCTGATACCATGCTCAGGTCAACTAGGGCCTGTTAACACTATATCAAGGCTAGCCAGATAAGGGCGAAGGTGACGAAAGAGCGGAAAAGCACATCGAGTCTGTCGTAACGGGTGAAGAT
>JACMRG010000197.1 GCA_014376585.1 Opitutaceae bacterium | reverse complement strand
TGCGCCGCCTCGATCGCGCGTGGCAGGTCTTCCTTAACATTTTTCGGCAGGACATGGCCCTGGGCTACGCGCACGGTATAGTCGATCCCGCTATAACCCGTTTCCGCCACCAGCTTGGCCGCCTCCGCATACGACATTTTATACAGCGGCTTGGACATCACATGCAGCGAGAACGGCGAACTCTCCGGCATGGGCAGCGCAGAGGGACCGCTGGGAGCCAAGGGTTGGGCGCCAACCAAACTACCGGAGAACGGCGCGGCCACGCCGGCGAGCGCCAACATCGATACGAAGTCGCGACGCGAAACGGACGGCGGAGTAAACAAGGGGGATTTCATGGGACTACGAGTTTGCTACCGGGAGTGGCTGAGTTCGAAAACGCGATGACGGCAAGAGTTGGCACGGCGCCGAGGCGCGTCCGCGGGTGATTCCGGGCACCCGCGTTTCGAGCAGCAGTCTTTGTCACAGCCGCACGTTTACGCCGAGGAAGAAACCCGGGGTCAAGATGCGGCGCGTCGCTGGCCGGCTGCCGATGTCGGTGCCCACTTCATATTCGCGCAGGATGTTGTTCACGTCGAGGTAGGCGCTGAAACGCCGCGAGAATTGATAGAGGGTCTTAAGATCGAGCGTATCGCGACGGATCGTGTAAACGAGTTGGGAGTCCACGACATTGTAGGTGCTGAGGTAGCGGGTGCGGTGATTATACTGCAGACGCACCGTCACTTTGTTGCGGATGTAGGAAAGTCCCAAATTCGAGGTTTCGGGATTGAAGCCTGCGACCTTGCCGACCGGATTCGGAGCGAGCGCGATGGCGTTACCCGCACCGTAGTTACCCTCGGTCTCCATCTTGGTGTAGTTGGCGTAAGCGCCCAGACCTCCTAAGAGGCCGGGCAAAAAGGTGAACTGCTGGCTGTAGTTGAGTTCGATGCCTTTCACCTTGGCCGAACCGCCGTTGTATTGCGTGGTCAGCACGTAGCCCGTGTAGTCACCATTGAACCCGTTGCTCGCTCCCGAGGGCACAATCGCTCCGCCCGACGAATAGATGAAATTCTTAATTTCTTTATAGAACAGGCCCACGGAAACCATGCCGGCCGGCTCGAAATAATACTCCGCCGCAAGGTCGAAGTTCTCGGCGGTTTGCGGTCTCAAGCTTGGGTTGGCAGTCGAGATCGTCTGCGTGTCGAAGTTAACATTGGTGCGCGGAATCAGCTGGCCGATACCGGGCCGACCAATGTTCGTCGCGTAACTGAGCCGCGTGATGAAGTTCTGCGTCGGCGCATATTTGAAGTGGATGCCCGGCAGCACGTTTTGATAGTCGCCGGTCCGGGTCTGCCGACCGCCATACTCCGCTTGGGTGCGGCGGGCGATCTCGGCGTTGTCGGGGGTCCCCACGTAAGCGGCGCGACGCGCTTTTTCATCGGGCGTGATGGCCTGCAACGCGCCCTGGCCTTCCGTTTTGGTGCGCTCCACGCGGAGGCCGGCGAGAATGGAGAATTTCCCCAGCTCGACGTTGCCCATGATATAGGCCGCATCGATCCGCTCCTTGAACTTCTGATTGCCGACCAATTTGGCCTGCAGATTGGCGGCCACCTCGGGCAGGAAATACTGCGGATTCTTTTCGAGGGCGGTATCGATCAGCTTGTTCGAGTGGCCCGGGAAAGCGGGTTGAGGCACATTGGGGAACCGGGTGTAGGTGTTGTTTTGCCGGCCGCGCTCGATGAGGCCGAATTGGGCCAGATCGTCGTCGTTTTTACCCGTGGCCGGATTGAGCCCCATCACCCCGTCTGGGCCGACGTAGGGACCGCTGAACTGGCTGGCTTCGAGCACCCGCCGCTGCTCCCGCGTCCGCAGGCCGGCCTTGATGTAGGCGGGAACCGGCGAATTGAATTTTTTCTGACCGTTAAGCGAAGCTCCCCGATAGCCGTCCCAGCCCGCCCGCCGATCAATCCGGTAGCGGTTCTCGGTGTAGCTTGAGAGATCCGAAATGTTCGGTCCTGCCGTCTGCGTGACCGTGGGAAAGTTCGTATTCTGACTCCGGTCGATGACGTAACCGACGCCGCGGACGGTGAACCCTAAATTGCGCTGTCCGGAGTAATTCGACTTCGAGTCCGACTGATAGAGGTTCCAGTCGATGTTCACGGTGTCGAATTTGTGCACTCCGCCAAACTGGTGGTAGAGCGTCTTGGCGTCTTTGTAGGCCGTGTCAGCCTGGATATTGAAGGTGCTGTTCGGCACCGCGCGCACCTCGGTCCGAGTGTTGGTGTAGCTAGGGAGAATACCGCCGGTCCCGGTGGGGTTACCATTAGCATCCAACGTTGCAACCGTTTGCGCAGTGGTGAAGGTGGCGATGCGATCCGTATCGTGATCCGTCAGCCGGTTGACCGTCGTGCTGAAGTAGAGCCGGTTGCGGTCATCGATCTTGTAGTCGAGGCGCAGGCCGCCGCCCCAGCGGGAAGTGAGCAGTCGCTCGTCGAGCAGTTGCGCCTGATAGGC
The DNA here is from genome assembly GCA_014376585.1 of Opitutaceae bacterium. Classification (GTDB taxonomy): domain Bacteria; phylum Verrucomicrobiota; class Verrucomicrobiia; order Opitutales; family Opitutaceae; genus Tous-C4FEB. Next base: position 7,265 of record JACMRG010000197.1, on the reverse strand, counting down.
GTAAGCCGGACCGGTCGCGCCGTTGGGCAAGTTTTGGTAGGCTTGGTTAAACGTGTCCTGCGGGGTAAACAGCTTCCGGTCGCCGAAATTCAGCGCGACCGCGAGCTTGCCGTTGAACACTTCCGAGTATGACACCGCATAGTTATAAGGCTGGCCGGAGGTCCGCTCGTCGAGGGGCCGGCCGGTGAGACCAAACGACCCGCGGAGTTGCCGCTCTTTGCTGTCGAATCCGGTTTTCGAAACCATGTTCACGGCTCCGCCGATGGAATCACCGTCCATGTCGGGCGTGGGCGATTTCACCACTTCGATCCGCTCCACCGTGTCGGCACTGACGGTCTGAAATTGATACTCGCGCGTGGAACCGGCCGAAGCCGCATCCGCGAGACGGTTTCCGTCCATCGTAATGGTGGTCAGATTTTGATTGAGACCGCGGATGCGCACATAACGCACCGTGCCGTCCACCGTCGCGCCTTCGACGCCGGGGAGACGCACAAGCAAATCGGCCGGATTACCCACCAGATTTCCAAATGCGTCGGTCGAAACGATATTCTTCACGCCCGAAGACAGCCTCTGCAAAGTCACCGCCTGCGCGTTGCCTTCGCGCTCCCCGGAAACCACAAACTGGCTCAACGCGTAAATCTGCGACGTCATTTTAACGTCGAGCCGGTTCACCGGGTCGGACTGGACCGTCGTCGGCAAGGTAACCGTGTCCAACCCGGAGTATGAGACCTCGATCGCGGCTGAGCCGAGCGCAACGTTGTCGAGGGCATACGCGCCCTGGCGGTCGGTGATCGCCACGAGATCGGTGCCCTTCAGCGCGACGCGTGCGCCTTCGAGCGCTCGCCCGGTGGCGGCATTGGTGACGGTGCCGCTTAAGGTGGCCTGGCCCCAGGCGGCCGATGTCAAAAGCAGAGACCAGAGGAAGAAGAAAACGCGGATACGTTGCGGGATCGTTGTCATGATTCGGGGGAGGGGGTTGAAGACCGCGCTTGTCTGCGCCAGTCGGGGGTTGACTCTAACAGACGCGAAACTCTGCATACGTTTGCAAAGTTCAAGGTAAAATATCTCTTCCGGCGATCCTCTCACCTCGTTCCGCCCGCCTCCCAAGGCTTTGGGCGAGACTACACCCTCGGCTCATTCTCACCGGCGACCGCCCTGAGCCTATTCGTCCCGACCTTCGCCCCCCAATCACTCGGCGTCTCGCTTCCGCCCACTCCCCAAAATCGCACACCCACACCCCGCCCCCATGCCGCCGACGCCATCGACCCCCGATCCAAAACGCCTCTACGCCGTCCTCATTGCCGCCGCTCTCGGCTGGATGTTTGACGGTCTGGAAATGGGCATGTTTCCCCTGATCGCCCGACCGGCCCTGCAGTCCATTCAGGCAGCGCACGGGCTGGTCGTGACCGACTCCTATGTCGGACTTTGGATGGGTTATGTGACGGCGGCCTTCCTGCTCGGCGCGGCGGCGGGCGGTATCATTTTCGGTTGGCTGGGCGATCGCATCGGCCGCGTCCGCGCCATGGCGCTGAGCATTCTCTTCTACTCGTTGTTCACCGGCCTCGTGTATTTCGCGACCGAGCCGTTGCACCTCCTGCTCACGCGTTTTCTCGCCGCACTCGGCATGGGCGGAGAATGGTCGCTGGGAGTGGCGCTGGTGATGGAGGCGTGGCCGGAGAAGCACCGTCCGCTGATGGCCGGAGTCATAGGCGCCGCGGCCAACTTTGGTTATCTGCTGATCGCCTTGGTCGGCATGGCGTTCACGGTGACCGTGGATTCATGGCGCTGGGTCGCGCTGGTCGGCGCCGCACCCGCCGCGCTCACCTTGATCATCTTGAAGTTCGTCCCGGAATCCGAGCGATGGAAAGAGGCGCGAAAAAATTCTACCGCCCAGCCGCTGCGTGAGGTCTTGCGCCCGCCCCTGCTTAAGGTCACCGCCCTAGCGACGCTGTTTTCCTCCGTCGCGCTGATCGGCACCTGGGGGTCCGTCCAATGGCTGCCGCTGTGGGCTGACCAGATGGCCCAAACCCAGTCGGTAGAGGCCGCCCGCGCCGAGCTGAAGGTCTCGACGGTGCCGGCCGCGGGCACGAGTGTCGAATCGCCCGCCGTCCTCGCCCGGGCCAAGGAAATTAAAAATAATTACGCCAAGGCGCACACGCTGGCTCTTTCGGCCCTCGGCGCGATTTTCGGCAGCCTTGCCGGCGCCTGGATGGGCGGACGCCTCGGTCGCCGACCCGCTTATTTCCTGCTCTGTTTCGCTTCGCTGGCGAGCTGCGCGTGGCTCTTCCGCGGCGTCGGCACCTACGACCTGCGCTTCCTGGTGCTGACCTTTGTCGTCGGAGGTATGTCGGCCGCCTTCTACGGCTGGCTGCCGCTGTATCTGCCGGAGTTATTCCCGACCCGGGTTCGCGCCACCGGCCAAGGTCTGGCTTACAACGCCGGCCGCATCCTCGCCGCGGTGGGCGCGGTGCAGATGGGAAGCCTCATGCAGTTTTTCAAGGGCAGCTACGCCGAGGCCGGGGCGGTGATTACGCTCATCTATTTGCTCGGCATGGTCGTGATCTGGCTCGCTCCCGAAACCAAAGGTAGGCCGCTCCCGGAATAGGCGCCACGCGCGCCGTGATGCCGCGCACATTCGCCCTTTCGCGCCTTAACGCAGGCCGTCCGCCTCACACCACCTGCGTCTGCGCCGCCGAGCCGCCAAACAATTCCTTCGCCACGCTCCACGCTCTACGCAGCCCGGCGGCGCGCACGCCGCCGCCGAGGAAATACGCGCGCACGATCATCTCCTCGTGCCCGTGGTAACGCGGCGGCAGCAGAAAAAGCGTGTCGCGGTCATCCGCCGTGATGCTGGAAAAAAACAGACCCTTGCCCACCGCAAGCCGGGCCTTGTCAACCGCCACCGTCGCGCTGCGCTCCGGCAGCACGAGCCAGGGCCGGTAGTAAAATTCGATTCCGCCCGCCGTCCGCAGCACCAGCCGCCCGTAGGTCCGCGGCGACACCCCGGGCAGATTCCCGCCGGCAAACATCCGGTTGTCGTTTTCCCGGGGCCGGAAACGCGCGCGCCGCACCGTGAAAAAATCCCAGCAAAACACCGTGCCGAAAAACGTCAGCCGAAACGCCCAGCCGGCCACGAGCCACGCCACCACAATCACCGCGAGCGCCAGCGCCGCGCCCACCCACGGGTTCACCAGCGCTGTCAGCACGAGCAGCCCCAGCAACGCCGTGCGCGCCACTTTCAGCGCCGCGTCGATGGCTCCCCACGGGCTCAGCAGGATCAGCACGTTGATCGCGTGCGACGCCATCCACACCACCGTAAACGCCGCGACGCCCAACGGCACGAGCAGCACCCCGAGCCACCACGGGAAATCGATCATCCCCACGTGCACCATCGCCAGCCCGCTCGGGACCAGCCCGCCCGCCGCACCCGCCGTCTTCGCGCCCAGCATCAAGTTTGCGGCCGCCGCCGACGTCATCGGCACCACCGCCGCCGCCGCCACGAAGCCCGCCGCCTTGTTCTCAATCGTCTCCAACACGTCGAACGGCTTCTTCAACCCCGGCGGCAGCACCGTGCCGAGCGCGTCCTTGAGCGCGCACAAGCCCGCGATCGCCAGCGCCGGTCCCCAAAAACTCCAGTGAGAATACCACGGCAGCGCCGCCCGCGCCGCCTCGTCCTCCGCCGCGAACCACTGGTAGGCCCCGTAAGCCCCCGTGCCCAGCAACGGCGAGATGGCGATGCTCGTGATCGTGGAAATCGCCGCCGCCAACGGCGCCGCCGGCAACGCCTGCACCGCCGCCTCGCGCGCTCCCGGCTTTGTCTCCGCCGCCAGGGCGAACGGCGCCACGATCAGCCCCACCGCAAACGCGAGCACGAGCAGCGGGATCGTTCGTCTCATGGTTTCAACCTGAAGACGAGTTTGCCGCTTGAAAAGCGCGATTCCCCTGCTTCGGGGATGCCTCGGGTCCAGACTGTCCGCGCCCGCGCATCCTCGGACCGGCTTCAGAATCAGTTGTTAATCGCCTCCCCTCCGACCCCGCCCGCCGCCCGATCCCACCGGCCGGCTCGATCCCCGACTCTCCCAACCCCGACTACCCCTTCATGAACCGTTTCCACTCCACCCGTCTCGTTGCGTTGCTCGCCCTCGTTCTCGCTTGGCTCATTCCGTCCCCCGCCCGTGCCCAAGTCCCTGCCGCCGGAACTCTCGCCGGCCGCGTCTCCAACCAATCCACCAACCAATACCTCAACGAGGCCGAGATCACGCTGGAGGGCACTTCCTATCGCGCCCTCACCGACCGCGACGGCACCTACGGCCTCCTCAACGTCAAACCCGGCACTTACACCGCCGTCGTCACCTACAGCGGTCTCGATACCCAAAAACAGTCTGTCGCCGTCGGCGCCGGCCAGAACGCCACTCAAGATTTCGCTCTCACCGCCGGCATCTACAGACTGGGCGCCTTTGTCGTCGCCAGCGAAGTCGAAGGCAACGCCGCGCAGGTCAACAAACAGAAAAAAGCCGACCACTTCATGACCTCCATCTCCGCCGACATGCTCGGCGAAGTTCCCGAGGGCAACATTGGCGAATTCCTCAAATACATCCCCGGCCTTCAGGTGAACTATTCCAATGCCGACGCCGCCACCGTCTCCGTGCGCGGCCAGGACCCCGAGGCCACCACCTTCACCATCGACGGCCAGGTCCCCGCCGCCGCCGGTTCCCCGCCCCGCTCCAGCACCGGCTCGTCCGACGCCTCCAGCCGCGCCTTCGAGTTTAGCCAGGCCAGTATCGCCAACATCGAATCCATCGAGGTCTATAAAGCCCCGCCGCCCTGGTATGCCCCGTCCACCGGCGGCGTCATCAACGCGGAGACCAAGAGCGCCTTCAACCAGAAGGGCCGCGTCTTCCGCTCCGTTCTCCTCCTCAACGCCAATAGCGAGATGCTCACCTTCGGCTCCGTCGCCGGTCCCGGCCAGCGCCCCACGCAACGCATCAAACCCGGCGCCAGCGTCGTCTATTCCGAGGCGTTCCTCCGCAACACCCTCGGCCTCACCTTCTCCTACTCCGAGACCAACACCATCAACCCTTCCCATAACAACTCCCTCGGCTACGCCCCGCTCGTCGCCGGCACCGCCCCCGCCCCCGTCCAGATCGACGCCCCCATCCGCCTCGACACCTTCACCCTCGTCGATGGCCCGCAGGTCAAATTCCGCCGCAACGGCAGCTTCAAGGCCGACTACAAACTCGGCGCCCACACCATCCTCAACACCGGCTTCACCTACAACGCCTACCTCAGCCAGAACCGCAGCCACACCTGGCGCATCCGCCCCATCACCGCGACCGTCCTCCCGTTCAGCACCTTTCCCAGCGCCTCCCCCACCGATACCACCGTCGTCAACGGCCAGACCGATGTCTTCGCCGATTACTCCGACTACACCAGCGCCAATTACACCTACAACGCCGGCGTCCGCCACGACTGGGGCCGCTGGCGCCTCACCTACTCCGCCAACTACGGCAAGTCCGACTCCAAAGTCGCCGACCTGCCCGAGATGATCCAGTCCGCCCAGTTTAACATCAACAACCAGCGCGGCGTCACCTACCGCATCCAGGCCACCCCCGACCGCGTCGCCCCCACCGCCCTCACCCAGCTCGCCGGGCCCGACATCTACGATCTCCGCAACTACGACCAACGCTCCGTCTCCCTCCAGACGTCGCCCCGTTTCCAAAACGACCGCACCATCAACCTCAAGACCGACCTCCGCGCCGCATTCGGCGAATGGCGTTTTCCCGTCGAGTTCCGGACCGGTGCCAACCTCTACCGCGTCCAACGCCGCAAAGCCGCCGGCCAGATCGTCCTCGATTTCCTCGGGCCCGACGGCGTCGCCGGCACCGGCGACGAACTCATCAACGCCTCCACCTTCGCCCTCACCGACGCCGAATACGGCGACGATTTCCTCTTCGGCATCCGCCGTCCCCCGCTCATCGACCCCTACAAAATCGCCGCCTACATGCGGCAAAATCCGAAGGCCTTTCAAAACGTCGCCGGGGCCAACGTCACCCGCCAGGCCGTCAACTCCCAGAGCATCACCCAGGTCATCACCGCCGCTTACGCCGCCGCCACTATCAAGATCGGCCCGCGTCTTACCCTCCTTGCCGGCGTCCGCGCCGAGCAGACGGAAAATTTCGCCCGCGGCGCCATCCGCATCAACTCCCTCGGCCTCCCCGTCCTCGCCGCCGGTTTTCCCGCAAGTTCCAAAGAATACCTCAGCGCCGTCTTCTCCCAAACCAAGCGCGTGACCAGCGACTACCTCGACTATTTCCCCAACTACCAGCTCACCTACCGCTTCACGCCCGATTTCCTCCTCCGCGTCGCCGCCACCCGCTCCATGTCCCGCCCCGGCGTCCAGACCATCTTGCCCAACACCACCGTCAACGACACCGCCACCATCCCCAACGTCTCCGTCAATAACACCGCCCTCCTCCCCACCTATTCGCAAAACCTCGACGTGCAGTTCGAGTATTTCACCGCCGCCGCCGGCACCCTCTCCGCCGGCTGGTTCCGCAAGAAAATCACCAACTACATCATCAACGAGACGATCGTCATACCACCCGGCGCCGACAACGGCTTCGACGGCCTCTACGCCGACTACAATCTCAACACCCAGGACAACGGCGGCGCCGGCCACTTCGAAGGCCTCGAACTCGGCGCGCGCCAACCGCTGAAGCCCTATTTGAAAATGCTGCCCGAAGCCGTCCAAGGCATCGAAGTCTTCGCCAACTACACCAAGTTCTACAAAGGCGAGGCGCCCAACCGGCAGGGCCTCCTCGTCAAGCCCACCATCGCCCCGCCAACCAGTTTCTACGATTGGAACGCCAACTACGGCATCAGCTACGCCACGCCCGCGCGCACCTTTTACGTGCAGGCTCGCACCGTCATTTACCCCGGCGGCGTCCGCACCGCCGCGAGCCTGACCAATCTCAACCCCGTTTACGAAGCCCGCCACCAACGCTGGGATTTCACCCTGCGCTACCGCATCAACCGAGCCTACGCCCTCGAACTCACCGGCTCCAATGTCTTCAAAGACCCCTCGTTGAAATCCTCCCAATACGGTCGCCTCACCTCCCGCCGCGACTTCGGCGCCAGCTACGTCCTCTCCTTCACCGCCAACCTCGACTCGCTCCGCCTGCCCTTTATCGACCGCAACTGAGCCCATCCGTTCGAGGTAGAGCCGCGACCTTGTAGCACCGCTGGCCAAGGGCAGAGGCTTGAAG
>JACMRG010000028.1 GCA_014376585.1 Opitutaceae bacterium | reverse complement strand
TGGGTATCGCCCTGCAGGCCGTCGCCGGGACCGCGTAGAAACGGGAGGTGCAGGCTGCCGCCGGTGACGAGGGGCAGCGCGAGGAAGTAGCTGGCGGCGGTGGCATCGGGCTCGATGGCGTAGCGGCCGGGCGAACGGTAGCGACCGGGGTTAAGCACGTAGGTCTCAGTGCTGGCCTGCTCGCCGATGGCGTAGCCGAACTCGGCCATCAGGCGCGTGGTCATTTCCACGAAGGGGCGGCGAACCTCCGCTGTGAGCGCGACGGCGACGGGCCCGGCGGCGAGAGGCGCGACCATGAGGAGTGCGGAAAGGAGCTGGCTGCTCTCGCTGGCATCGAGGTTAACGGCGCCGCCGCGCAGGCCGCGGGCATGAATCTCAATGGGGAAAAAGCCATCGTCACCGAGACAACGAATATCCGCACCGAGCGCGCGGAGGGCCTGGATGAGGGCGCGCATCGGGCGTTTGCGCATCTGGGGGATGCCATCGATGCGATAGACGCCGCGGGGAGCGGCGGCGCAGAGCGCGGTGAGGAAACGGGCGGCGGTGCCGGCGAGGCCGACGAAGAGTTCCACGGGAGCGGCGGCGGCGCCGCCGGCGGCGGCGAAGGCCCGGGCCTGATCGGCCACGCGCACGGTGAGGGCGGTTTCATCGGCGATGACGGTGAGGCCGAGTTTGCGCAGGGCCTCGGCCATGAGGCGGGTGTCTTCGCTGAAGAGTGCGCCGGTGAGGGTGACGGGATGTTCGCCGAGGGCGGCGAGCAGCAGGGCGCGGTTGGTGAGGCTTTTCGAGCCGGGCACGATGACCTCGCCGCGGACGGGCCGCGTGAAAGGAGTGATCGGGAGGAGGTCAGGCAGGGCCATGGGCAGGGAAGCGAGGGAAGAGCGGCAAGCGTCGGGGAAACGCCGGGCGACGCCAAGGGGTTTTTGCGCGTGGGCGGGCCGGGCAAAAATCAAGGTCAAAATGGTCCCGCGAAAGACGCGGAGGGGCGCGAAATCCGAACTACGAAGGGGGCGGTTTACTTCGATGCACAGCCGTGGGTGGCCGGGTGGACGTCGTCGCTTCGGCTCCAGGCTGGGGCGGTGATGGCGTGGAATTCGGAGGCCTCGCCCGTGCTCGCGCGGATTGGGCGCACGACCGCCGTGGTGAAATGCCTGGAGCGTGCCCGCCTCGATTTGATCGAGGTAGATGAAGTCGGGGGCTTTGACGCCGGCGGCTTTGCGGATCTCCACCAGCTGGGGTGATTCGAAGAAAACGCGGGCGTCGGCGAGGGAAGTCTACGCCGAGAAGGGAACGATTTTGTTGGGCTCGTGCTGGTGGCGCAGGACTTGGTATAGGCGCTCGCCGGCGGCTTTGCGGATGCCGGCGGCGCCGTCGAAAATATGTTTCCAAGCAGGATAGTCGGCGACTTCGTGGATGATGAGGACGTGTGGCATGGGGGAAGCGCTGACCCGAGTGGCGCGATTCGGAATTATCGGCGAGGCCTGGCGAGCAAGCGGAGTCAAACTTTGCGCTTCGCGATTTGATCGAGATGAATTTGAAACGGGCGGGGGTCCACGTGGCAGGCGCTCACGAGCCGGCTGAGGCGAAAGGGGCTGCCCATGCCGAGCGCTTTGGCGAGCCACGGATTTGAAGCGGTGGTCGCGGTCTTCATGTCGGCGGCCACCGCAACTTTCCAACCCTCGCCCTTGGGGTCCTTCGCGATGTCCCGGTCGTCCTTTTTTAGCGCAGCCAGGAGCAGATCGAGACGTTCACGCCAGAACTCCATCGAGAGTTCCCGCGGTCCGATATCGCCGCGCTCCCTGGCCCCTTCCAGATGCCGATGTGCTTTCAAAAGCCCCTTTTTGAAATCCTTTTCGCCTACCGCCCAATCTTTCGACAGCCGGTCGAATTCCAGGGCCTTTTTGCCCGCCTCGTCCTCCTGCAGCCAGCCCAGATACTCCACATACCGCCTTCGGTCCCGCGGTGTGTCGCGCAGCCCGCCCGCGTGGGCGAGCGCCGCCTCCGGAGAGAACCAGCGGGGCCGACGGGTAGCCGCCAAGAGGAGGGGCAGGCTGCTCCAACCCGACTGAGGCAGATCCGGCATGCCCACGACGCCCGCGCGCACCGGATTGAGGTGAATGTAGTGGCAAACCGCGCCCACCGCCTCGGGCGCGACGATGGGCGCCCGGTAGCGGCCTTGGAACACATGGCCCCGCTCGTTGCGCAGCCGGTTGAAACGGTTCGAAAACGTGGCCTGCAACCACCGCATGCCCTCGACCAGATTGGGCCGGGGCGTGGTGAAGCACAGGTGGTAGTGATTAGACATCACGCACCAGGCGTGCACCACCCAGCCGGACTTGTCGCTCGCCTCGCCAAGGCACTTCATAAACGCCGCCCTCGTGGCGTCCGCCCTGAATACATCCGCCCGGTAGTTCCCGCGGCTGATCACGTGGTAAGTCGCGCCTTCGAATTCCAATCGGAGTTTCCGTGCCATCGCGGGTTGATGCCGGCCCGATTAGTGCCGCGCGAGTGCAAAGTATGACCCCTCTTTCGGGCTCTTTTTCGGGCTCCTTTTTCGGGCTACGAAAGAACAAGGAACGCCGCCGAGGTCACGGATCATAGACCGAGGAGCGGTGGCCAACGGCGACGACAACAACGATCAGCACTGAGTTTTCCAGCCGGCAGAGCAGTCGCCAATCGCGCACGCGGTAGCGCCAGTATCCGTGTTTGTCGCCGCGCAGAGGCTTGCCGAAAGCGGCTGGATCGGCCGCGCCGCGGATGCGTTCATCCAAGTAACGGCGAACTTCCGTGATCGCGGAGGGGCCGAGGTCGCGGAGGTCGCGCAGCGCCGCCGGCTCAATTCGGTAGTCCCAGTTCACGCCACGCCTCCTCACCCGTGAGCAGGCGCGTCTTGTGGGCGAGGTGATGTTTCCAGCGAGCGTCGGCGAGGCGGAAGTCGATCTCATCGGCCACGGCGGCGTGGAGGGCGGCGGCGACGCGTTCGAGGCGGGCAAGTTTGGCGTCATCCGGCGCGGCGTCGGCGCGGGCGAGGGCGGCGGTGGAGATGAACTTGGCGGGGCTCACACCGGCACGGCGGGCTGCGGTGGTGATGCGGCGCTTGGCGGCGGGCGTGAGCCGTATGGTGATGGTCTGCGTGGCGGCCATGAGGCACAGGTGTAGCACACCAGAATTCGCGTCAAGGGGACGGTCGCGGGAGTGATGCGGTTGAAGGAGAGTGGGCTGGTCACGAGGGACGGAGCCAACACCACAAACCTCAAAGCCCGACCCTTTTCAGATCCCTTCTTTTTCAGGGCCCGTTCCGGAGAGAGCGGCTTTAACTGCGATCATACTCCCTGAGATCGTAGCAGTAATAGAATCCATACTCTAAAGTAAACCGAACCATATGAACCCAATTTTTCTCAAATGCCGAGTCTGGATAGGTTAATGAAATATTGTAGCTTGCAGTGTGAGCCTCATAGTCATCGAGGAAAGCGGATGCCTCGGTATATATCTGATCTTTTGATTTTTCGAGGTGGTAAGGTAGATGAAGTGTAATGGGAGAGATGCGTTCGTTACCCAAATCGAGATTCCAAACGCGTCTTATCCATCTCAATTGCCCGGCCTCTCCAAGGATATTGGCGTAAACAAAATCAGGGTGGGAATACCTTATCCAATTCAAAGCATCCGTTTCCGAGAAAAACACTGCTTTCGACTTTGGGCTCCCCGGTATTTCGTAGTAACTGCCGAGATGCACATGAAAATATTTTCGGGCCTCAATTCTTGATATGATGCAGTCACCCATTTCCTCGACCTCCGCGGGGATCTGCGGACCGATAAAATCAGCCGAATCTGAGGGTGCTGAGTTCATGGAGGAACCGGATGGGTCAGAGGATTCGGACGGGGTCATGTCTGAACTCTTGAGCGCGAGGTGGGTCACGCGGCGTGACTGAGGCTTTGGGCAGGGCGGATTTTGGCGGTGAGTTGCTTTTGCTTTTTGCCGAGGACGCGGAAGTCGCACTCGACCTGCAGGCCGTGCCAGAACTCAGGAGTTTGGCTGAAGAAGGCGCCAAAGCGGATGGACATGACCGGCGTGATCGCGCGGTGGCCAAGGACGATCTCGTTGATCGCGCGAGGCGCAACGCCGATTGCGCGGGCCATGGCGTTCTGAGAAATCCCCATGGGATTGAGGTATTCCTCGAGCAGGATTTCACCGGGTGTGATCGGCGGGTTCATGGCTATGACGCGTAGCGTTATGGGCGGGCGCTTCAATGGTAATCTATGATGGCGACCTCGGCCGGGCCTTTTTCCGTCCAGCGAAAGACCAGGCGCCATTGGTCGTTGATCCGTATGGAATGAAACCCCTCATGAGTTCCCTTGAGGGCTTCGAGCCGGTTGCCGGGCGGAACGGCAAGGTCTTTGAGCACGCCGGCCCGGTTCATTTGAAAAAGTTTCCGCAGAGCGACACGGGCAATCGCCGTGAAGCGACGGTTCTTTTCCTCGTAGAAAAGCTGCTCGGGGTCGCGGTCGGCGAAGGACTGAATCATAGCGGACCGTTGGGCTTAATAGAGACGGAGCCGTTGATTATCCGGTGGGAGAATGTTCTCCGGCGGTCGCTAGCTGATCTATACCCCGGCGAGGGCGTTCTGCGTGTTGAGGTGTTCGACGCCGGTGTATTTCTGGGACTGTTCGTCGGCGTGGTAGCTGGAGCGGACCATTGCGCCGCTTTCGACGACGCCGATGCCGAGGCCGAGGCCGAATTGTTTCCAGTGGGCGAACTCGTCGGGGTGGGCCCAGCGCTCGACTTTGAGGTGTTGCAGCGTGGGTTGGAGATACTGGCCGATGGTGAGGATGTCGGTTTTGTCGGCGGCGATGTCGCGGAGCGTTTGTTCGATCTCGGCCTGGGTCTCGCCGAGGCCGAGCATGATGCCGGTCTTGGTGGTGAAGCCGCGGGACTTGGCGTGCTGGAGGACAGAGCGTGAGCGTTCGTAGCGGGCTTGGACGCGGACGGGTTTCTGGAGGCGTTCGACGGTTTCCAGGTTGTGGTTAAAAATGTCGGGCTTGGCGTCGAGGACGGTGTCGAGGTCGTGGAGCTTGCCCTTCCAATCGGGCGTGAGGACCTCGATGGCGGTCTGCGGATTGCGGTAGCGCACGGCGCGGATGGTGGCGGCCCAGACGGCGGCGCCGCCGTCGGCTAGTTCGTCGCGGGCGACGGAGGTGATGACGCAGTGGCGGAGGCCCATCTTGGCGACGGCATCGGCGACGCGGGCGGGTTCGCCGAGGTCGAGTTCCGTGGGGCGGCCGGTCTGGATCGCGCAGAAGTTGCACGAGCGCGTGCAGATGTTGCCGAGGATCATGACGGTGGCGGTGCCGCGGGACCAGCACTCGCCGAGGTTGGGGCACTGCGCGCTCTGGCAGACGGTGTGGAGCTTGTGCTCATCCACGAGGGAGCGGACGGCTTGGTAGCCGGGGCCGCTGGGGAGCTTGGCGCGGAGCCAGGAGGGTTTACGCGTGGTGTCCATGGAGAAGGCGAGAGGCGGGAGGATGGAGGGGAGAGGCGAGGGAGATTTGATCACGGATGGCACGGATCAACACGGATATTTTGGAGTGCACGAGGCGGAGCGTGGGCGTCGGACGGGATTGGGGTATTTGAACCACAGAGGCACGGAGGCACAGAGATCGGAGGAGGAGTGGAATCGTAGAAGGATTTATCCGTAAACATCTGTGTTATCCGCGGTCAAAAACTTCGGCAGTAGCGTCCAGAATTCGCGGGCGATGAGGGCTTTGACTTCGACGAGGTCAAGCTCGTGGCCGAGTTCGGTGTGGAGGGAGGTGACGGTGCCGTCGGTGGCGGCGATGCCGCAGGGGACGATGCCGGCGAAGTGGGGGAGGTGGGCGTTTACGTTGAGCGCGAAGCCGTGGTAGGTGACCCAGCGGCGGACGGCGACGCCGAGGGCGGCGATCTTGCGCGGGCCGAGCCAGATGCCGGTGAGGCCGGGGCGGCGCGAGGCGGCAAGGCCGAGGGAGCCGACGCTGTTGATCAAAACCTGTTCGAGAAAGGGGAGGTAGGCGTGGAGATCTTTGTGCGCGGCGAGCGAGACGATGGGGTAGCCGACGAGTTGGCCGGGGCCATGATAAGTGATGTCGCCGCCGCGGTTGGTTTTGACGACTTCGACGCCCTCGGCGGCGAGGCGGGTGGCATCCCAGACAAGGTGTTGCTCGGCGCCGGCGCGGAGGCCCACGGTGAAGACGGGTTCGTGCTCGGTGAACACGAGGGTGTCGCCGATCTCGCCGGCGAGGTGTTGCGCGACGAGGGCTTCTTGCGCGAGGCGGGCGGGCTGGTAACGGGTGCGACCCCAGTCGAGGACGTCCACGCGGGCGGGGGCGGGTGGCGGGAAGAGGGCGCGCGCAGGCATGGACGGGGTAGTTCGCGCATTTTTGCGGGCGGCGCAACTCCGGGCGTTACAGACGGGAGGGGTTCGGCTAGCGGTGGGCGCATGAGTATGACCTTGCAGCAACTCCATGTGGAAAACGTGAAACGCTCGGGTGCCGTCGTGACGAAGTCGCTGGCGGGGCGCGCGCCAAAGATCGCGATCGTGCTGGGTTCGGGGCTGGGCGGGCTCGCGGACCGGATCGAACAGGCGGTGACGGTGCCGTATGCGGAGCTGCCGGGGTTTCCGGTGCTGACGGTGCAGGGGCACGCGGGGGCGCTGGTCGCGGGATTGTTAAATGGCGTGCCGGTGATCGTGCTGAAGGGGCGGAAGCATTTTTATGAGACGGATGATCCGTATCCGTTGAAGACGATGGTGAGGACGCTGCGGGCAGTGGGCGTGGAGACGCTGTTTTTGTCGAATGCGGCGGGCAGCCTGCGGGCGAACATCGGGGTGAGTCAGCTGATGTTGATCACGGACCATATCAATTTTCTCGGGCTGAACCCGCTCACGGGCGCGAATGATGAGACCTTTGGGCCGCGGTTTTTCGGGATGAGCGACGCGTGGGATCGGGCGCTGTCGGCGAAGGTGCGGGCGGCGGCGGATGCGGCGGGTGTTCCGCTGCACAGCGGGGTTTACATGGCGTTTCGCGGGCCTTCGTTTGAGACGCCGGCGGAGATCCGGATGGCGCAGACCTGGGGCGCGGACGCCGTGGGGATGTCGAGCGTGCCGGAGTGTCTGATCGCGCGACACGGTGGGCTGAAAGTCGTCGGCGTGTCGTGCATCACCAACATGGGCGCGGGGCTTTCCGAAGAAAATTTATCGCACGCGCACACGCTGGAAAACGCGTCAAAGGGTGCGGCGGATTTCGAGCGGCTGGTGATGGCCGCGGTGCCGCTGCTGGCGGAGTAAGGCGGCCCAGAGCCGAGAGCTGAGAGCGCGAAGCCGGGAGCGCGGGGAAAAAGAGGCGTTGCCCGTAACGGAACGCGTGAGCGTTTCGTCCGGCTGAACCGCGGTCTTCCGGATTTTTTGCCACAAAAGCACAAAAATTTCTCTCGGCTTCGGCCGTATCTCCCGTGCGCCACAGGCGCAATGTAGGTTCAACCAGAGTGCCTGCCGCTTTGTGTTTTTTGCGGCAAAAAATTCGGCCTGATCTCGCTCGAAACGCTCACACGTTCCGCTACACGTGGAACTCGCTTCGCGCCTGTTTAGGCTTAGGCTGGGAGTTAAGCGTTTGGTCCGCCGAGGACTGAAATTTTAACCCCACCCCGAAATCAAATGACGAATCCCCACCCCCGACTGATTCTCGCGCTCCTGCTGGGCGCATCCGCCATGATCGCGGCCGAGACGCCGCCCGCATCCGCGACGACGGCCGCGCGCAAGCCCGGAGACTATCCGCCCGGGCCGGATTCTCAGCCGCAGGCGGGGGTGCCCGCGGGAAAATTGGAGGGACCGTTTGCGTTTCGCAGCGCGATCCTCGCGGGGACGGTGCGGCAGTATTGGGTGTTTGTGCCTGCCCAATACACAGGCGAGAAACCGGCGGCGGTGCTCGTGTTTCAAGACGGGCAGCGCGCGACGAATCCGAAGGGGCAACTGCGCCTGCCGCAGGTGTTGGAGAATCTCATCCACAAAAAGGAGATTCCGGTGACCATTGGTATTTTCATCACGCCGGGAAATCGCGGCGAGAATTACCCCGACGACCTCGCGATGAAGACTCCCAACAACCGCGCGCAGGAATACGACGCGTTGAGCGATGCTTACACGCGGTTTCTCGTCGAGGAGATGCTGCCCGAGGTGGGCAAGAAATACCGGCTCTCGGATGATCCGGCGTTGCGGGCCATCGGCGGCACGAGCAGCGGGGCGATCTGCGCCTTCACGGTGGCTTGGCAGCGGCCAGACCAGTTTCGCAACGTGATCAGCATGATCGGCAGCTACACCTCGATCGGTTACCGGCCGGCGCGCGACGGGCAGCCGGCGGTTTCGGGCGGAGAAATGTATCCGACCTTGATCCGGAAAAATCCGATCAAGCCGCTCCGGATTTTTCTACAGGACGGCTCGGGGGATCTGAGTAACGAGCACGGCAACTGGTTCCTCGCGAACCAGCAGATGTTCTCGGCGCTAACGTATGCGAACGAGGCGGCGGACAAGCGGAAGGACGCGGGTGCGCGCTACGACGTGGATCACGTGTGGGGCGACGGGGCGCACTCGGATGCTCAGGGCGGAGCGATCTTGCCGGACATCCTGCGGTGGATCTGGCGGGATGCGGCGAAGTGAGGGAGCGGGCGCGCGTCGCGCGGCGGGATGGAATGAGGTGAGGCCGGCTCTCCGAGTCGGCCTCGTTATCTAGGGGAGCCGGGGATCGGAACCCTGGCCGCTGGCGGAGATGCGGCCCCACCTTCAGGCGACGTAGGGATGTTTCCACGGGGCGCGATAGTCGCGCTTTAGCAGTTTGGCGGCTTCGGGGGAATTCGTGATCTGCTCGGATTTGGCATCCCAGGCGAGGCGGGCGCCGGTCTCGTAGGCGATCATCGCGAGTTTCACAACGGAGGTGGAAAGGTGGGCGTCGGCGATGGCACCGCTGGCGGGTTTGTGCTGGCGCACGCAGTCGAGGAACTCGGCGAGGTGGAGGGTGCTAAGATCGGACTTGGTGTCGTTGACCTGGCGCTCGGCGCCTTTGGTGTTGGGCAGAAAGGTCCACTTATTATCGGAGGCGAAGACCGTGCCTTTTTCACCGTAGAAAAAGATCCCGTTGTTGAATTCGGGCGTGAGTTCGGCCGAGCCCCAGAGGCGGTGGCGCCAGGTGACGGGGCAGCGGGCGAACTCGAACTGCGCGGTGAGCGTGTCGGGCGTGGTGATTTTGCCCCGGAGCTGGTTGAGACTGCCCGTGGCGGTAATCGCGCGGGGAGCGGTCTCGTCGAGGATGAAGCGCGTGGCGTCGATCAAGTGGATGCCCCAATCGAAGAGGTGGCCCTGGCCGACGGTTTTTTCGAGGCGCCAGTTTTTATGACCGACCTGCAGGCTGTAGGGAACGAGCGGGCCGGGGCCGCACCACATATCCCAATCGAGCGAGGGCGGTGGTGTGACGGGCGCGGGGTTGGCGGTGCCGGCGGTGAAGTTGATCTGCGCATCGACGTTGACGATGCGGCCGAGGTTGCCGGCGGCGATGAACTGGCGGACGGCTTGGAAGGTGGCGCTCTGGCGGCGCTGGAAACCGATCTGCACGATGCTACGGCTCTTCGCGGCGGCGTCGACCATCGCGCGGCCCTCGCGGATATCGTAGGCGAGGGGTTTTTCGCAATAGACGTCGATCCCGCGATTCACGGCGGCGATGAACTGCAACGCGTGCCAGTGCGGCGGGGTGGCGATGATGACGGCTTCGAGGCCGGGGGTGGCGAGGAGGTCGGCGTAAAGTTTGAACGTGAGGGGGCGCGAGCCCTGGAGTTTTTCGATTTCGGCGGCGGTCGCGGCGAGGTGGTCGCTGTCGATATCGCAGAGCGCAATGACCTGGGCGCCGCCGGCTTTGTAGGCGGCCTTCACGTTGACCATGCCCCACCAGCCGCAGCCGATGAGGCCGAGCTTCACCGGTCGCGGTGCGGCGGTAGCGGGACCGGACGTCGGAGCGGGCGCGGGGGTAGCGGTGGCTTCGGCGGCACGGCTGCGGAGGGCGGAGAGGGCGGCGGCGCTGAGCGCGGCCGCGCCGAGAAACTGGCGGCGGTTGAGGGGTTTCACAGCAGCAGTGTCGAAAGCGCGTGGACGGACGGAAAGCGTAAAATGGTGGGAGATTTAAAACGGAGAACGCTTCCGAGGTTGGGTAGACTTCAGTTTGGCCGCCGCGCTTGAAAAGGCGGATTAAAGTCCGCCCTACTCGCGGCCCGAATTTCCGTTTGCGCCGCTGCGGGCGGCGTGGCTTGGTGTTTCTTTTATGAGCGACCTCCCTCCCGTTGATATTTCCCACGACCAGCATGCCATGCGGCGCAGCAAACTCGCCGAGATGCGGGCCGGGGGCTTCGACCCGTTTCGCGCGAGCGTGGAACAAAAGCATTTTTCGGGCGACGCGATGAAGCTGCACGTGGACGGGCAGGACAACGTCGTCTCGGTCGCGGTGGCGGGCCGCCTCGTGACGATCCGCGACATGGGCAAGAGTCAGTTCGTGAAAATCCTCGACCAGCAGGGGCAGATCCAACTCTACGTGAAGAGGGACGTGATCGGCGACGAGGCTTACGCGGCGTTCAAAAAGCTCGATCTCGGCGACATTCTCGGTGCGACGGGCACGCTGTTCAAAACGAAGACCGGCGAGATCACGGTGCGCGTGGAGCGTTGCACGCTCGTCGCGAAGGCCCTGCGGCCGCTGCCCGAAAAGTGGCACGGGCTGAGCGATGCGGAGCAGGTGTATCGTCAGCGTTATCTCGATCTGATCGTGAACGCGGAGTCGCGGGCGCGGCTCATGTTGCGGTCGCGCGTGGTGTCGCACATCCGACGTTTTTTGGAAGCGCAGCAATTCATCGAGGTGGAAACACCGGTGTTGGAGAGCACGGCGGGCGGCGCGGCGGCGCGGCCGTTCAAGACGCACCACAACGCGCTCGGCGTGGATTTCTTCTTGCGCATCGCGACGGAGCTGCGGCTCAAGCGGCTGCTCGTGGGCGGCTACGACCGCGTATTCGAGATCGGGCGGATTTTCCGCAACGAGGGCGTTTCACGGAAGCACAACCCGGAGTTCACGATGCTGGAGGTTTACCAAGCCTACAGTGATCACCGCGGGATGATGACGCTCATCAAGGATATGCTCACGACGCTGATCCGTGACGTGGTGAAGCCGGAGGATGGTTCGCTCAAAATCAAGCACGCCGCGAGCGGACAGGAAATCGACTTTGGCGGTGAATGGCGCGAGGTGAACTACAAGGACCTCATTTGCGAAGCGACGGGTGATGCCGAGTGGTTTGCGCGCAGCAAGGCGGAGAAGATCGCGGGCGTGGAGAAGCTCGGGCTCTCGGTGAATCCCGCGTGGGAGGAATTCGAGATCACGAACGAGATTTTCTCCAAGAAGATCGAGCCGACGCTGATCCAACCGACCTTCGTGATGAAGCTGCCCAAGGAGCTGTGTCCCTTGGCAAAAATCAGCCTCGATGATCCGACGACGATCGACGTTTTCGAGCTGACGATCGGCGGCATGGAAGTCGCGCCCGCCTATTCGGAGCAGAACGATCCCGACGTGCAGCGCGCGATGTTTGAGGCGCAGGCCGGCGAGGAAAAGCAGAACATCGACTACGACTTCCTGCTCGCACTGGAACACGGGATGCCGCCCGCGGGCGGAATGGGCGTGGGGATCGACCGGTTGTGCATTTTGCTCACCGGGGCGGAGAGCATTCGTGATGTGATCCTGTTTCCGCAGTTAAGGCCGGGAGCTTAAAATCGTTACACGGAGGACAGGAGAGGTTGCACGGGGGTCACGGAGTAGTGATTTCTGATCTGTGATCTCTGTGCCGCCTCGGTGAACTCTGTGTAACTCCTCTGAATGCCCTGGTATCTCTACCTCGCTTTAAAACAGCTCTTCCCGACGGGGCGGAAGTTTCCGTTTTTCACGGCGATCTCGGTGCTGGGCGTGTCGCTGGGCGTGGCGTTGCTCGTGATCTCGACGAGCGTGATGGGCGGGTTCGGCTACGAGATTCGGCGGATGATCGTCGATACGCAGGGGGATGTGCAGGTGCGCGGGCAGGGACTTGTCGAGGATGGCGCGGGTTTGCAGGCACGGCTCGCAACGGTGCCGGGAGTGGTGGCGACGACGCCGTTTGCAGAGGGCGTGGTGATGCTGCAGCACGAGCGAAAACCGGCGTTTCCCGCGATGCAGGGCATCGACGTCAATCGCGTCAGCAAAGTCGTGCCGCTGGAGCGTTTTATCCGGGCCGGTTCTTTGGATGAACTCGATGACGATTCCATTATTCTGAGTTCGAAGCTGGCGCTTTCCATCGGCGCGCGGCTCGGCAGCAAAGTCGAAGTAACTTCGCCGTTGGTAGTGGAGAAAATCAAAAGCGAGGAAATCTACCTGCCGCGCGAGCTGCGGGTGGTCGGCATTTTCGAGGTCGGGCACCAGCAACTCGACAGCTCGGTGGTGCTCGTGACGCTGCGGCTCATGCAGGAACTCTACGGGCTCGGCACGGCGATCCACGGCGTCAACGTGAAGATCGTCCCGGGACTCGACGCGGATGTGGCGGCCGCGCGGATCAACGCGGCGCTGCCACCGGCGGCGCGGGTCACGGCGCGCTCGTGGATGGAGGCCAACCAAGATTTTTTGTTTATCCTCCAACTCGAGAAGAACATGATTTTTTTTCTGCTGCTCTTTATCATTATCGTGGCGGCGTTTTCGGTGACGAGTTCGCTGCTGATTTCCGTGGTGCGGAAGACGCGCGAGATCGGACTGCTCGGCGCGCTCGGCGGACAGCCGCGGCAGGTGGCAGCGTGTTTTTGTTTTCAAGGGCTGCTGATCGGCACCACGGGCACCGTGGCGGGGCTCGTGCTGGGCTTCACCACACTCTATTTCCGCAACGCGCTTGTGGAGGGGTTTACCCGGCTCACGGCGAGCGAGGAGGTGCTTACGCGCTTCTATCAATTCAGCCAACTGCCGGCGCACACTTCTAAGGGCGATGTGGTGCTGATCGTCGTCTGCTCGGTCGTGATTTCCACGCTGGCCGGCTTGCTGCCGGCGTGGCGGGCGGCGCGGCTCAAACCGGTGGAGGCCCTGCGCAATGAGTGATGCCATTCTGACCGCGCGCGGCTTGCGCAAATCCTACGCCAGCGGCGACCGCCGGCTGGACGTTCTGAACGGCGTCGATCTCGACGTCGCGAAGGGCGAGAGCGTGAGCATCCGGGGCGAGTCGGGTTCGGGTAAATCCACGTTGCTCCAACTCCTCGCCGGGCTGGATGCGCCCGACGCGGGCACGCTCGCTTGGGCGGGCTCGGCGGACACGGGCACGAAGCGGCGGGCAACGTTTCTCGGGATCGTGTTTCAATCGTTTTATCTCATCCCGGAATTGAACGCGCGGGAGAACGTGCTGATGGCGCGGCGCATCCTCGGCCGGCTCGACGCGGCGGCGCGGGCACGGGCGGATGAGCTGCTGGCGAAAGTCGGTCTGACGGAGCGGGCGACGCACCTGTCGTCGCAACTTTCCGGCGGTGAACGCCAGCGGGTCGCGGTGGCGCGGGCGCTCATGAACTCGCCGCAACTGCTGCTCGCCGACGAGCCCACGGGCAACCTGGACGAGACCACAGGCGACGCGGTCATCGAACTATTGCTCGGCCTGTGCGCCGAGTCGCAAACGGCGCTGGTGCTGGTTACGCACAACGCCGCGCACGCGCGAAAAACGCATCGCCAACTCTTTTTGCGCGGCGGAAGCTTTGCCCATGGCTAAACCCAAAATCCGGTGCGGCGTCGCCGGGGTCGGCTCGCTCGGTCAGCACCACGCGCGCATCTACGCCACGCTCCCCGGCGCCGAACTCGCCGGTATTTACGAGCCGAACGACGCCCGTGCCGCCGAGATTTGCGCGAAGTTCAACTGTCGCCGTTTCGCCACGATCGAAGAACTCGGCGATGCGTGCGACGCCGTCTCGGTGGTTGTGCCGACGGACCGCCACGCCGAAGTCGCGCTGCCGCTGCTCGCGAAGAAAACGCATCTCCTCATCGAGAAGCCGATCTGCGCCTCGCTGGAGGAGGCCGAGCAGGTCCTCACGGCGGCGCGTGAAAACGGCTGCCTCGTGCAGGTGGGCCACATCGAACATTTCAACCCGGTGATGGCGTTTTTGGAGAAACAGGTGGACCACCCGCAATACATCACGGCCGAGCGGCTCGCGCCTTACCAGCCGCGCGGCACCGAAGTCGGCGTGGTGCTCGACCTGATGATTCATGACATCGGAATCATGCTGGCGCTCGTGAAATCGCCCATCGCGAAGATCGACAGCGTGGGCGTGAACGTGCTCTCAAAAACCGAGGACATCGCCAACGCGCGCATCCAGTTTGAAAACGGCTGCGTGGCCAACCTCAGTGCGAGCCGCATGAGCCTTAAGAAGGCGCGGGAGATCCGGGTGTTTCAGGACAACGCCTACCTCTCGCTCAATTTCATGGAGCAGAAGGGCCACCTCGTGAAGAAGAGCGACATCATCGCCTACGGGTTGAAGATGAAGATCGGCTTGGTGAAGGCCGGCGACGTCAGCTCGATTCCGGTGAAGGAAATTCCCATTGAGAAAGGCGAACCGCTCGCACTCGAGCTGGCGTCGTTTGTCGAGAGCGTGGCGAAGGCGCGGCAGCCGAAAGTCGGCGCGGCGCTGGGCAAGTCGGCGCTCGAAGTGGCGATCACGATCACGGAGCAGATTCGGGCGGGCCGGAAATGAGATGAACCACAGAGACACAGAGGCACAGAGGAGGACGTGGAGAGAAAAACTTCTTCTCCGTGCCTCTGTGTCTCTGTGGTTCATCTCATGAGTTCGGCGCTTCCTTTTCAGTTTCCATCTCCCGCTCTCGGCCGGGTCGATGTGCTGATCGTCGCAGGCGAACATTCCGGCGACGAACACGCGGCGCGGTTGGTGCGAGAGCTTCGCGCCGGCGAACCCGGGTGCCACGTGGCGGCACTCGGCGGGCCGGAGTTGGCGGCGGCGGGTGCGCAGCTGTTATTTGATCTCACGGCGTCTTCGGTGGTGGGGCTCGTGGAGGTGTTGAAGAACTATTCGTTCTTCAAAGCGCTCATGGAGGAAACGCTGCGGTGGATTGGCGAACACCGGCCGCGCACGGTATTGTTTGTCGATTATCCGGGCATGAACTTGCGGCTGGCGGCGGCGCTGCGGGAACGCGGGCTCTCGGTGAAGGGCGGCGGAACGATCAAGACGCTTTATTATATCTCGCCGCAAATTTGGGCCTGGAAGGCGAAGCGGCGTTTCACGATGGCGCGCGATCTCGATGCGCTGGCGGTGATATTCCCCTTCGAGGTCGCGTGCTACGCGGACACCGCGCTGCCGGTCGAGTTCGTCGGGCATCCGTTCCTCGCGTCCGACTATCGGGCGCCGGTGAGCTACGATCCGGAGGGTCCGGTCCTGCTGTTGCCGGGAAGCCGGAAGCAGGCGGTGGGGCGGATTTTTCCGGTGTTGCTGGCCGGCTACGCTGAATTTTTGCGCAAACGTGCCGATAGGGCAGCTATCGTGCTTTACCCAAGTGACGACATTCTGGCGGTGTTGCGTGCGGCTCATCCGCCGGCGCAGGTGCGGCTGGCCCCGACCGGCACGCCGGTCGCGGCGTCCGCGGTGCTGACGTCGAGCGGCACGATGTCGATGCACTGTGCGCTCGCGGGCATTCCCGGAGCGATCGCCTACCGGGCGAATTTCATCACCTACCTGCTCGGTCGGACGTTGGTGAAAATTGAGTATCTCGGCATCGCGAACCTGCTGCTCCACGCGCCGATGTATCCCGAGTTTATCCAGGGCGCGGCGACGCCGCGGGCGCTGGCGGCGCAGATCGAGGCGGGGCTGAGCGATCCGGTGCGGCGGGCACAGACGGCGGCGCAGGCGGCGCAGTTGCGCGCGTTGTTGGCGCGGCCGACGGGCGGCACGGTGGCGGCGTGGCTCCGGCGGCAGTTGGACGTGGCCTGATTTTTTTCCTGCAAACGAGATTGGTCTTAGCCCGGGCACTCTGTTGATCTCGTCTTCCATGCCGCTGCCGGAGCGCACTTCCCGCCGATCATTTCTCAGTCACTGGCTGCCCGCCTCGGTGCTGGTGCTCGGGCTTTTGCTGACGGTGGGGGCGGGTTGGTTCAGCGCGCAGGAGGTCCAGCGCGCTGACCGGCTGCGGTTCAACCAGCTCGTAGACCGCGTGGTCGCGGCAATGCAGGGCAGGTTCGAGGCGGCGGTGGAGGCGTTGAAAGTGGGACGCACGCTGGTCGAGGCAGAGCCGATTCTCAGCCACAACCAGTGGAGCGATCACGTGAACTCCGTCTGGCCCTACGTGAACAAGGGTGTGGTCGGCCTCGGCTACATCCAGCGCTGGCCGCGCAGTGATATCGCCGCGCTGGAGGCGCAGGTTCGCGCGGACGGCCTGCCCGATTTCAAAGTCGAGCGCCGCGGTGAGCACGAGAAACTTTACGTCGTCACACACCTTGAGCCGGCGAAGTTGAATCTTGGCGCGCTCGGGCTCGACATTGCCTCGGGCAACACCCGGCGCACGGCCGCCGAGACGGCGATGCGCACGGGCGAGCTGGCGCTCTCGCGGCGCATCCGGCTCGTCTATGGCACGGAGACGGTGCCGGGCTTTTTGTTGCTGCTGCCGCTCTATGCGCCCGGCCGCCCGATGGCCACGCCGGCGGACCGCGAGTGGGCGCTCAACGGCTGGGTGTATGCCTCGATCCGCTCCGACCTGTTGCTGCAGGATATTTCCGCCGCGCTCGGGAACCAGGCCGACATTGACGTGTTCGAAAGTTTGGAGACGACGACGACCACGCTGCTTTTTGACAGCGACCACTCGATCGCGCCCGGTGAAAATCGCACGGTCACGGCGGAGGAATATCGGGACCGCACCTTCAGCGAGGTGCGGATTTTCAAGATTCACGGACAGGACTGGACACTCCGCGTGAGCACGCTGGCGGCGTTCGACACGGCGAGCAACCGGCGCCTGCCCTGGCTGATCCTGGCGGCCGGCGGATTTCTCAGCGTGTTGATCGCCGCCGCCGTGTGGGCACTCACCAATGCCCGTGCACGCGCGATCCTCCTCGCGGAGCGCATGACGGCCAGCCTGCGGCGCACCGAGGCCGAGTCCCGCCGGCTCGCACTCGTCGCCGGTCGCACGGCCAGCGCGGTCTTGTTGATGGACGCCGATTGGCGGATCGACTGGGTCAACGACAGTTTCACGAGCCTCTTCGGTTACGCCCTATCCGAGGTGAAGGGCCGCCGTCCGGGCGAATTTCTCCACGGCCAAGCCACGGATCCCGCCACGCTCGCGGCCATCGACGCTGCGGATGAGGCGAACCTGCCGTTCAAGGGCGAGCTGGTTAACTACACGAAGGACGGCCGCCAAATCTGGGTCGCGCTGGAGATCCAGCCGTTGTTGGAAGCTGACCAACGCGTGAGCGGCCGCATGGCGCTCGTGCTCGACATCACGGCGCGCAAGCAGGCGCAGGAGGACGTGGCGCGGAAGGAGGCGCAGTTCCGCTTTATCTTCGAGGCTTCGGCGATCGGCATTTCTTGGCGCCTTGTGAAGCCCGATGGCACGCAGACGCGGCTGATCAACGACGCGCACCTCGCCATCTGCGGTATCACCCGCGCGCAGGCGGACGAGCCCGATGCGTTCGCGAGGCTCACGCACCCGGATGATTTGCGCCGCCAGCGTGCGGTCCATGCGGATTTGCAAACCGGCAAGGTCGGCTCCGTTTCCCTGGAAAAACGCTACGTGCGGCCCGACGGGTCCATCGTGTGGGTTAATTTCACGACCCAGCGCCGCGCCTACTCTGACGGGAGCGAAGAATACCTCTCCACGGTAATCGACATCACCGGACTCAAAAATGCGGGAGACGAGCTCGTGCGCCGTGAAGCCAAGCTCCGCTTCATCCTCAACGCACTGCCGATCGGCGTCGCTTGGACGAAGGATGCTTCCATCCCGAGCTATTATCTCAACGCCGGCTTCTACCGCATCTCCGGTCTCAAGGAGGCTGATTCGAATACAGCCGAGGACTTCAAGGTGATCTCTCACCCCGACGACCAGGCGCTGCAGACTCAGCACTATGCGCGCCTGAAAAATGGCGAAGCGGATCGTTTCGACATGGTGAAACGCTACGTCCGCCCCGGCGGTGAGCTCGTCTGGGTGATCCTCACCACGCAGGTCTACCGCGGACTCGACGGCGTCATTCTCCACGAGGTCGGCACCATCGTGGATATCACGGCGCAAAAGAAACAGTCCGATGAATTGCGCGCGGCGAAAGAAGCGGCCGAGGCGGCCAGCGTCGCGAAGAGTCAGTTCCTCGCGATGATGAGCCATGAAATTCGCACGCCGATGAACGGCATCATCGGCATGACGAGCCTGCTGCTCGACACCACACTCACGGCGGACCAGCGCGAATACGCCGAGACCGTGCGCTTCAGCGGCGACGCGTTGCTTACGATTATCAACGACATCCTCGATTTCTCAAAGATCGAGGCGGGCAAGTTCGACCTCGAACGCGCGCCCTTCAGCGTGCGCGAATGCGCGGAAGGGGTGCTGGACCTGCTCGCCGGCAAAGCGGCTGAGAAACAACTCGATCTCCTCTACGAAATCACCGACGGCGTGCCGGGTGTGGTGATCGGAGACGTGACGAGGCTCCGCCAGATTCTCGTCAACCTCGTCGGCAACGCCTTGAAGTTCACCGCGCGTGGGGAAGTTGTCCTCACCGTGGGCGCGCAGGCGAAAGGGGCGGAGACGGAACTGACCTTCGCCATCACCGATACCGGCATCGGCATTCCTGTCGAGGCGCGCGACCGGCTCTTCCGTTCCTTCTCCCAAGTGGACGCCTCGACGACGCGGAAATTTGGCGGCACCGGACTGGGCCTCGCGATCAGCAAACGACTCACCGAACTCATGGGCGGCACGATGTCGGTGGAAAGCGAGGTCGGCCGCGGCTCCACTTTCCGTTTCACCATTTTGGTCGAGTCCGTCGCGAGCAAGCCGCGCCCCTACCAGATGACCGGCCGGCCGCAGCTCCTTGGCAAGACGCTGCTCGTCGTGGACGACAACGCGACCAACCGCCGCATCCTCACTACGCAGGCGCGCTCTTGGGGCATGGCGGCGCGCGCCGCCGAGTCCGGCGCCGAGGCCATCGGGTGGGTGCGTGCGGGTGAAAAATTCGACGTCGCCATCATCGACCTGCACATGCCCGGGATGGACGGCATGATGCTCGCGCGCGAGCTGCGCACGCTGCGCGACGAACACCAGTTGCCGTTCCTGCTGCTCTCCTCGCTGGGGCAACGCGAACTCATCGCACAGCCCGAACTCTTCGCCGCATGTCTCAACAAACCGGCCAAGCCCGAACAGATTTTCGACGCGCTGGCCGGCCTGTTCATCGACGAGGCGAAGGGGAAAGCCTCGGCGCATCCGTTCCCGGTGGCGCCGACGCTCGTCGCTGATTTTCAGATGACGGAGCGGACGCTACTCGCCGAGGATAACGCGGTGAACCAACGCGTCGCGTTGCACATGCTCCGCAGTCTCGGCTACCGCGCGGACATCGCCGGCAACGGGCGTGAAGCCGTCGGGGCGGTGACCCGCCAAGATTACGACATTATCCTCATGGATGTGCAGATGCCGATCATGGACGGACTCTCGGCGACGCGGGCAATCGTGGCGTTTTTCCCGGAGGCCTCAAAACGGCCATGGATTATCGCGCTCACGGCCAATGCCATGCAGGGCGACCGCGAGTTATGTCTGGCGGCCGGCATGGACGACTACATCAGCAAACCGATCAAGACTCCGGAACTGGCCGCCGCGCTGGAGCGGGCGCGGCAGGCCATCAGCGCGCGCAAACGGGGCGTCGTTCCGTAGGAGCGCCGCAGCGGCTTCAGAACGGAGCTGAGCCTCAACCCCGCGAGCGCACGGCGGAAGTCGACAGGGGCAGACCCGACGCGTGACCCGTCGAGGAAAGCACCTGGCACCAAAGCGCCCCGGCTTTTTCCGTGAGCAGCGCACGGGCACGGACGACTTCGGCCTCGCGGGCGGCGCGATTTTCGTCCGCGATTTTCGCCAGGTCGTCGAGATTGTAGAGAAATACATTCTGGATCTCGGCGACGCTGGCCTCGATGTCGCGAGGCAGCGCGAGATCGATAAAAAAGAGCGGGCGGGCGGGGCGTTTGCGGATGGCGGCGGCGACGGCGGTGGCCGAGATCACCGTTTCGGGTGCGGCGGTCGAACCGACCACGATGTCGAACTCGGCGAGGCGGCCCTCGCGTTGCTCAAACGGCAGTGCGCTCGCCCCAAATTGCGTGGCGAGTTCCATCGCGCGGTGGAAGCGGCGGCTTGAAACCGTGAGCGTGACGGCGCCGCGGCTTTGGAAGGCCTTGGCGGTTTTGCCCCCGATGTCACCGGCGCCGAGCAGCAGAATGCGCGTATCGGCGAGGTCGCCGAAAATATTGAGGGCGAGTTCGACCGCGACGTTGGCCACGCTGACCTGGCCGGAGGCGATGGCGGTGTGGGTGCGCACGTGCTTCGCGGCCTGGAAGGTTTTTTGGAAAACGCGGTTGAGCACAGGGCCGGTGGCTTTGCGCTCCTGCGCGGCGGCGTAGGCGCCCTTCACCTGGCCAAAGATTTCGTTCTCGCCGAGCATCTGGGAGTCGATGCCGGCGGCGACCTCGAAGAGATGCTGCACGGCGGCGCGGCCGGCGAGACTGAGGCGGAACGTCGCGAATTCCTCCACGGCAAATTTTTGGCGCGCGCAAAAGGCGGCTTCGACGCGGGCGATGGTCTCGGGCGAATCGGCGACACCGTAGAACTCGATCCGGTTGCAGGTGCTGAGCACGGCGAGTTCGCGCAGTCCGGCGACCCCCGCGAGCTCATTTTGGAGTGCGGCGGCGCCGGCCTCGTCGAGCGCCAGTTTTTCCCGCACGGCGAGCGGTGCGCGTTGGTGGGTGGTCCCGAAAAGAAAAAAACCGGCGCTGCTCATGGGTGCCGGCGGGGGACCGAGTGAGGCGCGGGCGCGACGGCGGGACTGCGGCTGGCATCAACGGGCCAGAGTGAAAGCAGCGCGGCGCCGAAGAGCACCAGGCCGGTCCAGGCGAAGCGTTTCGCGAGGAGCTGGCCGCGAAGTCGCAGGAAAAGAGCGGTCGCGTAAGCGAGCCAGACCGCGATGGTGATGAAGAGCTTGGCGTAACTGGCGCTGGCCGGATCGCGCAGCCAGTAAACGGAGCCGACGGCAAGCGAGCCCGCGAGAATGATGACACCGGCAGCGAGGAGGCGGAGGCCGATGTGGTCGAGATCAACCATCGACGGGAGAAACGAAAAGAGGCCGCCGAGGTGTTTCGATTTTAAGGAGAAATGCCGCAACAGCAGCATGAGCGAAGTGAGCGCGAGGAGCGCGAAGACCCCGTAGCTGAAGAGCGCGAGCGCGGCGTGCATTTCGATCCAGGGATTTTGTCCGAAAATTCTGACGTGGCGCTCGGCATCCCAGGCCGGGATCGCGAGCGAGACGAGGGTGAGGACGGCGGCGAGGCACGCGGTGAAATAGCCGAGCACGCTGGAACGAAAGGTGACGCCGACGACGAGGTAGAGCGAAATGGCCGACCACGCGGTGAACTGGAGAAGTTCAAACGTGTTGCCGAGCGGGCAACCGCCGACGGCGCGCCCGCGCAGGGTGAGGCCGACGAGTTGCAGCAGATAGCCGAAGGCGATCAGCGCGTAAACAGCCACGCCCGAAGGACCGCCGCGCCGCAAAAGCGAGCATGTGCCCAAGAAAAAGCCCGCAAGGTAAAACTCGGCGGCAAGCCAGAGCCATTGGCGGTCGGTGAGAGCGGCGAGCATGTTTGGGGCACGCTAGGGCGCGTGCGGCTTGGGGCAAGTGCGGGGTAGGGCGGCGGGCGGGGTGCGTAGGGGCGCAGCATCGCAGAACTTTAGGGGCGAATGGGACGACGCGGGGCGCGGGGAGGGCTAACTCGGCGGGCCCGGAGGTCCCGCCGCCACCTCAGATCCGAAGTGAACGCATCCTAGGGTTTTTTCGGCCCCCAACGGGCGAGGAAGGCGGCGACTTTGGCGGGGTCGTGGGCGGATTTGCCGTCTTCGAGGGCGCCCGTCTCTTGGGTGGTGAGTTGCTGGCCGGCGGGGTCGATGACGACGAGGACCGGCAGGCCTTCCTTGAGGGGATTGCCGTAGCGGAGGTTGATCTCGTGGTTGCGTTTCGAGCCGTGGCGCCAGTTGGAATCGATAAGGACTAGGACGTAATTTTCCTTCAGCGCCGTTGCAAGGGCGGCCTCGGTCCGAAACGTGCGATGAAGACGGTGGCACCAGACGCACCAGTTGGCGCCGAACATCAGGAGGACGTTTTTGTGTTCGGCTTTGGCGGTGGCGAGCGCGGCGGTGATCTGGGCCTCGCCGTCGGATTTCGGGTCGTAGAGGTCGGGGCCGATTTGCGGGTATTCGGGGGCGCTGAAGGCGGCGGACGTGAACGCGCAGAGGGCAACCAAGAGGGGTAACAGGCGGGGCATCAGAAAAATCTACCGGAACTAAAAAAGCAGAAGGAAGCTAATTTTTATGAGCGACCCAGAAGCGGCATTCGTCGGAGAAGTCGCGGACGGCGCGGGATTCGGCGGCCACGGTTTTACGGAGGGCGTCGAAGGTGTGGGCCCAACCGGTGGCGGCGAGATCGGCGAGGATCTCGGCGCGGTCGGGGAGGTGCATGAAGGTGCGGCCGGTGCCGGCCTCCTCGAAGTAGCGATCCCCGAAGTCAACGAGGCGCGGGTCCTGTTCGCCGCGTTCCCAGCGGAGAGCTTCAAGGCGCCAGAGGGCGCGCTCAACCTGGGTCTGGTCGCGGTCGTGCGTCGAGAAAAGCAGCGGGGCGCCCGGCGCGCACGCGCGACGGAGTTCACGGAGGGCGGCGCGGCGGTTTTCCCGGCCCGGGATCTGCATGAGGCCGTTGAAGAGAAACAGCGCGCCGCCAAAAAGTTTGTCGCGTAATACGTGACAAGTTCCTTCGGACGGTTTCGGAGGGGAACCGGAGGGTTTGTCACGTAACACGTGACAAATATCGGGAGGAAGGGCGGTGGCGTCCGCGTGCAGGAAACGGATGGCGTCCGCGCCGCGGGTGGCGGCGAGACTGCGGGCTTGGTCGAGGAGCTCTCCGGCGAAGTCAAAGGCGGTGAGGTTGCGGTAGCCGGCGTCCCAGAGGCCGATGGTCGCGCGGCCGGCGCCGCAGCCGGCTTCAAGGAGCGGGGCGGAGAGATCGGTGAAGTGGCGCTCGACGAGGACTTTTTCGGAAGCCCACAGGCCCATGAAGTGCGCGGCGCGAGCGTAGTGAACGACCGCAACCGGATCGTTGAAATCGTCGCGGACGGTGGTGGAGCTGATTTTTGTCACGGACCGGGGCCAAGAAATGGGCTGAGAGAAACGGGCGGCGGGGGGAGTTTTATTTTTTACACCAGGCGGCGATGAACATGCCGTTGGCGTTCAGCTCGTGGGGGAGGAGGAGGAGAGCGGAGAGCGAAGAGCCGAGAGCTGAGAGCGGGAGAGGGTCCAACTCGGGGTGCGCGGCGGTGAAGGCTTCGGTGACGGCGGTGGTTTCGCTGCGGGTGATCGTGCAGACGGAATAGATGAGGCGGCCACCGGTTTTGAGGGAGCCGGCGAGGTGATTGAGCATCGCGAGCTGGGTGGCGGCGAGCTCGGCCACATCGGTGGGCGTCGTGGTCCAACGGGCATGCGGGTTGCGCTGCCAGGTGCCGACGCCGCTGCACGGCGCGTCGAGGAGGATGCCGTCGAATTTGGTCTTGGTGGGCAGCTTCGGCGAGCCGTCCCAAAAGGCCACGCGGTAGTTGAAGAGCTTGGCGCGGCCGGCGCGGCGCTTGAGCGTCTCGATGCGCTTCTCGTTGCGGTCGGTGGCCCAGACGACGCCCTTGTTGAACATGAGGTCGGCGAGGTGGAGGGTCTTGCCGCCTTCGCCGGCGCAAGCGTCCCACCACGTCTCGCCGGGTTTGGGATCGGCGGCGACGCTCACGAGTTGGGAGGCGAGATCCTGAATCTCGAATTCGCCGGTCTTAAACTGCTCGGTTTTGAAAAGATCCGAGACGCCTTTGAACAAAACGGCGTCGGGCGCGCGCGGGGTGAGTTCGCCGGCGAAGAGGGATTTGGCGAGACGGGCGGCCTGGCCGGGGCGGGCGCGGAGCCAGAGGGCGGGATCGCGCTGGAGTTGACGAAGATAGTCGGGGGAGATTTCGACTTCGGTTTTGAGCCACTCGGGGACGGCCATCACGGCGAGGGCCTCGGCCTTGATGGATTTCGGATCGGCGGTGAAGCGTTCGTGGAAGGTGACGGCCTGCTCAAGGCGTTTCTGGGGAGAGGCTTTTTCGTCGAGCCACCGGAGCCAGCGGAAATAAACAAAAACGGTGTGACTGATGACGCGGCGCGCGGGGGGCTGGAGGTAGCGATGCGTCTCGAAGTAAAAGCGCAGCGCGGTGTCGGCGCGCTGGTCGGCGGAAATGGTTTTGAGCACGCCGGCGGCGTGGTTGAGCAAGGCCTGGTCGATCATGTGTTGCCCACGAAACACACGAAAGACACGAAAAGGGGAAGCTATGAATGCGGGCCGGCCGGCGGGCGAGCGCTGGCGCAGCACATCGGCGGGATGCCGAGGCCACTCGTGAGGGGGATCGGAGACCGCGTCCTACTTTTTCGACCACTTGCGGTCGTTTTTGAGTTCGAGAGCGCGGATCTGAAGCTGGACGCCCGCGACGGCGGGGTGGGCGCGGAGTTGTTGGAAGGTGGCGCCGTTTAATTTCCAGGTGAGCGCGGTGCTGGCTTCGGCGTAAGGGGCGATGCGTTTTTCGAAGAGGAAGGCGAACTCCACACGGGTGTCGCCAACCTGTTTGTTGAGCGTCTCGCGGAGGAGCCGGAGGAAGGAGGGCAACTCGGGGTGCGCGGGGTGGACGAGCCAAGTGACTTTCTTGACCAGGCGGGTCACCTCGGTGTCGAGGGGATAGCATTCCTTGACGTTGATGCGCGGGCCTTCGGTGCCGGTGATGATGTTGCCGAGGACGAGGACGGGGGCGTTTTCGGCGAGGATGGCGCCGTAAGCCGCGTAGCCGTCGGCGAAGAGGTTGAGGGCGACGGAGGCGTTTTTCGTGGCGAGAGTGAAGGCGGCCCAGGGGCGGTTATCTTTTTTGGAGAGACGCTTGATGATGTTGCTGACGATACCGGCGAGGCGGAACTCGACGCGGTCGCCCTGCTTGAGCAGGTCGTCGACGGCGTAGGTGTCGAGAGCATCGGTGATGCCGGCGTAGACGTTCATCGGGTGACCGGTGACGTAGAAGCCGAGAAGTTCTTTTTCGAAGATGAGGCGTTCGGCGGAGGTGAAATCGGAGGCGTCCGTGGCGGACGCCGAGCTGAGAGTTAAGAGCTGAGAGCTGAGAGCCGGAGTGCGGGCCTTCGGGGCGGGCTCGGCGAGCATGTCCATGAAGCTGTGCTGGCCGGCGGCTTTGTCGCGGGCGTTGTTGGCGGCGGTGGCCATGGCGCCGTCGATGCCGTCGAAAAGTTTTTTGCGCGAGGCGCCGCTGAAGTCGAAGGCGCCGGTTTTGGCGAGGTGCTCGAGGACGCGTTTGTTGATGGCCCGGCCGTCCACGCGGGCGGCGAAGTCTTCGAAGCCGGCGTAGGGGCCCTTGGCGTCGCGTTCGGCGATGATTTTTTGTGCGGCGAGTTCGCCGACGCCTTTCACGCCGGCGAGGCCGAAGCGGATGGCCGCTTCGCGGCCATCCGCAGTTGAGGGTTGAGAGTTGAGAGTTGAAAGATCGGAGCCAGATTTTTTTCGGAATACGGGCGTGAACATCTCGCGGGATTCGTTCACGTCGGGGCCGAGGACTTTGAGGCCCATGGACTCGCACTCGGCGACGAAGTGGGAGACTTTTTCGGAGTTGCCCAATTCCGAGCTGAGCATGGCGGCCATGAACTGGACGGGGTAGTTGGCCTTCAGGAAACCGGTCTGGTAGCTGAGAATCGCGTAGGCGGCGGAGTGGGATTTATTGAAACCGTAGCCTGCGAATTTGTTGAGAATGTCGAAGATCGAGTTGGCGGTTTTTTCGTCGATGTTGTTCACGCGCTTGGCGCCTTCGACGAACTTGGCGCGTTCCTTCGCCATGGCCTCGGCGTCTTTTTTGCCCATCGCGCGGCGGAGCATGTCGGCACCGCCGAGGGTGTAGCCGGCGATGATCTTCGCGGCCTCCATGACTTGCTCCTGATAGACCATGACGCCGTAGGTCTCGCGGCAGACTTCTTCAAGGAGCTTGTGCGGATAAGTGACGGTGGAGGGGTCTTTTTTGCCGCGGACGTAGTCGGGAATCCACTCCATCGGGCCGGGGCGGTAGAGGGCGATGAGGGCGACGATCTCGTCGATCGTGGAGAGACTGATCTGGCGGCAGAGGTTTTGCATGCCGCCGGATTCCAGCTGGAACACGCCGGTGGTGCGGCCGGAGTTGAGGAGGGCGAAGGTCTTCGCGTCTTCGAAGGGGATGGCCTCGATGTCGAACTTGGGGTCGGCGGTGCGGCGGATGTTGTCCACGGCGTCGGCGATGACGGTAAGCGTCTTCAGGCCGAGGAAGTCCATCTTCAGCAGGCCGAGCTTGCCGACGGCGTTCATGTCGAACTGCACGGTGACGTCCTCTTCCTGGAGCGTGAGCGGGACAAATTCGTCGAGAGGGCGGTCGGTGATGATGATGCCGGCGGCGTGCTTGCCGGTGTTGCGAACCATGCCCTCGAGGACGCGGGCCTGGTCCATGATTTTTTTGGCGATGGGGTTGCGGGCGACCTCGTCGCGGAGCTCGGCGGATTTTTTCAGTGCGTCCTCGAGCGTCATGTTGAGCTCGTCGGGGATCATCTTCGCGAGGCGGTCGGCGTCGGCGTAGGCGAGGTTGTGAACGCGCGAGATGTCGCGGATGACCATTTTGGCGCCGAGGGTGCCGTAGGTGATGATGTTGGCGACGCAGTCCTTGCCGTATTTCTCGCGGACGTAGTCGACAACCTCGGTGCGACGGCGCATGCAGAAGTCGATGTCGAAGTCGGGCGGGGAGACGCGCTCGGGATTCAGGAAACGCTCGAAGAGGAGTTTGAAACGGAGCGGGTCGAGGTTAGTGATCGCGAGGAGGTAGGCGACGAGACAACCGGCGCCGGAACCGCGGCCCGGGCCGACGGGGATGTCGTGTTTGCGCGCCCAGTCGATGAAATCCCAGACGACGAGGAAGTAGTCGATGAAACCGGTCTTGCTGATGATGCTCAGCTCAAAATCGAGACGCTCGACGAGGGTCTGGCCGAGGGCGGGGTCGGAGTGGTTGGCGGGTGCGGCGTAGTCGAGGCCGTAGCGGCGGCGGAGGCCGGCGATGCAGAGGTCTTTGAGGTAGCCGGCGCGGTCGGTCTTGGCGGAGACCTCGATGGGGAGCGGGTATTTCGGGTAGCGCTCACTGCCCTTCGGAAAGGGAATCGTAAGGTCGCACATTTCGGCGACGAGCTGGGTGTTGGTGATGGATTCGGGAACCTCGATGAAGAGTTTCTCCATCTCGGCGCGGGACTTCAGGTAGAACTCCCGGCCGGTGAAACGCATGCGCTTCTCCTCCTCGATCTTGGCGCCCGTCTGGATGCAGAGCATGGCGTCGTGCGGGCCGGAATCGGTGGAATTGACGTAGTGAACGTCATTGGTGGCGATGACCTTGAGGTTGAACTCCTCGGCGAGCTTGAGGAGGCCGGGGATAATTTTGCGCTGCTCGGGGATGCCGTGATCCTGGATTTCGACGAAGTAGTTTTCGCGGCCGAAGATATCGACGAATCGCGCGCAGGCTTTGCGGGCGTCGTCCTCGCGGTCGTGGAGGAGGTGTTGCGGGACGAGGGACGCGAGGCAGCCGGTGAAGCCGATCAGGCCGGGCGCGTATTTGGCGAGGGTCTCGAGGTCGGTGCGGGGTTTGTAGTAAAAGCCCTTGAGGTGGGCGTCGGAGACGAGTTTGAGGAGATTCTGGTAGCCGATGAGGTTCTTCGCGAGCAGGCCGAGATGGAAGATGCTCTTGCCCTCGTCATCGGAGCGGCCGTGTTTCTCAAGGCGGGAGGTTTCGACGAGATAGAGTTCGCAACCGACGAGAGGTTTGATGCCTTTGGCCTTGGCGGTATTGTAGAAGTCGATGGCGCCAAAGAGATTTCCGTGATCGGTGAGCGCCAAGGCGGGCATCCCGAGGGCGACGGCCCGGTCCATCAGGCGGTCGATTCGGCAGGCGCCGTCCAGCAAGCTGTAGTCGGAATGGACGTGGAGATGGACGAAATTCTGATCAGCGGACGGCACGGTCGTGCAAGGCAAGGCCGGGGTCGGGAACGCGCAAGGCGAAAGGCCGGTTTTACGGGCGAGGGGTCGGAGAAATTGGGCGGGGGCGGATCGCAAAAAAGCCATTGACGCAGGCGCGCCAGCTTGGCTTGTTAGCGGACTTTCCCTTTCACCAACCACTTCCGAGCATGCCCATCGAAATCAAAATCCGCAAAAATGAGCCCATCGACCGTGCGATTCGTCGCATGAAGAAGAAGCTTGAGCGCGAGAACATCATCAAAGGCACCCGCGCCAAGCGTTACTTCGAGAAGCCGTGCGAGAAGCGCCGTCGCCGCGAGAAAGTCATGGCGTTTACCGCCATGCTGCGCCGCCGCCACGCTGACTAAGCGTTAGTGGATTTCTTTTCCTTTGGCCGCCGTCTGATTAATTTCGGACGGCGGCCTTTTTTTCGTGCAAGGGGCTGGCAGTTTAAGTCGTCATAGCATGGTGCATCCCACGTTTTCGCTTTCTTCCAGTTGGTGTTCTCATCGGCACCAAGACGGCTATGCGATGTTGAAGGAAATGGCGGGGCTGGGGTTCAACCACGTGGAGTTGAGCCATGGCATTCGAATCACGCTGGTTCCGGGCATCCTGAGGGCGGTGGAGGAGGGTATTATCAAGGTGGGCTCGACGCATAATTTTTGTCCGTTGCCCACGGGGGTCGTGCAGGCGGCGCCGAATCTGTTTGAGCCGTCCGCGCGTGAACACCGCGAGCACGACCAATGGCTGCGCCACACGAAACGCTCCATCGATTTTGCGGCGCAGGTGAAGGCGCGCGTGCTCGTCTGCCATCTCGGAAGCGTGTCGTTTTTTTGGACGAATCCGGCGCGAAAACTTAAAGAACACCTGCGTGCCAACCCCAATGCGGGCCGCGATGGAGACCCCAAGTATGCGGCGCTCGTCGTAAAGGCCCTGGATAAGCTGCGGAAACGGATGAAGCCGTTCTGGGAACAAACGCAGGCGAGCGTGCGCGAGGTCTTCGATTACGCGGCGGAAAAAAACGTGAAGCTGGGCTTCGAGAATCGGGAGAAATTTGAAGAGCTGCCGCTTGATGCCGATTACGCGGATTTTGTGACGGGCTTACCCAACGGGTCGCCGGCGGGATACTGGCACGACACCGGCCACGCGGACATCAAGCAGTCGATGGGGTTGCTCAATCACCGCGCGCATCTGGAGAAGAACGCTCCCGGACTGATCGGGTTTCACCTCCATGATGTGAATGCGGCGGGGCAGGATCACCAGCCGATCGGCGCGGGGCACATTGATTTTAAAATGATCAGTGAGTTTTGGCGGCCGGAGCACCTGCTCGTGCTGGAGCTCAATCCGCGCGTGAAGACGGAGGAGGTGGCGGGGTCGAAACTCCGGGTCGAGGCGTTGCTGACCGAGCGGATGGGGCCGGCTTGAGGTGAGGCGAGGAAGGGGCGGCCCTCCGCGACCACGGAGCCGCCAAGGGAAGTCAGGCGCGCGCGCGCGCGGTGGCGGCGGCCATGAGGTGGTCCTGAGCCGAGAAGGAGCGGACGCCGGTGCGACGCGGGACCGCGCGGTAAGTGCCGTCGCTGCGTAGGGCGTGGGCATTGGCGTTGTCGCGCAGCTCGGTGGGGAAGAATTCGCGCATCATCCAGCGACGGAGGTCACGGTCCTCGACCGGGAACACCACTTCGATGCGTCGGAAGAAATTGCGCGGCATCCAGTCGGCGCTGCCGGCGAGAATCAGGGGCTCGGCACCGGCGTTTTCAAAATAGATCGCGCGGGCGTGTTCGAGGTAGCGGCCCACGATGCTGCGCACGCGGATATTTTCGCTGAGGCCCCTCACCCCGGGGACGAGGCAGCAGACGCCGCGGATGATGAGGTCGATCTTCACGCCGGCCTGAGAGGCGGTGTAGAGCGACTCGATGGTGGCGCGGTCCACGAGGGCATTCATCTTGACGATGATGCGCGCGGGCTTGCCGGCGGCGGCGTTTTTCGCCTCGCGGGCGATGAGCTCGCCGATGCGGCGGTGGAGATTGTAGGGCGCGACCAGCAGGTGACGGAAAATGGGCGAGCGACCGAAACCGGTGAGCGAATTGAAGAGCTGCGCGACATCGCCGGTGATGCCGGTGCGGGTGGTGAAGTAGCTGAGGTCGGTGTAAACTTTCGCCGTGCGGGGGTTGTAATTGCCGGTGCCGAGGTGGGCGTAGTGCTTCATCCGGCGGCCCTCGCGGCGGACCACGAGGCAGAGTTTGCAATGGGTCTTATGGCCGACGAGACCGTAAACGACGTGGACGCCGGCTTCTTCAAGCTGCTTGGCCCACTGGATGTTGTTGGCCTCGTCGAAACGGGCCTTCAGCTCGACGAGGGCGGTGACCTGTTTGCCGTTGCGCGAAGCTTCGATGAGGGCGCGCACGAGCGGGGAATCGCCGCTGGTGCGGTAAAATGTCTGCTTGATCGCGAAGACTTGCGGATCGCGAGCGGCCTGCTCGACGAAATCGACGACCGGTTGAAACGAATCGTAGGGATGGTGCAGGAGGATGTCCTGCGTGCGTAGCGTGTCGAAGATTCGGGCGGGCTCTGCGAGCGGCGTGGCGTTGACGGGGGTGAACGGCGCGAACTTCAGGTCGGGGCGCTCAATGTCGGCGAGGGCTTGGAGGCGGAGGAGATTGACGGGGCCGTTGATGCGATAGACGTAATCCTCGGAGAGCGCGAGATGGTCGCACAGCGTCGTAAAGAGTTTGGGGTCCACGCCATCCTCGATCTCGAGGCGCACGGCGGCGCCGCGACGAAGATTGCGGAGTTCGTCCTCGATCTTCTTGAGGAGGTTTTCAGATTCTTCCTCGTCGATGTAGAGGTCGCTGTTGCGGGTGACACGGAAGGCGTGGGCGGCGGTAAGGCGGTAGCCGGGAAAGAGCTGGCCGGCGCAGAGCTTGATGATCTCGCTGAGAAAAATGGTGCGGCGCGGGCCGGTGGTCTTGGCGGGGGAAATCTCGACGAGGCGCGGGAGGATGCGCGGCACGGGCAGGATCGCGATGTGATGCTCGACCTCGGAGGTGTCCGGATTGTCGAGGGAGACGATGATGTTGAGCGTCTTGTTGCCGAGCTGGGGAAACGGGTGCGATTGGTCGAGGGCGAGCGGCGTGAGGACGGGATAAACCTGGTCGCGAAAGTAGGCATGAACCCATTTCAGCTCAGTGGGATTGAGATCCTGGGCGGTCTTGAACTCGATGCCCTCCGCGGCGAGGGCGGGCAGGAGTTGTTGGTGCCAGCAGTGGTATTGCGCGGCGACGAGCGCGGTGACGCCGGTGTGGATGGCGGTGAGCTGGGCCTCGGGCGGGAGGCCGTCGTGGCCGCCTTCGGTGACGCCGGAATCCATCTGTTGCATGAGGCCGGCGACGCGGATTTCGAAAAATTCGTCGAGGTTGGAGCTGACGATAGAGAGGAAACGCACGCGCTCGAGCAGGGGGTGGCGGCCGTCGGTGGCCTGCTCGAGGACGCGGTTGTTAAAGGCGAGCCAGCTCAGCTCGCGGTTGAGAAACACCGCGGTGGGCAGTGGGGTCGCGACGGCGGCGCTGGATTTTTTTTTGGTGGAGCGGGTGGCCATACGTCGGAGCGCATCGCAGCGCCACGAGCGGAAGACGCTAAGCCGAGGGGGCGGGGAAACGAGTTTTTTTGCCGGGAGCCGTGGAATTGTAACATCCAGCGGGCTCGGCCTCAGGGACGCGAGAGGTTCATCCCACCCACACAGTTTTCGGATGAACAAACGCGCGGAGACCCCAGGGGCCGAGTTCACGGCCGTGGCCGCTTTGTTTGGTGCCGCCGAAAGGCAGGCTGAATTCGGAACGGGTGAAGGTGTTGATGAAGACCAAGCCGGACTCGAGTTGGGTGGCGACGGCGCGGCCGCGGCGGTGATTGCGCGTGAAGACCGCGGCGCCGAGGCCGTAGATGCTGTCGTTGGCGGTTGCGATGGCGGCGGCTTCGTCGTGCACAGGGATGATGGCGGCGACGGGGCCAAAGAGTTCTTCGGCGTAGGCGGGGCTGCCGGGGCGGACGTCGGTGAGCACGGTGGGCGCGTAGAAATTGCCGGGGCCGGGCAAGGGCGCGCCGCCGAGGAGCACGCGGGCGCCGGCGCGGATGCTGCGGCGGACTTGCGAGTGAAGTTGGTCGCGGAGATCGGCGCGGGCGAGGGGGCCGACGTCGGTGGTGGGATCGGTGGGATCGCCGACGCGGCGGGCGGCCATGCGGGCGGTGAACGCCCGCTCAAAAGCGCGGAGGACGGAGCGGACCACGATGAAGCGTTTGGCGCAGACGCAGCTCTGGCCAGAATTTTGGAGACGGGCGAAGGCGCAGATCTCGGCGGCTTTGGGAATGTCGGCATCGGCGAGGACGAGGATGGGGTCGCTGCCGCCGAGTTCGAAAACGGTGGGTAAGAGCGCGGCACCGGCGAGGGCGGCGACTTTTCTGCCGGCGGCGGTGCTGCCGGTCATCGTGAGGCCGCGCACGCGCGGATCGGCGATCAGCGGAGCGAGGCGGTCGGAGTGGACGAGGAGCGTTTGCAGCAGGCCGGCGGGCAGGCCGGCGGTGGCGAAGAGGCGCTCGATAGCGAGGGCGCAGCCGGAGGCGTTGGACGCGTGTTTGAGGAGGAGCGTGTTGCCGCCCATCAGGATCGGGGCGGCGGCGCGGAAGACCTGCCAGAAAGGAAAATTCCACGGCATGATCGCGAGGACCACGCCGAGCGGGGCGAACTCAACGTGGGCGTTGGCGGGCGCGCCGGGCGGTCGCTCGGGTGCGAGAAACCGTGGTCCTTGCTGGGCGTAATAGTCGCAGACGCCGGCGCATTTCTCGATTTCGGCGAGGGACTGTTTGATGGGCTTGCCGACCTCGGCGGTGAGGAGGGCGGCGAGGGGCGGAGACTTGGCACGGAGGGCTTTGGCGAGGGCACGGAGGTGGCGGGCGCGTTGCGCTGGCGTGAGCTTGCGCCACGCGAGAAAGGCACGTTGAGCGCGGGCGGTTTTGGTAGCTACGCCGGCGCGGGTATGCGGACGGTAGCGTGCGAGAGCGACGCCTGTGGCGGGATTGATGGAGGTGAGCGACATGGCTGGGTGAGTTTTGGGCGAAGGCGTGCAGACGCAGACCGTCGCATGACGCGGTTGATCCCCACGGTCGGTGGAAGCCGGCGGGGAGATCGGATGGTGAAGCCTCAGCCGAGCGGAAACTCAGCTCTTGTCGGGGTAAGGTGGTGGGGGCGGGAGGATGCGGCCCTTGGTCTTGAGTTCTTCGAGTATGACCTCGATGCCCTTGTCGAGTTGCTGGTCTTCGCCGCGGAATTCGCGGGCGGGGTCGTTGTCCACGACGATGTCGGGATCGACGCCGTGGCCCTCGATGATCCAGTTCTTGCCGTCCGCGGAGTAGGGCGCGAACTCGGGTTTGTTGAGTGTGCCGCCGTCGGTGAACGGGAGCGAACCGGAGATGCCGACGACGCCGCCCCAAGAGCGTTTGCCGACGAGCTTGCCGAGGCCGGCGGCGCGGAAGCGGTAGGGGAAGAGATCGCCGTCGGAGGCGGAATATTCGTTGAGGAGCGTGACCTTGGGCCCGAGGAGCTGGCCACCCGGGTTGGCGTTGGGCGGGCCGTTCCGGCGGACGTTGATGAGGGTGAGTTCGCGCTGGAGGCGCTCGATGATCATGGGCGAGACGTTGCCGCCGCCGTTGCCGCGCACGTCGATGATGAGGGCCTGCTTGTTGAGTTGCGGGTAGTAGCGGCGAACGAACTCGTTGAGGCCTTCGGGGCCCATGTCGGGGATGTGAAGATAGCCGACCTTGCCGTCGGTTTTTTTGAGGACGTAGGCGATGTTCGTGGAGACGAATTGCTCGTAGTAGAGCGGAGCTTCGTCGGCGATGGGGACGACGGTGATATCGTGAGCGCCTTCTTCGGCGGGCGTGGAATTCACGCGCAAGGCGACCTGTTTGCCGACGGTGCCGGTGAGTGCGGAGT
The DNA here is from genome assembly GCA_014376585.1 of Opitutaceae bacterium. Classification (GTDB taxonomy): domain Bacteria; phylum Verrucomicrobiota; class Verrucomicrobiia; order Opitutales; family Opitutaceae; genus Tous-C4FEB. The sequence continues at coordinate 62,990 of JACMRG010000028.1, read as the reverse complement.
AAATGTTGGCGAGGTCGCGCACGGGCTGGCCGTTGACGGCGAGGATGAAGTCGCCGGCCTTCACCTTGACGCCGAGTTCGGTAAGGGGTGAGCGGGTCTTGGTCTGCCAGTTTTCGCCGTGGAGGATTTTGTCGATACGGTAGGCGCGGCTGGCGGCGTCGCGGGAAAGCTCGGCGCCGAGGAGGCCAGTCTTGATCTTGGGCGTGTCGGGACGATCACCGGTGCCGACGTAGGCGTGGCCGATGTGCAACTCGGAAATCATCTCGCCGATGAGGTAGGTAAGGTCGTTGCGCGTGGTGACGGACGGGAGGAGTGCGCCGTATTTCGCGCGCTGCGCGGGCCAATCCACGCCGTGCATGTTGGGCGCGTAAAAGAAGTCGCGCATCTGGCGCCAGCTCTCGTTGAAGACCTGCGTCCACTCGGCCTGGTGGTCGAGGCGGACTTCGAGGGCGGAGAAGTCGATTTTTGATTCGGGCTTCAGCTCAATCTTCGCCGAGGGCAGATCGATAAGGGAAAAATCGCGGGCGACGCGGACGAGCATTTTTTTGCCGTTGGCGGTGATGTCGAAGAAGTCGAAGTTGCCGAGTTCGGTCTCTTTGCGGGCTTTGAGGTCGTAGAACGCGACGACGGGTTTGCTGGCGGCACCGCCGCCGAAGCCCTCGCCGCCGCCACCACCACCTTGGGGGCCGCCGGGAGCGCGCCGGTAGTAAACCTTTTCGCCGAGCATGAAGATCGTGCCGTAATTGGACGGCGCGATGGGCAGGCCGATGATGCGTTCGGCGAGGCCGTCGGCGTCCACTTTAACGACGATGGGTTTCTTCTCGTCGGGCTTCTTCGCGGGCTCGGCTTTGTCGCCGTCTTTTTTCTCGGAGGATTTTTCGTCGGCGGATTTCTTTTCGTCGTCCTTGGCGATGGCGACCTCGTCGCTTTTTGGGGCGAAGGGCGAGGCGGTGTCTTTGGCGAGGGCGACGAGGTAGATGCGCTCCATGTCGAGGTAGGCGTGGTTCCACTCGGTGTCGGAGTAGATGGGGCGGTAGTCGCGCGCGGAGGCGAAGAGCAGCCACTTGCCGTCGTCGCTGAAGGTCGGGACGGAGGAATCGTAGGAGCCGTCGGTGACGGTGAGGGTCTGTTTATCGGCGACACCGTAGAGCATAATCTTCGCGAGCGTGCCGGTCTGGGGCTTCACGTAGGTGACCCATTGGGAGTCGGGCGCCCAACCGTAGGCGGTGATCGGAGCGTCGGGATTTTCCGCGACGGTGGTGACGGCTTTCGTGTCGATGTCCACGAAGCGGAGGCGCTGCTTGCGATCACCCCAGAGGAGTTTTTTTGAGTCGGCGGACCAGTCGGGTGAGAAAGGATAGGTATCGTTGTTGGACGTGAGCTGGGTGGCGGCGCCTTTGCCATCTTGGGGGCGGATGTAGATTTCGAATTCGCCGGTGGCGTCGGAGAGGTAGGCGATCCACTTGCCATCGGGTGACCAGGTGGCGGCGCGCTCGTGCACGCCCTGGGTCTGGGTGAGGTTGCGGGTGGGGCCGTCTTTGGCGGGGACGGTGAACACGTCGCCGCGAGCGACGACCGTCACGCGCTGGCCGTCGGGCGAGGGCGAGACAGTGGTAACGAATTTGGCCACGTTGGTGAGGGCGGGGCGGGCGGCGGCGAAGTCTTCGCGGACGGTGATGGGAACGATGACGGCCTTTTCGGTGGCGAGGTCGAATTTCCAAATCTGGCCGGCCTGTTCGAAGACGATGGCGGTTTTGCCGAGCGAGGGGAATTTCACGTCGTAGTCGGTGAAGCTCGTGAGCTGCTTGGTCTGTTTGGTGGCGAGGTCGTAGCTGAAGAGATTCGCGCGGGGCGTGCGCTCGGAGACGAAGTAGATTTTGCCGTTGGACGCCCACATCGGGAAGAGATCCTGAGCGGGATTATCGGTGATATTTTCGAGTGCTCCGGACTTCAGGTCGAAGATCCAGATGTCGTCGGCCATGCCGCCGCGGTATTGTTTCCAAGTGCGGAATTCGCGAAAGATGCGGTTGTAGGCGATTTTGGTATCGTCCGGTGAGTATGAGACGAAGCCACCGCGCGGCACGGGCAGTTGAGCAGGCACATCGCCATCGAGGCCGACGGTGTAGAGCTGGCCGATGAAGGGATTGAAGGAATGCCAGCGGGAGCGGAAGACGACCTCGGCGGCGGTGTTGCGCCAGCCGAAGACGACGTTGTTGGGGCCCATGCGGTCGGCGAGGTCGTCGCGGTCGAGCGTGGCGGAAGTGGTGAGGCGTTTGGGCGTGCCGCCGGTGGAGGGCATGACGTAAACCTCGGTGTTGCCGTCGTATTGGGCGGTGAAGGCGAGCTGCGCGCCGTCGGCGGAAAAGCGCGGGAAGATCGCGTAGCCGGGGCCGTCGGTGAGACGGCGGGCGGTGCCGCCCTCGGTGGCGACGGTGTAGAGCTGGCCGCCGTATGAGAAGACGATGGCCTGGCCATTGGTGGCGGGGAAGCGGAGCAGACGGGTGGTGTCCTCGGCGGCGTGGAGAGCGGGGATCGCGGCGGCGATAAGCGCCAGCCCGGTGAGAAAACGGAGGTGATTTCGCATGGGAAAATCTGTGAATTCACACGACGCGGGCCAAGCTAAACCTTGTGTGGGAAATCGGGCGCAACGGAGGAAAAACCTCCGGCAGGCGGGCGCTTAGCGAGGCGGATGAGTGATACGCAGATTGCGGATCACGAGGTGGCTTTTGACGGTGCGGAGGGCGAACCAGCCGCTGCGCAGCGGAGCCGGGTCGCGGTATTCGAAAATCAGTTCGTCGTCGCGGCGGAAGCGCACGGTGCCGTCGGGGAGCGCGGTGAGTTCGATGCGGTAGGTGTGATTGGGAGCGAGGAGAAATTTCTGATCGCGCAGATCATGCTCGGGCAGGAGTGGACGAGCCGAGGTGCCGCCGTAGCGACGGAAGCGCGTCGTGGTGTTTTCGTTGCCGCCGTAGCCGACGTAATAGGTGAACAGAGAATCGTAGTCGGAGAACTTGCCGGTGCGGGCAAGCGTGGGTGCGAACGGCGGGGTTTGGGGCGAGCGCGGATCACTGGCCATCCAAAAGCAGTTCAGGTCGGAGAGGCGGTCGCGTGGGCCGCCTTGGACGACGACGGTCGCGTCGTAGTTGATCACGACGGGCACGGTGAGTTTTTCGCGGAGCCAGATGGTGCTACCGGCGACGTCGGTGATGACGAGGGCACCGGCTTCGGTGATGACGGTGCCGCCGGGCATTTGTTCGACCGCCCAGGCGCGGAGATCGGCGGTGGGTGAGGACGCGGGTGTTTCGCCAGCGGTGGCCGCAGTGAAGACGGCAATGAAGAGAGTGAATACGAAAAACTGAAACAGGCGTGTGCGCATAGAGCGAAGTGGTGACGGAAACGTGGGGGATTTCTAGACGAGGCCATGAAGTGCGCCCCAGCCGTAGATCGCGACGAAGACGATGAAGAGCGCGGTCAGGCTGTGATAACCGAGGCGCAGCCAGGCCGTGGTGAGGTGCGGGCGGAAATCGTAATAGCGTTGGAGCCAGAGTCGCGCGGCCCAGAAAACCGCGGTGTAGCCGCAGACGGCGCGGGCGAGCGGGGTGCCGGCGACGAGATCGGGGGCGCACAACAGGCTGACGAGACCGAGGGCGACAATAGTGCCGCCGGTGTAGTGGCAATAGACGTGGCACATCTGCCGGAGGAGTTTGGGCAGGCGGGCGAGTTCTTCGTCCCAGCGGAGTCGGATCGGGGCGACGACGATGGCGGTGAACGAAATGAGATGGGCGGCGCCGGCGAGTTGGAGGAGCGTGGTCGCAATCATCAAGGAAGGTCCGGCGACTCAGGGGAGCCGGTCGATGACGCGCAGGCCGGGGATTGATCGAAAATGGGCGTCGAGTGTCAGCACGGCGGCGCCGGCCTGAAGCGCGTGCGAGGCGATGAGAATATCTTGGACGGGTAAGACACGGCCTTGACGGTCGAGGGACCACGCGAGTTGGGCGGCGCGTTCCCAGATCTGTTGGGTCGTCGGGATGAAGATCATCACGCCGAAGCGCTCGCGGTAGCGCGCGAGCAGGTCGGGGTTTCGTTGGCCGCGGCAGACCTCCAGCACGATCAGGCCGCAGGTGGTGAATTCCCAATCGCGGTCGTCGATCCCCGCCGCGAATTCACGGAAGGGATCGCGGCCGGCGCGAACGGCGCCGATGTAGATATTACTATCGGGCAGGATCAGGTTGGCCATTTGGTGCCTGCTCCTTGGCGGCGAGCATCATGGGTTGGGGCTCCTCCGGGTAAGAGGCGGGGTCGAAGGAAGCCTTTAACTCCTCGGGAGTGAGGCCGAGACCGGCGGTGAAGAGCTCCTTCATCTTGTGGCGGCGCGCCATCTCGTTGAGGGCGATCTCAACGGCCTCGGTCTTGGTCTTGGCCCCGGTGATCTTCATCACCCGATCCAAGACATCCCCGTCGATGTGCATGGTCATTTTCATAATAAAAAAGACGGTATGGCTGGGTGGCCATACCGTCAATTTTTAAAGTATGGCTGACGAGCCAGTAATCAGCTCATCAGATACTTGGGATAAGTGATGATGCGAAGGATCAGACGCTCTCGAGGAGCTTGTAGAGGCGGGCGACCATGGGGGTGGCATCTTCGAGGAGGCCGGCGCTGATGAGGGCGTTATCGAGGATTTGCTCGGCGACGAGCTTGGCTTTTTCGGGCGCGGCGGTGTGCGTTTCGAACAGGCGTTTCATCACGGCGGAGCGCGGGTTGATCTCGAGGGTCACTTTCACGGGCTCGTCGGCGCCGTCTTTCTTCATGGCCTTCATCATGCGGCGCATTTGCGGCGACATGAACTTATCGGCGTTGAGGGCGAGGGCGGGGGAATCCACGAGACGATCGGAGGCTTTTACGTCTTCGACACGGGCGCCGAGGGTTTCCTTGAGCCAGGAGGTGAGGGTCTTGGTGTCGGCCGCGCTGAGGGCGCCTTCGGGCTTGGGGAGATCGGAGAGTTGGACATCGGCGTGATCGGCGGCGGTGAGTTTCTTGCCTTCGAATTCGCGGACGTTGCTCATCACGTATTCATCGACGGGCTCGTAGCAGAAGAGGACTTCGAGGTTACGGGCCTTGAAGCCTTCGAGGTAGGGGCCGCTCTCGAGGGAGGCGCGGTTGGAGCCGACGAGGTAGTAGATCTCTTTTTGCTCGGCGCCCATGCGGCCGATGTAGGCGGCGAGGGAGGTGGTCTTGCCCTTGTCGGTGAGGGAGGATTCGAAGCGGAGGAGCTTCGTGAGTTGCTCCTTGTGCGTGTAGTCCATGGCGGCGCCTTCCTTGAGGAAGATGCCGAATTCGCTGTAGAACTCGTTGTAGGCATCGGGATGCGCGGTGGATTCGTCGGCGAGAAATTTCAGGAAGCGCTTCGTGACGACCTTGTTGAGTTTCTCGATGAGGGAACGGTCCTGCATCGTCTCGCGGGAGATGTTGAGCGGGAGATCTTCGCTATCGATCACGCCCTTCATGAAGCGCAGCCACTCGGGGAGGATGTCCTTGGGCTTGGCGTCGATGAGGACCTTGCGGCAGTAGAGGGCGACGGCGGGCTCGAGACGGGACATGCCGAATTTCTCGGAGTTGTCCTTGGGGACGAAGAGGAGGGCGTTGATGGCGAGCGGGGCGTCGGCGCTGAAGTGCAGGCGGAGGCGCGGGTCGTCGTGGGCGTGCGATTGGAATTTATAGAACTCGGTGTATTCCTCGTCCTTGATCTCGTTCTTCGAGCGGAGCCAGAGGGCTTGGATGGTGTTGATGCGTTTGCCGTTGAGGTTGATCGGGAACGACACGAACGCGCTGTAACGCTCGAGGATTTCCTTGATCTTCCAGTCCTGCGCGTAGTCGCCGCAGTCGTCCTTGAGCTCGATGACGATTTTGCAACCGCGGCGGAGATCGGCGGCGTCATCGACCTCGTAGCTGCCGGAGCCGTCGCTCGACCAGAGGTGTCCGGGCTCGCCGGTGCGCCAGGAGTGCGAATAAACCTTCACGGACTTCGCGACCATGAACGCGGAGTAGAAACCGACGCCGAACTGGCCGATGAGGTTGGTGTTCTTGGCGCCGCCCTCGCCGAGGGCTTTCAGGAATTGCTTGGAGCCGGAGTGGGCGATGGTGCCGAGGTTCTCGACGAGTTCGGCGCGGGTCATGCCGATGCCGAAATCTTCAAAGGTGAGGGTTTTGGCTTTGTCGTCGGTGGTGACGTTGATCTCGAGCTCGGCCTTGTCGTCGAAGATTTCTTTTTCGGTGATCTGGGTGTGGCGGAGCTTTTCGAGGGCGTCGGAGGCGTTGGAGACCAGCTCGCGGACGAAGATTTCCTTCTCCGTGTAAAGCGAGTGGATGACGATATCGAGGAGCTGTTTGATCTCGGCTTGGAACTCGAATTTTTGCGGAGCGGTGGTGGACATGGTGGTTTAGATGTAGGGTTGGGTCGGTCTGGCAAATGGGCCGGACCGAGTAACAGAGCCCGCTATCTTAGCAGACTGGGGAAAAAATCAAGCGGCGCGAAGGGCGTGTGATTTTTTAGGAAGAGAAGCCGGCGATGATCTCGCGGGCGCGGAAGATGCCGAAAAGATAAGACGGGAGATTGCCCCACGTTGCGCACCGCGCGATGGGCGAGGGCGGCGAAGGAAGGCAGATCAGGACGTTCGGGGGCCGGCGCCCGATCCCCGCAGGGGTTAAGGCGTGAATGCCTTGAGTGGGGTCACTGTGACTGGGCCGAGGAGGCCGGAGGGCGTCAGCGGCCAGCCGGAGGCGTCGAAGGGCTTGTAGTTAATGTTAAGAACATTGGCGTCGCGCATGATTTTCCACGGGAGTTTGCGTTGGTCCATGTCGCGGATGCGGTTGGCGGCGAGGTTGGTGACGTCGAGTTCGAGGAGGTTGCGGCCGGGTTTTAGGAGGGCGGAGGCAATGCGCACGCGGAAGGGGAGACTCCACGCGGTGGCGATGGGTTGGCCGTTGAGGATTACGCGCGCGCTTTCGCGCACGTCGCCGAGATCGAGGAGCCAGTCGTCGGCTGTGGCGATGGGCGCATCGAATTCGAGACGGTAGCGAGCGGTGCCGGCGAAGCGTTTAGTTTCGTCGCCGCCGAAATCGGTCCAGGATTTTAGCTCGGTGGTCTCGAGGGCGGGCGGGAGTTCGGGGCCGCCTTGGAGGAAGGAAATTTTCCAGGTGCCGGTGAGCGGGACCGCGGCGGCGGCGGGTCGACGGTAGGGCCAGGCGGGTGAACGGGACGGCGCGTTCGACGTGCGAAGGAGCAGGGATTCGCCGGGGGCGATTTGCAGGAACATCCCCTGGGCACTCTGGGCGGCGAGGCCGTGGTGGCCGTCGAGAGGGTTGAGGATGAGAACGGACTGGGCGGTTGCGCCGAGCTTTATCCAGCCGGCAAAGGGTCTGGCGGTGAGGTTGGTGACGAAGTAATCATGGGTGCCGGACGTCGAAGTGCGGCGGATGAAGTTGAGTCCCGCGTCGGCGAGGGCTTCGCGGCGGGCATGGGGGGCGACGGCGGCGAGCACGTCGGAATTGACGGCGGCGTGGGGGCTGAGGGCGGCGAGCGCGGTTTTGAACTCGGCGCGGCGCTCGGCAAGGCGGCCGTAGCCGGGGACGTCGTCGGGGAGTTTTTCAAAAATAATTTTCGCGCCGGAGGCGGCGAGGGCGGCGAGTTTTTGCAGCGTTGCGACCGGCATGCGGCGCGTGGCGGGGACGACGATGATTTGATAGCGGTTGCTGCCACCGGTGAGGAGGGCCCCGGATTCGGAGCGGGTTTGTTGGAGCTGGGCGTCGGAAATGTAGTCGAAAGTGTAACCCCGATCCATAAGCGCGCGGGCGATTTTGCCGACGGGTTGGTCGGGGAGCCATTTCACATTGTGGACGGTGAACATTTTCACGGCGCCGGCCTCGTCGTCGAGTAGGTCGGCGAAGGGCCAGTAGAGGAGGATATCGTTGTCGGGCTGACCGCGTTGTAGGATGGATTGGACGCGAGCGACGTAGCGGTTGAGGGCGCCGAAATCATCCCACCACGGATTGTGGGGTTGGAACTGGGTCGAGGCGTAGAAGAGCCAGCCGGGCCAGGGAGCGTCGTTGGGCGAAAAGACGCTGCCGTGATAGAAAACGTGGTTGATGCCGTCGGCGAAGATGCGGTCGATCTCGGGTTTCGCGAAGGCGAGGGATTCTTTCCAGTGATCGCGCAACCAAGTTGCGGTCTCGCTGGAAGCGAGGGCGTGGCCGGCGACGTGCGCGGCGGAAGAGGCCATGCGGACGACGAGGGACTCGGGGAGATCTTGGGCGTTGTTGGCGATGTCGGCGGGGTCGCGGCGGAGGCCGGGGATGGGGAAGGGCGTGGAGCCGAAGATTTCGGTCTCGGCGATGTCGGCATTGGCGTAGAGGTCGAGGAGGTTGCCGGGGGCGCCGTGAGATTGGTTGCGCACGATGAACCCGTGGTCGTGCGACCACGTCACCCACGCGCGGAGATAGTCGAGGTGGAGGCGGGCGAGGGTCTCGCGGTAGTCGCTTTTGACGCGGCCGAGGGTGTCGGGTGAGAGCGGTGCGAGAGCGGGGTCGCCGGGTTTGGCGAGGAGGGCGGCGGCGTAGGTCTGGATGTCGTAGCCGTGCATCGCGCGAAAAACTTCGGGGAGTTTCGCGGTCCACGTGGCGCCGTAGTATTCGAAGGAGTCGTGGAACTGGCCGCGGATGAGGCCGCGGGGGAGTTGGGCGGCGGTGAACGCTTCGTCGAATTTGGCGAGGTAGCGGCCCAGGGCGTCGGGGGAGTAGGGATCGAGGACGAGGCCTTCACCGCCGGGGCCGGGGCGCTTCACGAGTTGTCTGGTGGGCTCGCCGACGAGTTTGCCGGTGGAGTTGAGGACGGCTTTGGTGTTGGCATCGGCGGGCGGAATCCAAGGGCCGCCGAAGGGCCAGCCGGTGCCGGTGGCCATGTCCACGCCGAGGCCGAGACGCCGGGCTTCCCGGGCGGTGTGCTCGAGCATCTCCATCCATTTGGGGGAGAGGTAGTCGATGTAGCGGTCTTCGTAGCCTTTCGCGCCGTAGATGGGGGTAATCTCGACGCCTCCGAGGCCGGCGGCGGCGAATTGTTCGAGCTGGCGCGTGAGGCTGGCCTTGTCCACGGCGCTGCCAGGCCACCACCAGCGGGTCCAGGGTTTGTTCTCGCGGGTGATTTCGGGCCAAGCGGAATCGGTGGACGTTGAGTTTTCGGCGGCCGAGATACGGGAGAAACAGGTGAGCGCGAACACGGCGAGGAACGCGAGGACGGGGCGAGGGGCGGGCATGGGAATACGGAGGCTGGGGCGGCGAAACGATGCGACAACGGAGGCTGGCTTCGGACAGTCTTGAGCGGAGGCTTGGGGTGGGCGGCGACGAAAGACACCCCGGCGCTGCGCGCCACTCGGCTGGCAGAGGGGGTTTCGGAAATGCAACTGCGAGAGGATGCCGCAGCCACTACGGAGCCGGCTGGAAGCCGGCGCTACCTCAGCCGCCGAGGTAGGTGGCTTTTAGCTGCGGGTCGGCGCGAAGTTTTTTGCTCTCGCCGGACATCACGATGGCGCCGGTCTCGAGGACGTAGGCGTGCTGGCTGACTTCGAGGGCGAGGTTGGCGTTCTGCTCGACGAGCAGGATGGTGATGCCGTGGGTGCGGTTGATCTCCACGATTTTTTCGAAAATGGTGCTGATGAGGCGCGGCGCGATGCCGAGCGACGGCTCGTCGAGCATGAGGAACTTCGGGTTGCCCATGAGCGCGCGGCCAATGGCGAGCATCTGTTGTTCGCCGCCGGAGAGCGTGCCGGCGGTCTGCTTCAGGCGCTCTTTCATGCGCGGGAAGATGCTGAAGACGTAGTCGCGGTTTTTGGCGATGACGGCTTTGTCGGAGAGCAGGTAGGCGCCCATCGAGAGGTTTTCGCCGACGGTGAGATTGGAGAAGACCATGCGGCCCTCGGGCACGTGGCTGAGGCCGCGGGCGACGATCTTGTGGGCGGGGAGCGAGGTGATGTCCTCGCCGAGGAAATTCACGGTGCCGCTTTTAGCGCGGAGCAGGCCGGAGATGGTGCGGAGCGTGGTGGTTTTGCCCGCGCCGTTGCCGCCGATGAGGGTGACGATGGAGCCCTGGGGAATGGTGAACGAAACGCCGCGCAGCGCGCTGATCGAGCCGTAGCAAACTTCGAGATCGGTGACGGAAAGCATGGCGGGAATTTCGATTTTTGAATTTCGATTTTCGATTTCGATTTCGACATAGGCGGGCGGGGCCAGTCGGAAATCGAGAATCTAAAAATAGAAAATGACTTCGGCGTCAGTGGTGAGAAAGGGCCGTCTGGTGGTCTTCGCCAAGGTAGGCTTCGATGACCTTCTTGTCGCTCTGGATCTGGGCCGGATTGCCCTCGGCGATCTTCACGCCGTAGTCGAGGACGGCGATGCGCTGGCAGACGCCCATGACGACCTTCATCGAGTGCTCCACGAGGAGAATGGAGAGATTAAACTGTTTTTGGACCTGCTGGATAAGGCGGACGAGTTCGATCTTCTCGGTCGGGTTCATGCCGGCGGCGGGCTCATCGAGGAGGAGGAGCTTGGGTTTCGTCGCGAGGCAACGGACGATCTCGAGGCGGCGCTGTTCGCCGTAAGGAAGGCTTTTCGAGGGCGCGTCGCGGAAACGGCGGAGGTTGAAAATATCGAGGAGCTCCTCGGCGCGTTTCGTGATGGCGGCTTCGTCGGCGCGGAACGATTTGCCGCGGATGAGCGCCTGGATCGGGCTGGTGGCGCGGTGGAGATTGCAGGCGACGCGGACGTTGTCGAAAACGCTGAGGCTGCCGAAGAGCCGGATATTTTGAAACGTGCGGGCGATGCCGAGGTCGACGATCTCGTTGACGCGGAGGCCGGCGATGGGCGTGCCGTTGAACGTGATCGTTCCATCGGTGGGCTGATAGACGCCCGTCATGAGATTGAAGACGGTGGTCTTGCCGGCGCCGTTGGGGCCGATGAGGCCGACGAGCTCGTCTTCACCGACGGTGAAATCGACGGAATTGACGGCGGTGAGGCCGCCGAAGCGGATCGTGGCCTTGTCGAGTTGGAGGAGCGGGGCGGCCATCAGAGTTTCGCCTTGCCGAATTTGAAGTTAAACAGGCCCTGCGGACGCACGAGCATGAGGATGATCAGCATCAGCGAATAGATGATCATGCGGTATTCCGCGATGGGGCGGAGCAACTCGGGGAGGAGCGTGAGGAGGATTGCGGCGAGGATGACGCCGAGGGTGTTGCCCATGCCGCCGAGGATGACCATGACGACGATCTCGATACTCTTCGTGAAGTCGAAGCCGGTGGGCGTGATGGTCATCTTGAAATGGCCGTAGAGGCCGCCGGCGGTGCCGGCGAAGAAGGCGCCGATGACGAAGGCGACGATCTTGTAGCGCGTGGTGTTGAGGCCGACGGATTCGGAGGCGATCTCGTCGTCGTGGGTGGCGAGGAAGCCGCGGCCGTAGGTAGAGTGGACGAGGCAGGTGACGACAAAGACCGAGAGGGCGACGAAGGCGAGGACCCAAAAGATCGTGGTGTAGGCGGGAATGCCGTTGAGGCCGAGGGCGCCGCCGAGGAATTCCACGTTTTGAAAAACCACGCGGATGATCTCGCCGAAACCGAGGGTGACGAGGGCGAGGTAGTCGCCTTTGAGTCGGAGCGAGGGCACGCCGACGATGAGACCCGCGAAGGCGGCGCCGAGGCCGCCGGCGACGAGTGCAGCGAGGAACATCAAGCCTTGTTGGAGGGCGGTGCCGCCGGCTTCGCCGAGAATTTTCGGGCCGAGGAAGAGCGAGACTGCGGCGGCGAGGTAGGCGCCGACCGACATGAAGCCGGCGTGGCCGAGGGAGAACTGGCCGGTGTAGCCGTTTACCAGGTTGAGCGAGACGGCGAGGATGATGTTGATGCCGATGCCGATGATGACATCGAGGAAGTAGGGATCGATCCGGTCTGAGAATTGCGAGATGCCGAGAGCGACGAGGAGCGCGGCGAGGAGGTAGAGATGCGGGCGAGGCACGGGAATGGTGGGAGATCCGGAGTTTTTAACCACGGATGGACACGGATAGACACGGATGCGGAACGTGCCGTGACGTGAGTTTGGGCTCGGTGGGAACCGCAGAGACATAGAGGCCCAGAGATCGGAACGGAGAAGGGACCGAGCGGGAACGCCGAGTGAATTGATCCGTGTTCATCCGTGTGATCCGTGGTTCAAATTCTGACTCAGACTTTTTCGACCGTGAACTTGCCGAGGAGACCGGCGGGGCGGAAGAGCAGGATGCCGATGAGAATCGCGAAGGCGATGGCGTCCTTGTAGGTGGACCACTGGCTGCCGTTGACGAAGGTCTCGACGGTGCCGAGGAGGAGGCCGCCGAGGGCGGCGCCGGGGATGTTACCGATGCCACCGAGGACGGCGGCCACGAAAGCCTTGAGGCCGGGCATCACGCCCATGAGTGGATCGATCGACGGATAATTAATCGCGTAAAGAATACCACCGGCGGCGGCGAGGGCGGAGCCGAGGCCGAAGGTGAAGGAGATGACGATATCGTTGTTCACGCCGACGAGCTGGGCGGCCTTCGGGTTGAGCGAGACGGCGCGCATGGCGGTGCCGATTTTCGTGCGATAGACGATGAGTTGCAGCGCCACCATGAGCAGCGTGGCGACGACTATGACGAGGATCTGGTTGCTGGAGATGACGAGACTGCCGAAGGCGAAATTAGTTGAAGGGAAAATGTCGGGGAACGTGCGCGGCGTGGCGCCGAAGAAGACCTGGCCGGAATACTCGAGGAGCAGGGAAACGCCGATGGCGGTGATAAGGACGTTGAGCGTGGCGGAGCCGCGGAGGCGGCGGTAGCAAAGGCGCTCGATGAGCATGCCCAGCAGAGCGCAGCCGAGCATGGCGACGACTAGGACCAGAAGGCCGCCCCAATAGGTGCGCTCCGGGACGTGCTTGCCGGCGTAGTAGCCGATAAACGAGCCGACCATGAACACGTCGGAGTGCGCGAAATTAATGAACCGGAGAACGCCGTAAACCATCGTGTAGCCGAGCGCGATGAGCGCGTAGATGGCGCCGAGGGACAGGCCGTTTAGAAGCTGCTGGAGGAATTCGGACAAGGGGAAGTTGAGAGTTGAGGGCTGAGAGTTGAGAGATTCGGACTGTGTTGTCACTCACCGAGGGAGCGGCGGAGTCCGCTGAGCATTCGGCTGATTTCTTCGGCGTCGATATAGAGTTGCTGGTAAATTTCGGCGGTGATGTAGGCCTCGTTGCGGGCGATGGTGGCCTGAGTCACGACCTCAAAGAGCGAGCCAACCGCATAGCCAAGAAATCGGGCGTAGTCGGCCGGGGGCCGGGCGGAGCCCTCGGCTATATTCGAAGCGATGGAAGCGGCGGCACGGCGGATCTGGTTGGTCAGGCCGAACTGTTCTTCTTTTGGGAATGTCTTGGTCGCGCGGTAAACCGCGCCCGCATAGGCGACGGATTTCTGCCAGACTTCAAGTTTCTCAAAGTTAAACATTCGGCAGGTTTGGGTCTCTCAACTCTCAGCACTCAACTCTCAGCCAGCGCGTTGCGCGCTCACGGAGTCACGGCCTCGAAGAACTGGGAGCGGCCGTTTTTTACCGTGAGCATGACGGCGGCTTTGGCGCTGTTGCGCTTTTCGTCGATGGTGGTGCGACCGGTGACGCCGGGGAAATCCTTGGTTGCGGCGATGGCGGCGCGGAGGGGGGCGCTGTCGGTGGTGCCGGCTTTCGTCATGGCGGCGGCGATCAGATAGACGGCGTCGTAGCCGAGGGCGGCGACGGCTTCGGGGACTTCGTTGTTCCACATGGCCCTGTAGCGATCAACGAAGGAGCGGACTTCGGGGGCGTCATTCTCGGCGGAGAAGTAGGTGGAGTAGTAGGTGCCTTCGACCGCCTTGCCGCCGAGCTCGATCAATTGCGGGGCTTCCCAACCGTCGCCGCCGATGAAGGGGACGGTAATGCCGAGGTCGCGGGCTTGTTTGCACATGAGGGCGACCTCGGTGTAGAAGCCGGTGATGGCGATGACGTCGGGCCTGAGGGGGCGGATGGCGGTAAGCTGGGCGCGGAAATCTTTTTCGCCTTCGGTGTATTTTTGTTCGGCGACGATCTCGCCGCCGCGGGCGGTGAAGTCCCGGCGCATGACGGCGGAGAGGCCCATGCTGTAGGGCGAGTTGACGGCGGTGATGAGGGCGACGCGCTTGGCTTTGAGGGAGGTGGCGGCGAATTTGGAGAGGACGGCGCCTTGGAACGGATCGATGAAGCAGATGCGGAAGATGTAGTCGCCGACCTCGGTGACGCGCGGGTTGGTCGAGGAAATCGCCATCATGGGAATTTTGGCGTTTTGGCAAATGGGCGCGGCTTCGAGGGAGGTGGCGGAGGCGTTGGCGCCGATGACGGCGACGACCTTGTCCCGCGAGATGAGTTTTTTTACCGCGGTGACGGCTTCGCCGGCTTTGGACTGGGTGTCTTCGACGAGGTATTGGAGCGGTCGGCCGAGGACACCGCCCTTGCCGTTGATTTCATCGATGGCGAGGATGACGCCCTTGCGGGTGGCGGCACCGAAGGCGCCGTCTTTACCGGTGAGCGAGCCGTAGTGGCCGAGCTTGATGGGATCGGCGGCGTGGGCGGCGAGCGCGAGAAACGCGAGCGAGAGAAGGGCGGGGGGGCGGAGGGTCATGGTTCGATGGTGGCGACGTAAGTGGCTTTGCCATTTTTCACGGCGAGCATGACGGCGGGCTTGGAGGCGTTGCGCTGCGGGTCGATGGTGGTGCGACCGGTGACACCGGGAAAATTTTTGGTGGCGGCGAGCGCGTCGCGGAGTTTCGGGCCCTCGGTGGAGCCGGCGCGGGTGATGGCTTCCGCGATGATGAAGGTGGCGTCGTAGGCGAGCGGGGCCATGGAGTCGGGGGTGTCGCCATTGAACCGCGCGCGGTATTTTTTCACGAACTCGCTGACCTCAGGCGCGGTGCTTTCGGAAGAGTAGTGGCTCGCGTAGTAGGTGCCGTTGACGGCGGTGCCGCCGATTTCGATGAGCTCGGGGGCTTCCCAGCCGTCGCCGCCGAAAATCGGAATCGTGAGGCCGAGATCGCGAGCCTGTTTACAGATGAGTGCGGCCTCGGTGTAAAATCCGGTGACGGCGATGGCATCCACTTTGGCGGCTTTGATGGCGGTGAGTTGGGCGCGGAAATCTTTGTCGCCTTCGGAATATTTTTGGTCGGCGGAGATTTCACCGCCGAGGGCGGCGAACTTTTCGCGGAAGACTTTGGAGAGACCGACGCTGTAGGAGGCGGAAACGGAGGTCAGCAGGGCGACGCGTTTCGCCTCGAGCGTGCTGGTGGCGAACTTGGCGAGGACGGCGCCTTGAAACGGATCGATGAAGCAGGAACGGAAAACGTAGTCGCGCTTCTCGGTGACCTCGGGCGCGGTCGCGGTGGTGCCGATGAGCGGGATGCGGGCGGACTGGGCGAGGGGCGCGACTTCCAGGCAGTTCGACGACGTGCCGGTGCAAAGGAGGGCGACGACCTTTTCGCGGCTGAGGAGTTTCTTGGCGATGGTGGCGGAGTCGCCGGGCTTGGACTGGTTGTCTTCGGAAACGAGGGCAAGTGGACGGCCGAGGACGCCGCCGCGAGCGTTGACCTCGTCGATGGCCATCTGGATGCCGCGGTGGGCTTGCTGGCCGAAGGCGGCTTCTTTGCCGGTGAGCGAGGCGACCTCGCCGAGCTTGATGGGCCCGGCGGCACGGGCAACGAGTGCGAAGACCGAAAGCAAAACCGCGCCGCGGATGAGGCGGCGCGGTGCGAGGGGGGACGTCATGGAGCGACGGTTTTGAAGAACAGCTGTTTGCCGCCCTTGATCGCGATGATGGTGGCGGCTTTGGAGGCGTTGCGGTCCTTATCGAGGGTGGTCACGCCGCTGGCGCCGGGGAAATTCTTGGTGGCGGCGAGGGCGTCGCGGAGCTTGGGGCCGTCGGTGGTGCCGGCGCGCTTGATGGCATCGGCGAGGACGTAAACGGCATCGTAGCCGAGGGCGGAAAAGGCGCCGGGAACTTCGTTGTTCCAGCGGGCTTTGTATTTGACGACGAACTTGGCGACGACGGGGTCGGTGTTTTCGGCGGAAAAGTGGGTGGAGTAGTAGCACCCGTTGAGGGCGTCGCCACCGATGGAAAGGAGTTGCTCATCTTCCCAGCCGTCGCCGCCGAAGATCGGGACGGTGATGCCGAGGTCGCGGGCTTGGCGGGCGATGAGGGCGGCCTCGGTGTAGTAGCTGGGGACGAAGATGGCGTCCACGTTGGCGGCCTTCACGGCGGTGAGCTGGGCGCGGAAATCTTTGTCGCCTTCGGAGAAATTTTTCTCGGTGGCGATCACGCCGCCGGCGGGGACGAAGGTTTCTTTGAAGAACTTGGCGAGGCCGAGGCTGTAGGCGTTGGAGACGCTGGAGAGGACGGCGACGCGCTTGGCCTTGAGGTCTTGCTTGGCGAACTTCGCCATGACGGTGCCTTGGAACGGATCGATGAAGCAGACGCGGAAGATGTAGTTGCCGGTCTGCGTGACCTTGGGATTGGTCGCGGCGGGGGCGATCATGGGGATCTTCGCGGCCTGCGCGATGGGGGCGGCCTCAAGGGAACGACCGGAGGAAACTTCGCCGATGAGGGCGACGACCTTGTCGCGGGAGAGGAGTTTTTTCACGGCGGTGGCGGATTCGCCGGACTTGGTCTGGTTATCCTCGTAGGCGAGTTCCAACGGGCGGCCGAGGACGCCGCCGGCGGCGTTGATTTCCTCGAGGGCGAGGACCACGCCGTGGTGAGAAGTTTGGCCGAAGCCGGCTTCCTTGCCGGTCAGCGAAGCGTATTCTCCGATCTTGATGGGCTCGGCGGCGCGGGCGAGCGGCGCGGCGATGGCGGCGACCGCGAGGGCGGCGAGGGTGAGGAGACGGGCGGGGGATTTCATTGAGAGGGAAAAAAGGGAGGGGGAAGGGAGGGTTTTTTAACCACGGATTACACGGATGGACACGGATACGGAAAAGGCGGGGAGAAGGGGAGGGATGGAGAAAAATTAAGAGTAAGAGGAAAGAGAAAGATCGGCGGAGGGCTCAGGGGTTCACGTCCTGGACGAAGGTGAACTTGCCGTTTTTCACGGTGAGGACGACGGCGGATTTGGTGGGATTGCGCTGGGCGTCGAAGGTGATGGAGCCGGTGACGGCGGCGTAGTTTTTCGTGGCGGCGAGGGCGTCGCGGATTTTGGCACCGTCGGTGGAGCCGGCGCGTTTGATCGCATCGATCAGAACCTTGGCGGCGTCGTAGGCGAGGGCGGAGAGGGCGTTGGAATCTTCGTTCCAGCGGGCGCGGAAGCGTTGGTTAAACGCGACGACGGCGGAGGATTTGTTCTCGGGCGAGTAGTGAGTGGAGAAGTAGCAGCCCTCGACGGCGGCACCGCCGACGGAGATGAGTTGCGAGGATTCCCAAGCGTCGATGCCGAGGAGGGGGACGGTGAGGCCGAGCTCGCGCGCCTGCTTTGAGACGAGGGCGGCCTCGGCGTAGTAGCCGGGGACGAAGATGGCCTCGACGTTGGCGGCCTTGATGGCGGTGAGCTGGGCGCGGAAGTCTTTGTCACCTTCGCCGTATTTCTGCTCAAGGGCGACGGCGCCGCCGCCGGCGGTGATACGCTCGCGGAAAAATTTGGAGAGGCCGACGCTTTGCGCGGAGGAGACGGACGAGAGCAGGGCGAGGCGGCGGACTTTTAAGGTGTCCAAGGCGAACTTCGCCATGACGGTGCCCTGAAACTCGTCGATGAAGCAGACGCGGAAGATGTAGTTGCCCTTGGTGGTGACCTCGACGGCGGTGGCGCCGGGGGAGACGAGGGGGATTTTGGCGGCTTGAGCGATGGGTGCGGCCTCGAGGGTGCGGCCCGAGGTGAGCTCGCCGAGGATCGCGACGACTTTTTCCCGGGAGATGAGTTTTTTGACGACGGTGGCGGATTCGCCGGGTTTTGATTGGTCGTCCTCGGTGACGAGTTGGAGTTTGCGACCGAGGACGCCGCCGGCGGCGTTGGTTTCTTCGAAGGCGAGGCGGGTGCCCTTGTTGACGGTCTGACCGTAGGTGGCCTCTTTGCCAGTGAGGGAGGCGAACTCGCCGATTTTGATGGTCTCCTGGGCGCCGGCGAAGGTCGTGACGAGCGCGACGAGGGCGGTAAGAATCAGGGGACGCGGGGCGAAAAACATAGAGAAATACGGTCCGGGTTGGGTCGCGAAAGTGGGAGGCAAGGGCAGCGAGAGCAGGTTTTCAACCAAGACGTTGGTTCGGGGGCTAAATTTTTGGACGGGGTGCGGGAAGTGAATGTTCGCACGCGGGTGATTGGGCTTGGCGTGGGGCGGGGCGAGGGTTCGTGTGACGGAGTGAACACGTTTGACCGGCATCTTTTGCGAGAGTGGCTGCAAATCCTCGGGCTCGTGTTGGTGGCGACCTGCGGACTGTTGCTCGTGCAGGTGATGTATGACGATTTCCGCGGGCTGCGGGAGGGCGGGGCGCGGGGGGGGGAGCTTTGGCGGTATTTCTTCGTGACGATGCCGAGTTTTTTGACGGTCGTGCTGCCGCTGGCGTTGTTGGTGTCGCTGATGTTTGCACTGGGGAAACTGCATCGCGCCAACGAGCTGACGGCGATGCGCGCGGCCGGCGTGGGCTTTGGCCGGCTGATGGCGCCGGTGTGGGTCGTGGGGGTGTTCGCGTGCATGTTGTCGTGGTGGCTCAACGTCACGGTGGTGCCGTGGTCGGTGGAGGAATCGCGGTCGTTGAAGGACGGACTCGAGTATCGGCGGCAGGCGCAGACGTTGCCGGCGGACCGGATCGGTTCGGTGAACAGCGTGGGTTTCGACAATCCCGGCGCGCGGCGGATGTGGTTTTTTAACCGCTATGGAAAGTTCGCACAGCGTGGCTATGGCGTGTCGGTCTCGGAGCTGGATGCGCGCCGACGGGAGACGACGCGGCTGGTGGCGGCGCAGGCGTGGTATGACGAGACGCGGCGCGGCTGGATGTTTAAGGACGGGCGCGAGCTGACCTTTCAAGCGGAGACGGGCGAGCTGACGGCCTCGGTGCCGTTCGCGGAGAAATTCATGGAGAAATACAGGGAAGATCCGACGCTGATGTTGCTGATCGACCGGCGGCCGGTGGACCTGTCGTTTCGCGAACTGGAGCGGCTGATCGATTACTTCGAAGTGGAGCACAATCCGAAGGGCGTGCCGTATGCGGTGCGTTTCTTCGGGCTGATCGCGGACACGCTCGGGCCGCTCATCGTGATCGCGATCGCGATCCCGTTTGCCGTGACGGGCGTGCGTGCGAACCCGGCGGTGGGCGTGTCGAAATCGATCGGACTTTTTTTCCTGTATTACGTGATGGCCAACATGGCGGCGTCGCTGGCGACCAAACAGATCGTCGATCCGGTGCTGGCGGCGTGGCTGCCGAATATCGGGATGACGATGCTGGCAGGCTGGTTTTTGGTGCGGCTGCGGTGAGGGTGGGGCCGCTACCAGCGAGGCACGATCGGGTTGACGCCGAGATGGATCAGCATCGCGACCGCAAGCAGACATTCGAAGCCGACAAAGAATCCCAAATGCACTGCGCTCTGGATGGTTGTAATCAGCCCGATAACCCAAAGGCCCCAATAGATCACGAGGGCGCACATTCCCAGTTCATGCCGATAGATCCATGAAATGACGGCCATCGGAATAAACAGGAAAAAAGCCATGGACGCTCAGTGGCCGGTGATCATGTCGCCGATGCGGCGCCAGACGGCATTGTCGGGCCAGAGGAGGATCACCCAAATCACGATACAGTTGATGTAGCTCAGGAAGACGGCGGCGCTCGCCATGTCTTTGATGCGCTTGGCGAGGGGGTGAATCTCCGGGCGGATGTAGTCGATGACCCACTCGATGGCGGAGTTGAGCAGCTCGACGATCAAGATGAGGATGAGCGACGCGATCATCAGCGCGGTGGAGACGGCGTTGACGGGCAAAATGATCGCGAGCGGGACCAGTAAAATGGCAAAGATGAGGTCTTCGCGGAACGAGGGTTCGTGTTTCAACGCAGCGAAGAAGCCGTCGATGGCGTAACGCACCGAAGCGAAAAAATTGCGGAAGCTGCGGCGCTTGATCAGCGGCTCTTCGAGAGTGGGCGGCTTGGACACGCGGGAAGACTAGGCGGGTGACCGCGAGGGGCGGAAGGCGGAAGTTCGCTTTCGACCAAGATCTAACGTCGGAAGGCCGGGCGGAGGAGACGCGGCGCGACAGAGGGGATTTTGGGATGTTCCGCTAAAAACTTAACGGGGATGAGTGAAACAATGTAAACATTTCGGAAACGGCGGCGTCTTACCTTGTGACATGAAAACCCAAGCACTTCTCCTCACGCTCTCGCCCGCGGCAGCCGGGATCAGTCCGGCCCACGCCCAAGTTTTTCGGCCCAATGCCGTTGCCAACGGCGCGGTGATCGGCGGGATCGCCGGGGCCTTTATCGGCGGCCACAATCACGACCGTTGGGGCGAGGGCGCCATCATCGGTGCGGCGGCGGGCGCGTTGTTGGGGGCGGTGGTGGACCAGCCTCGCCAAGTGGTTTACACGCAGCCGGTGATTCAACCGGTGGCGTTGGTGCAGGCGGCGCCGGTGGCATGTGCGTCGCAGGCCCCGGTCTATGTCGAGGTTCAGCCGTGCGCGCAGCCGGCGACGCGGGTCGTCTATGTGCAACCGGCTCAACCGCGCGTGGTTTATGTGCAGGAGCCGACGCGGGTGGTTTATGTGCCGGCGGCGCCGCAATGGCGTCGCGCGCCCGTAGTAGTCGTGGCGGCCGAGCAGCCGCGGCATCGTCACGGGCGTGATCGTGAGATCGTTTACGTCGCTCCGGACTATCGCCGCTGGTAAGCGGTCGCCGGAACCGAAATTTTAGGTATGACCCCGCCGTGGCTTAGCTGCGGCGGGTTTTCTTTTTTTGCGCGGTGGGGAAGCGGTCGCGGGTGAAGTGGCAGCCGGCTTGGCGGTGGGGGCGGATGCTGGTTCGGTAGGCGTGGGCGGCCGGATGAAGGCATCGAGGTCGGTGAAATCGTTGATGATGCCTTCGTGGGGGCGGTCCTGTTTGTAGATTTGAAGGATGCGGCCGTGCTCGTAGTCCGTGGTCGGGAAAATGCGGGCGGGTTCGCCGGGCAGGAAAATGCCGGTGAAGGACTGGTGCCGGTCAACCATGCGGCGGATTACGATCATGCGGGAAAGAAGCGCGGTCCGAAAAATTTGCGAGGGGCTTGGGCGGAAAGTTCGGAGAAGGAGATGCGGGGGGCGCGGCGGAGGGATGGAACTGCGGCAGGATGCCGCAGCCACCACGGAGCCGGCAGGATGCCGGCGTTACAACGGACGAGGGGCGTCCGCGCTCCCAGTGGAGTTAGCTCCAATTGAGGTTAAAGCTGATGCTGATGCGTTCTTCTTCGACGCGGTTGGCGGCGACTTCGTGGCGGAGCCAGCTTTCAAAGAGGATGACGTTGCCGGCTTCCGCGGGGTAGGTGACGTGGATACGATTGGCGAGCTTGGCGTCCGGCAGGCGGGGCGGGGCGGCCATGAAGCGCTCGAGGCGCGGGTCTTCGAATTTCAGGCCGGAGCAGCCGGGAGGCGTGGCGACGTAGTAGGTGCCGCTGATGAAGGCGAGCGGGTGCAGGTGGAGTGAGTGCGCGGCCGTGGGCGGCATGATGTTCACCCAGCAATCGGTCATGCGGACGGTGCGACCGCGCAGGTCGAACTCCAGCGTCTTGGCGAAAGCGCGTGCGTGTTTCAGGAATTTTTTCTCGAGCGCGGCGAACGTGCTGGAGAAGCGGTGCAGCTCGTTCATCGAGGCGTAGCTGGTGTAGCCGCCGGGGTAGTTTTTCTCGGACCATTTGCGGCCGCCCTTGTCGTAGTCGCGGAGGTTGCGGCATTCGTCGGCGAGCTCGGTGTTGAACTTGGCGAGGCCGGCGGGTTGGAGCGGCTCGCAATAAATGTGGGTGGGAAACCAGGTGCGGGTGGGCATTCTGCGCGGAGTTGAAAGTTGAAGGATGAAAGTTGAAAGACCGAAGGGCGGAAGCGCCGAGGTCGGTTACTTGCCGAGAAATTTCAGGCCGGCGACGCCGGCGATGATGAGGCCGATGCAGAGGAGGCGGGGGGTGGCGGCGCTATCGCCAAAGAAGACGATGCCCAGGATCGCGGTGCCGACGGCGCCGATGCCGGTCCACACGGCGTAGGCGGTGCCGATGGGCAGGCCGCGGGCGGCGAGGGCGAGGAGAAACATGCTGGCAGCCATCGCGGCGATCACGCCGGCGGAGGGCCAGAGTTTGGTGAAACCGTCGGTCGATTTCAGTCCGACGGCCCAGACGATTTCAAGGGCGGCTGCGATGAGGAGGTAGAGCCAGGGCATGGCGTGGCGGGGTGGGATCGAGAACAAGTGATGTGACTTTGGTAGCGGATCTCCGCTCGAACGAGGATTCGTCGAGTCTTATTTCGGAAGGCCGCCACTCACTGACTCCGAGTGCTGCGATCATTGCTCTAACTGCTTCTGCCATTTTGGGGTCTGAAAAGTCTTCGGGTTTAGGCAGCGGCTTATGAAGGATTGGTTGCTTAAAGAAATGAGCCTCTCGGCGTTTATCAGCCGTCTTCTGCGCGGAGATTTTCTTTTCATTTTCCGCCGCTTGTTCGTGAGCGAGAAGTTCAAGACGTTCGGCGCGAATACCGATGTAAATAGTTTTGGTTTTATCGGCGTCACCTAGGGCCATAGCATAGGCACGGGCAAAAAGATCTTTATCCGCACTATGAGACGTGAGCTCTTCCGCCGCTACTCCGTAGAAACGATCACGTGGCATTTGATTGTTTTAGGTTTCGTTATTGTTCGGCCTCACCGCACGCCGCCCATGAGTTTCTTCATCCACGGAACGAGGGCGAAGAGGGCGAGGGTGCAGGCGCCGACGATCAGGGCTTGGTGCAGGAAAAAGTCGGCGAGCTCGGCGGGGTTGTCGCTTTTGAATTCACCTGCGAGGGCGCCGGCGAGTTTGCTGCCGAGGGCGGCGGCGAGGAACCAGATGCCCATCACGAGGCCGACGAGGCGGTGCGGGGCGAGCTTCGTCATCGTCGAGAGGCCGGCGGGGCTGAGGAGCATTTCCCCGACCGTTTGGAGGAAGAAGAGGCCGACGAGCCATATCGGTCCGATCTTGCCGTCGGCGGTCAGCTTGGCGGCGGGAACCATCAGGGCGAAGGAGAGCGCGACGAAGAGCAGGCCGAGGACGAATTTAAGCGGGCTGGAAGGCTGCTTCGAGCCCAGCTTGATCCAGAGAAAGGCGAAGACGGGGGCGAGGAGGATGACCCAGACAGAGTTGACGGATTGCCACCACGAGGAGGGGAAGGGCGAGCCGAAGATTTCGTTGCGCGTGAGGCGGTCGGCAAACAGCGAGATGGTGGAGCCGGTCTGTTCAAAGAGCGCCCAGAAGATCTCGGCGGCGAAAAAGAACACGAGGATGGCGGCCATGCGTTTGCTGTCAGGATCGGGGCGGAGGGCGAAGAGGAGGATGGCGGCGATTTGCAGGGCGAAGAGGGCGAAGATGATGACGGGATAGGTGTCGCTGGCCTTCATGGCGGCGATGAGGGCGGCGGAGCCGAGGGCGACGAGGCCGAGCTTGCCCCAGGGACGGGAGCCGTCGGCCTCGGGCGTGGGCGCGGCGCCGACGTGAGCGAGACGATCACGTTGGAGAACGTAGACGATGAGGCCGAAGACCATACCGACACCGGCGGCGGCGAAGCCCCAGTGCCAGCTATGAGCGGGATCGAAACCCCAGGCGGTGAGGCGGGCTTTCCAGTGTTCGCTTTGCGCGAGGTAGCCGGTGACGAGCGGGGCGGCGAAGGCGCCGACATTGATGCCCATGTAGAAGATGGAGAAACCGGCGTCGCGGCGCTCGTCGCCAGGGGCGTAGAGGCTGCCGACCATGGTGGAGATGTTGGGCTTGAGGAGGCCGGTGCCGAGGGCGACGCAGACGAGGCCGGCGTAGAAAGTGGGGATAGAGTTGAGGGCCATCGTGAAGTGGCCCGTGGCGATGATGACGCCGCCAGCAAAGACGGCGCGGCGGGCGCCGATGAAGTTGTCGGCGATGAAGCCGCCCAGGATCGAGAGCAGGTAAACGCTCATCGTGTAGGTGCCGTAAACGGCGGCGGCCTTTTTAGTTTCATACCCGAGCCCGCCCTCAACGGCTGTTTTCGTCATGAAGAGAATAAGAAGCGCCCTCATGCCATAGTAGCTGAAGCGTTCCCACATCTCGGCGAGGAAGAGGGTGGTGAGTCCGCGGGGATGGCCACCGAGGCCGGCGGTGTCGTGAGGGGTTGTGGGGGCGGGAATGGGGAAAGAACTCATATTTTGAGCCAGGAGCGTGGGGGACGGATTTGTGGCGGCAAAGCAGAAAGCGGGCGCGGGCGTGAGAGACGCGTGTGGCCGGGCCGGGCAGCTGCCCGCAAACCACGCGAATGAAACGAGCCGAAAACCAAGTCACGGTAGTGTTGTTATCGAAAAGGTGGCGGAGAGTCGGGCCATGGGTGGGCTCAGCGCGGCCAGGTCGGTTTGACGGCGGGGAGGCGGTCGGCATTTTCGCCGACTCCATGCGAAAATTTATTTCGATCCTCGTCATTGCGGCACTGGCCACGGTGGCGCGCGCACAGTTTGAAACGCTGCTGGTGCCGCCGGCCGAGCCGGTGCAGGCGGGCAAGGTCATGCGCGTGACGCTTTTCCTCAACAATCCGTCCACCACGGCGGCGACGTTCAAGTTTCCCGCGGTGATGACGGCGACTTTTGCCAGCCCAAGTGAACAACGGACGCTGCCGGTGGGGGTGGTGGACATCGCGACCGGCACGGAGATCGAGCTGCTGCCGATGAGTTTCACGCGGACGACGCTGACGGTGCTGGTGCCGGACACGCTGGCGGGGAACGTATCGATGCGCATTCTGGAACCGCAGACTAATCCGATTATGTTTATCGCGGTGCCGGCGGCGACGGTGGGGCTGAATCCGAAGGCGATGGAAAATGCGGAGCGGGCCGCGGCGAATCAGCCGCGCGATCTCAGCCAAGACACGGCGTTCGACAAAATGCGGCGCCACCTGCTGCCCTACGAACCGATTTATTTTTCGGTGGGCGCGAACGACCGGATCAATGCGCGTTTCCAATTTAGTTTCAGGTTCCGTCCGCTGACGCCCAAGGGCAACGTATCGAAGCCGTGGCAGGATCTCTATGCCGCCTACACCCAGACCTCGTTGTGGGATCTCGAGTCGCTCTCGAAGCCTTTTTACGACACCAGCTACAAGCCGACGCTTTTCTATGGCAAAGATGAGTTTGATGTGAAGTTGCCGTGGATCGATCGGCTGGGCGCGCAGATCGGCGTCCAGCATGAGTCCAACGGACAGGCCCTGGGAAAATCACGCAGCTTGAATACCGTGTATTTCCGGCCGGTGGTGACATGGAAATTGCCGCGCGACTGGCAGCTAGCGGTGAGCCCGCGATTCATCGGCTATTTTGACAAAGACGAAAATCCCGACCTTGAGCACTACCGCGGCTACGTGGAGTGGCTCGTGGCGCTGGAGCATCGCAGCGGTTTCAAAATCACCGCAAATCTGCGGAAAGGCACGAGTTCCGGCTACGGCAGTGGCGAAATCAATGCGTCGTGGCCCCTCGATAATTTCTTCCCCGAGCTCGGCGGACGCCTGCTGGTGCAGTATTTCAACGGCTGGGGGGAGAGCCTGCTCGACTACAATATCCGCCGGCCGGATCAGTTTCGGTTGGGGTTCATGGTGGTGCCGTGAGGGGCGGAGAACTCGAGAGCTAAGAGTTGAGAGATCGAACCCCAGAGCGCGGACGAAACTACGGTCACCGCGCGGGGTGGGTCCTGGCCCACTTTGCGTAATGGGCGAGCACCCGTTTGGGGGCGTCGCCAAACCAAGCGTAGCCATTGCGACGCTCTTTCGAGATTTCGTCGATATGGTCGTGGATGGTTTTATCGCGATCGCCGAAGAGCGGACGGTCGGTGCCGATCTCGGCGTAGCGCGGCCAGAGGGGGGTGGCGCCGGGCGTGGGAATCAAGTGGCGGCCGGTGCCGTCGGGCGTGGGTTTGAATATGACGTCTTTGAGCGCGGTCTTTTCTAGCCAGGCGGCCGCCGCGTGGATGGCGGTCGCGATTTCCGCGGAAGGAATGGGCAGGCTGATGAGAAAAAACATAAGGCCCGCGCTCTCGCCGCTTGATTGGGCAGGCATCTCGTAGTTGCGCGCGGAGGTGGGCGCGAGCGTGAGGGCGTCGTGCTGCTGGCACCACACGGTGCGGCGGCCGGCGACGACGATCTGGGTGGCAAGGATGCAGGCGAGGCCGCGCTGGCCCGCGGCGGTGGCGCGGGCACGGGTGTCGGCGGGGACGAAGGCGAAGCCGGGCTGTTGGGTGGAGACCTCGCGAAAAAGCGTGAGGACGTTGATCATGGCACCGTCGTTGTAAGTGATCGCGTCATGGTAGCCTCCTTCGAGTGGATAAACTTGGGGCCAGCCGCCGTTGGGGAACTGGGCGGCGAGGAGATAGTCGATGCCGCGGAGGAAGGCGGTGCGATAAGGCGCGGTGGAGGCGGCGTCGCCGGCGGTGATGACGAGGGCAAGGAAGCGGAGAGGCTCCACGGTGGCGCCGTTGTCGATCGTGCCAACGTAGCCGGCTTCATAGCCGGAACGTTCGCCGGGGCGACGGGCGTGGCCGGTGAAGTCGCTGTTTTTATTCCAACCGCCGGCGGGGGTTTGAAAGGACACGATGATATCGGCGATGCGCCGGGCCCCGGCGGTGGCATACCAGGCGGCGGGTTCGGTCAGGGTGGGGCTGGGGCCGTGGCCGGGAACGAGCGGTGCGGTGAGATTGTGGGCTTTGAGTTCGTCGGCGTAGAATCCGGTGTCGGCGGCGCGGGCGGCGGCGGACCGCGCGAGGTAGTCGCGCCATGCGGGCTGCTCGACGGCGGGCAACGTGGCGATGCGCTCCGCGGTGATGGGCAGCGAGGGCGGATTGATGCCGATGACGGCGGCGGGGAGCGAGGCGGAGAGCAGGGCGAGCGCGGCGGCGTGGAGGAAAATGGATTTCAAGGACATGCGAAGATGGCGGGAAGACGGTGGTGAGGCGTGGTAGGTTTCCCGAATTGGGAGCGTGGGGGGTGGGGTTTAAAGATTGATGGGCGTATGAACAAGATTGGCGCCCGGCCGCGCGGCGGGGACGGACCGTGGTGCGGTGCGCGGACCCGGAGGAGTGGGAGGCGGTGGGGTGGGAGCGGGGTATAGTTGCGAGGCCACCGTGGGCGGGGGCGTGGGTCGCGAATAAATTTGTTCCTACGGCCTCGACTCGGCGCGTGGCGGTGGCGTAGTCGGAGGAAGTTTTGATCCCGTCGCTTTCCCCCCCATCCCCATGAAAAAAATCCAAGCCTTGCTTTGCCTCGTCGCGCTCGTGTTTGCCCTGCCGCTCGCGGCGGCGCCGAAGAAACTGCTCGTTGTGACGGTGACGACGGGTTTCCGCCATAGTGTGATTCCGGTGTCGGAGAAGATCATTGAGCAGCTCGCGGGCCGGAGTGGCGGGGCGTTTACGGTGGAATTTATTCACCAGCCGGCGGGTGAGCCGAAGGCGCCGGGCAAGCCCAAGGCCGGTAAGGATGGCGAGCAGGCGCCGGCGTTTGTCGAGGCGATGGCGAAATGGAAAGAGGCGAACGCGGCGTATCAGGCGGCGCGGCCGGCGTGGATGAAGGCGGTGGCGGAGGCGTTGAAGCCGCTGGCGCCGGCCAATCTCAAAAATTACGACGGGGTGATTTTCGCGAGCACGACGGGCGACGATCTGCCGCTGCCTGATCCACAGGGTTTTGTGGACTGGGTTGCGGCGGGTGGGGCTTTCATCGGCGTGCACGCGGCGACGGACACGTTCAAGACCTTCATGCCCTATGTCGGGATGATCGGTGCGGCGTTCAAGGCGCATGGACCACAGGTGCCGGTGGAGGCGATCAACCAGGATGACGATCACGCGGCGTGCGCGCCGTTGCCCAAGGTCTGGAAAATCTATGACGAGATCTACCAGATGAAGAATTTTGAACGCGCGAAGGTGCATGGCCTGTTGTCGCTGGATAATCTGATGATGTCGGCCGACGCGATCAAAGCGAAGCAAGGCACGCCGGGCGACTATCCGGTCGCGTGGACGAAGATGCACGGCAAGGGCCGCGTGTTTTACACATCGCTCGGTCATCGCGAGGACGTGTGGGACCCGGCTTACACGGATAAAAACGGGCGTATGAATTCGCCCGAGGTGGCGCAGCAATTTCAGGCGCATGTGCGCGGCGGCATCCTGTGGGCGCTGGGGCTGGAAGCGAAGAAATCGTAGGCGAAACGACGCAGTTGAGAGCTGAGAGCGGAGAGACTAATCTCCGGAGCGCGGACGCGTGATCGAAACGAGCGTGACGCCGTTCACCGTTTGATATTTTGCAGACAGTTCTGATTCCCGGGGGTGCCCCTGCATGGTTCTGGCTTGGGCGACGGCCATGCGATCGCGGGAACGGGCCGGGAGGCCACTTCCCCTTTTAGCGGGAAAGCAAGCGAGGGGTGAAGTATTGCGCCGGCCTAATGCTGACTTGGGCTCGCGCTAACACCCGCAGACGGTGGGCATCCGCGATGTGCACCCGGGCGCATCAGAGGTGCGACCGTAGGACTCCGTCCACCCGGCCGCACACACTCCAACCGTCAGATAAAATCAGTTCCCATGAAGCTCCGTTCCCTGTTTGCCACCCTCGCACTCTGCACCGGTCTCGTCTCGCTGGCCTCCGCCAAGACGGTCGTAGAGATCGCCATCGGTTCGCCCGATCACACCACGCTCGTCGCCGCCGTGAAGGCCGCCGGGCTCGTCGAAACGTTGAGCGGGCCCGGTCCGTTCACGATCTTCGCGCCGACCAACGCCGCCTTCGCCAAGTTGCCCGCGGGCACGGTCGAATCGCTGCTGAAGCCGGAAAACAAGGCCAAGCTCGTCGCCATCCTCACCTACCACGTCGTCCCGGCCAAAGTTATGGCGGCTGATGTGAAGTCGGGCGGGGCGCCGACGGTCAACGGCAAGATGCTCACGATCAAAGCCGACGGCATGGGCGTGACGGTAAACAACGCCAAGGTAGTCGCAACGGATCTCGTCGGCAGCAACGGCGTGGTCCATGTGGTGGACACGGTGATCCTGCCGTAAGGTTAATCCGTGAGGCTACTGTGAGGTAAGCGAAGATTCGAAGATCGAGAAACCGAGTCAGGAACGACGTTCGCAAGCGGAGGCTTGCGGGCGTTTTTTTATTTGGCGTGGGAAGGGGTGGAGGCGAAGCGGGGGCGGGGGCGGCTTGGGCGTGAGGTGGACTTGGGGTTAGGCGTGGCTCGGGCGTCGGTCGCAAATAAATTTGGTCCTACGGCGTCGGCTTGAATAGCGGAGTGAGGATGAGTCGGATCACCTCGGCGGACGTCTTGGTGGTTATGCCGGCTTGATGATAGCGGCCGGTGGCGAGGGGCTTGTTGCCGCGGGCCTCGCGGAGGTCGATCTGCATGTCGATCAGGTAGTCCTTAAAATCCCATTGCCAGCGGTCTTCGTAGGTCATGATGGCATCGACTTTGTCGGGGCGCATGGTGGCGACGCCGAAGGTGGCGTCGTAATCCAAGGCCTTGAGTTCGTTGGCCAGTTGCTCATCGAGGCGATGATTGTCGGAAAGCCGGCTCTCGACGTAGATGCGTTTGTAGGGCGCGAGGTTGACAGCTTTGTGGACGGTCAAAGCGGTGGAGCAGGCTGAGAGGAAGAGCGTGACGAGAGCGACGGGGGCGAAGAAGAGGACGGGGCGGAGGAGCTTCATGGGGAAGGAAGGTGGACTTGGGGTCAGACCCACGGGCGGAATGTGCGTGCCACAAAATCAATGGCGCGGCGGACGTGGAGCCAGCGCGGTGAAATAAAAAGGGCCGCTCTGGCGAGCGGCCCGGGGGAATCCGAGGAGGAGAGGGCGGACTAAAGTCCGCCCTGCTTTCGGATCAGCCGTGGAGGTAGGTGTTGAGGAGATTCTCGAGGTATTCCTGTTTACCGGAGCGCGGGGTAGGTTCGCCGAGCTTCGTGAGGACCAGTTTTTCGAGGGACTTAAAGTTGGCTTTGCCCGCCTCGATGTCCTGGCCGAAGCCGGTGTCGAACGAGGTGTAGCGGTCGGCGACAAAGGTAGAGAATTTG
This sequence comes from Opitutaceae bacterium, assembly GCA_014376585.1. Taxonomy (GTDB): domain Bacteria; phylum Verrucomicrobiota; class Verrucomicrobiia; order Opitutales; family Opitutaceae; genus Tous-C4FEB. The sequence continues at coordinate 32,685 of JACMRG010000028.1, read as the reverse complement.
CCGTCGGCGATGATCCGGCGGGCGAGTTTGAAGGCGAGGGCGTAGGCATCCATGCCGCCGATGTGGGCGTGGAAGAGGTCCTCGGCGTCGATGGAGGGCCGGCGGAGCTTGGCGTCGAAGTTAAAGCCGCCGGTGCCGAGGCCGCCGGCTTGGAGGATGCTCGTCATGGCGAGGGTGAGCTCTTTGACGTTGGTGTTGAACTGGTCGGTGTCCCAGCCGAGGAGTTCGTCGCCGGCGTTGGCGTCGATCGAGCCGAGCATCTGCTGCGACGCGGCGACCTCGATCTCGTGTTGGAACGTGTGGCCGGCGAGGGTGGCGTGGTTGGTCTCGATGTTGAACTTGAAATACTTTTCAAGGCCGTAGGTGCGGAGGAAGGCGATGCCGCTGGCGACGTCGAAATCGTATTGGTGCTTGGTGGGCTCCTTCGGCTTGGGCTCGATGAGAAACTGGCCCTTGAAGCCGATGCTCTTCGCATAATCCACCGCCATGTGGAGGAACGCGGCAAGGTGGTCCTGTTCGCGTTTGAGGTCGGTGTTGAGGAGGGTCTCGTAGCCTTCGCGGCCGCCCCAGAAGACGTAGTTTTCGCCGCCGAGTTCCTGCGTGGCGTCGATGGCCTTTTTCACCTGCGCGGCGGCGTAGGCGAAGACGTGGGCGTCAGGATTGGTGGAGGCGCCGCACATGTAGCGCGGATTGGAGAAGAGATTGGCGGTGCCCCAGAGGAGTTTTACGCCGGTGGCTTTTTGGAGGGATTTCGCGTGGGCGACGATGGCGTCCAGGTTCTTGTTGGACTGCGCGAGGGTGGCGCCCTCCGGGGCGATGTCGCGGTCGTGAAAGCAGTAGAACGGGGCGCGGATTTTTTGGAAAAACTCGAAGGCGGCGTCCATGCGGACCTTGGCGATGGAGACGGCGTCTTTGCCTTTCTCCCAGGGGCGGACGATAGTGCCGGGGCCGAAGGGATCGGAGCCGGTGCCGCGGAAGGCGTGCCAGTAAGCGACGGAAAAGCGCATGTGCTGCTCCATCGTTTTGCCGTCGACGATCTCGGCGGGGTTGTAGTGGCGGAAGGCGAGGGCATTGGCGGAGCCGGGGCCTTCGTAGGCGATCTGCTTGATCTTGGGGAAGTGCGTGGCGGGTTTTTTCATGGGAAGAGGGCTGAGGGGAAGAGGGGGAGGGTGGGCGGCGCGGGAGGCGGGGGCGAGTCGGGAGGTGAGTAAGAATCCATATATAAATTTTGATTTTTAGCGGAGCTGCCGACTGGCTTATCGGGATGAATTCGGATCGGAACGGAATTTTTAACCAAGGATAGCACGGATGGGCACGGATAAGAAAAACGGGGATGGGGTCCGGAAAGTGGCGTTGCTCATCGAGACGTCCAACCGGTATGGACGGGATTTGTTGTATGGCGTGCGCGACTGGATGCGGGAGGGGGAGCGGTGGGCGATTAGGTTTACGGAGCAGGGCCGGCGTGCACCGTTGCCGACGTGGTTGAAGGATTGGCGGGGCGACGGGATCATCGCGCGGGTAGATTCGCCGCGGATTGCGGCGGCGCTGCGGCGGACGCGGCTGCCGGTGGTGGACGTGAGCGCGGAGCGGTTCAGCTCGGAGTTTTCCCGGGTGAGCATCGACAACGCGGCGGTGGCGCGGCTGGCGGCGGAGCATCTCGAGGCGAAAGGGTTTTCGGATTTCGCGTATTGTGGGGACCGCCGGTTTCTGTGGTCGCGGCAGCGCGGGGCGGAGTTCAAGCGGTGTCTCGTGGCCAAGGGGCGGCGGTGTTTGGACTTTGCCGAAAAGGCGGGGGCGGCGAAACCGGGATCGGACGCGGAGATCCGGGCGATCGCGCGGTGGCTAAACGGACTGCCGAAGCCGGTGGCGGTGTTTGCGTGTTATGACGGACGGGCGTTGCAGGTGCTCGAGGCGTGTCAGTTGCTCGGGTTGCACGTGCCGGATCAGGTGGCGGTGCTGGGCGTCGATAACGACGAGCTGGTGTGCGAGCTGGCAAATCCGCCGCTGAGCAGCGTGCAGCCGAATGCGCGGAGGTCGGGCTACGAGGCGGCGGCGGTGCTCGCGCGGTTGATGCGCGGAGAAAAAAACGCGGTGGAGCCCACCCACCAGGTGCAGCCGGTGCGGGTGGTGGAGCGGCAGTCCACGGATGTCGTGGCGGTGGCGGATGCGAAAGTGGCGGCGGCGTTGAAATTCATCCGACAACATGCGTGCGAAGGCGTGGACGTGGGTGACGTGTTGCGCGCGGTGCCGATGTCGAGGACGCGGTTGGAGGAGAAATTCAAGGCGTTGCTCGGGCATTCACCGCACCGGCAAATCGTGCAGCAGAAGATCGCGCGGGCGAAACACCTGCTCGTGGAGAGCGAACTGGCTATTCGGGCGGTGGCGGAGCAGGCGGGATTCGACAACGCGAGTTATCTGAGCGTGGCGTTTCGCCGCGAGACGGGCGAGAGCCGCTATGCCTACCGGGCTCGACAAAGAACACGGCGTTGAACGGGACGAGTGATACCGGCGGGTGGTAGGATTTGGACTTTCCCGGGTGGCGTCGTGACCTCCGGGCGCGACGGGTTCGGGAGGTTTTTTCCGGTCGGCCGCGCCCGGAGCAACGGTCTTACGGCGCAAGGACAAAGTTGGGATCGGCGAGGAGGCGGTTGAGCAGGACGATGAGTTTGCGCATGAGGGCGGTGAGGGCGAGTTTGGCGGGTTTGCCGCGGGCGACCAGGCCGTCGTAGTGGGCGCGCAGGATGCGGTTGTGCCGGCTGGCGCTGAGCGCGGCCATGTAAAGCACCCGGCGGACGGCGGCCCGGCCGCCGGCGATGTGGCGCTGACCGCGGTGTTCGCCGCTGTCGCGGGCGAAGGGCGCCACGCCGGCGAGCGCGGCGGCCTGGCCGGCGGTGATCCGGCCGAGTTCGGGCATGAGGGCGAGGGCGGTCAGCGCCATCACGCGGCCCACGCCGGCGACGCTTTGCACCCGGGCGGACTTGGCGGCAAGCACCGCGTCGGCGGCGATCAGGGTGTCGATCTGCCGGTCCAGGACGGCGAGCTGTTTGCCGAGCAGGCGCAGTCGCGCGGCGTGCTGCCGGCGCAGCAGGGGCAGGGTGAGGTGCTCGGCCCGGCCGTTTTCAATCCCGATCAGTTCGACCAGGTCCTGCCGCGCGCCGACCAGCGCGGCCAGTTCCAGTTGCTGCGCGGTGGGCTCCGGGTCCGCGGCGGGCCGCAGGGTCGCCCCGTAGTCGGCGAGGATCGCCGCATCCACCCGGTCGGTCTTGCTCAACTGCCCGCGCGCGCGGGCGTAGTCGCGCACCATCCGGGGATTAAGCACGCTGACGACGAGTTTGGCCGCGTGCAGGGCGAGCACCAGCGCGCGTTCGTAGCCGCCGGTCGCCTCGCACACGACATGCGTGGGCGGCGTCAACGGGGCCAGCGCCGCGATGAAGGCGGCGTGGCCGGCGGGGGTGTTGGGATAGGTGAGATCTTTGGTCAAAAGGCGCACCGCAAAGGTGGCCTTGGCAATATCGACTCCGACATAGACAGCATTAGTGGGCATGGCAGACTCCTCCTTGTTAGGCGAGCTGGTGGTCTGGCTAAGACCATCGCTCAGGCAACGGTTCGAGTTACTGCCAGCGGGCCTGCGGTCGTCCGTGCTCCGGGACGGGCTCCAGGGCCCAAGGTCCGAAAGGGACTGACCGCAGGCGGGGAGGGACGGGCGGCCGCCCGCCCCTCCCCAACACCGCCGGCCAAGGGCAGCTTGCTTCAAGCCTCTGCCCTTGGCCAGCGGTGCTACAAGGTCACGACGCCACCCGGAAAAATCCAAATCACACCAGCCACCGGTATTAGAAGAGCCGGTTGCATTTTGTGTCCACACACGTGGCGCGCGAGGGCATCGCGTTTGGACTGAGGCCGATGGTTCGTTCGCGCTGCGTAATCTCTTACCCGGGCGCGCTTGCCCCCGGCACTCGCGATCCGTTCTCTCCGCGAATGAAATCCCGGCCGCCCTCCGTCGCCTCCCTCGCGTTGCTCGTTCTCGCCGCAGCCACCGCGCCGCTCCCGGCGGTCGAGACGGCCAAACCCGCAGCGGCGACCACCACCACGAGCAGCTCATTCGCCAGCATGCTCAGCGCCACCGGCCTGACGCAGGACCAGTTTCTCTCCGGCCTAAAAACCGGGCTCGGTGCCGCGGTTGATATGGCCGCCGGCGACACCGCCAAGGCGGGTGCGTTTCAAATGGGGGCGCCGTCATCGATGGCGAAACTGGAGGGCATGTTGAAGGCGGCGAACCAGACCGGTGCGCTCGACGGTTTCAAAGCTTCGCTCAACAGCGCCGCCGCCAGCGTGGCTCCGCAAGCCGCCGCGGCGCTGAAGGAATCGGTCGGCTCGCTCACTCTGGCCAGCGCCGCGGGGCTCACGCCGCGCGGCAGCGACAGTGCCACGCGGATGCTTCGCGGCGTCGCCGAGCCCGCGCTGCGCGCGAAGCTCATGCCGCTCGTGGCCGTGGCCATCGCGGCAAACGGCACGGCGGCCAAGGCCAAGAGCCTCGCCGCCAAGGCCGGCCCCATGGCGGCGATGATGGGTGTCCCCGGCGCCACCGATCTCGAAGGCTACGTTTTTACCCAATTGCTCGACGCCACGTTTGGCTACGTCGCGAAGGGCGAGGCCGCGATCCGCGCGAACCCCGCGATGTTAAAGGATAAGTTTGCCGCGACCGTTTTTGGCGGGGCAAAAAAATAGCGCGGAATAATCCGCGCTACTTGCAGGGGACGGGCGTCAAACGCCGCTTCTACATCAACTTTTCTTGCCGCGGACCACGCCGACCAGCAGCGAGACGACCAACAGCACGAGGAAAATGTAGAACAGGGTTTGCGCGATGCCGGCGGCGGCGCCGGCGACACCGGTGAAGCCGAGAAGACCGGCGATGAGAGCGATGACAAGAAACGTGATGGTCCAGGAGAGCATGGGAGTGATGACTGGGGATTATTGACTGTGCGTGGTTAGGGACTGGAAAGGGGAGAGGCGTCAAAACGCGCGTGAGAGCGTCACCGAGCCGAAGTTGTTGTAGTCGCCGCGTTGGGTTTTGAATTCCCTCGTCCGCCACACCTGCGTGTAGGTGAGCTGCCAGGGGCCGGCGACGAGGCCGACACCGGCGCTCAGATCGGCGACGAAGTTTTCTTTGTCCACCGACCGGCTGTGGCGAAACGTGTTGCCGTCGAGAAAAATATCCCGGGCGATGGCGCGGCCGTCGGCGGCGCCGAAGACGAAGAGGCTGAAGTTGCGGTTGAGGGCGACGCGCGGATCGAGGTCATCGGTGGGCGAGCCGCCGATGGCGCCGGGACGGGCGAGCTGCACGCCGAAATCACTGGGCAGGTTGAAGCCAAGGCGGAGGGTGCCGCCGCCGTTGGCGTAGGTCTGCACGTTGCCGAGGCTGACGCCGGCGTGGGGCACGAGGTCGATGCCAAGGGCGTTGTAGAGGGCGCGGCCGTAGAGGCGCCAGCGGCGTTCATAGACGACGCTCACGCCGATTTCGTCGCGGAGTTGGTAGTCCCACCCGCGCGGCCGGACACTGTTGATCGCGCGGTGGACGATGCGTTGGGAATCCTCGGCGAGGCTGTGAGGGCCGACGACACCGATTTGGAGGGCGAGGGTGTCGGAGACGTCCTGGGTCTTGCTCACGAAAGCGAGCTCGACGTAGCTCCAGCCGGCGTAGGGCCGGTCATCGGGGTCGGGGTTGGCGATCCCGATGTTGCTCGGCGTGTAGATGTTTTGGCCGAAGGCCAGACCGAGATTTTTCTGGCCGCCGGGGCGGTTTACGAAGGGGAGGGATTCGACGACGTTTTTGCGCCAGCCGGTCTGGCCCCAGTCGGTGAGATCGGCGGAGAGCCAGGAAAATTTCAGGCCGTTGCTGTAGTGCTGGTCGGTGCCGGTGAACATGTCGTTCTCGAAATACATCGTGAACACGGGGGCCGAGCGGGCACGCGCGGTGGAAGCGGACGAGTCCGTGGTCGTCGGTTGCGCGAAGGCGCCGCCGGCGGCGAGAAGCATGCCGAGGCCGATGGCAGCGAAGGTGACGCGCAAACGGCTCATTGGCGGAAAATCTTTGCGATGATGAAAACCACCACGGCGCCGAAGAGGCCTCCGCCGAAGACGATATAGAGCATCGAGTAACCGATCGCCGCGAGGGGCGGCAGGGCCGTGAGGAGTGTTTGCATGGGGTTGAGTGGAGTTGAAGCCGGGAAGGGATTGCGCGTGGCACCCCCGGCGCGGATCACTTGCGAAGTTTGTTCACAGCCAGGACCCCAAGGACCAGGAACAGGGTGAAAAGCGCGAGGAACAGAAAGAAGAGGACCTTGGCGATGCCGACGGCGGCGCCGGCCACGCCGGTGAAGCCGAGCAGTCCGGCGACGACGCCGACGATAAGAAAGATGAAAGCCCAGCGGAGCATGGCAGGAGGGAGTTTAAGTTTTTGCGGAGGGAAATTGGTGCCGGGCGGGGGTGGGCCGCGCCCGGCTGGGTGGATTCTGTGGGGTGGCCGACCGGTGAAGCCGGGGTCGGTTACTAGCAATATGAGCGATTTTAGCTGGTGAGCTTCTTCCACTCGGCCTTCACGTCGTCCTTGAGGGCTTCGTAGCGCGCCTTCCGGAAATTACTGGAAAGCTCGCTGCGGCGACCCTTGAGGGCTTTTACGCGGACTTTGGTGGCTTCGCGTTCGTCACCCTTCGGCACGTTGTCCACGCGTGCTTCGAGGCGGTCGATCTCGGCGTCAAGCGAGGCGAGGGAGGCTTTTACGTCGGCCTTGTTTTCTTCGGTCGGGCTCATCTTGTAGGCGGCGATGTCGGCCGTGGTGGCGACGGCCGAGGGATTCACCGCCGCACGGACATCGGCCTTCATTTCGCGGGCGCCTTGCGCGGTGTCGTTGGCCATCTCCTTGGTTTTGTCGGTGGCGTGGTCGAGCTTGCGCTCGATCTTGGATTCGGGGCTGTTGGAGAAGGTTTTCTTCGTCCACGCGGAGACCTTGTTGTATTCGATCTTCACGTCGGCCTTCAGTCCATCGTAGCGGGCTTTGACATAATTTTTGCGGAGTTCGCTGCGACGATTTTTGAGGACTTCAAGACGGGCCTTGGCGGCGGCCTTTTCCCCGGCGTTGGGGGCGTTGTCGGCAAATTCGTCGAGGCGGTCGATTTCGCGGTCGAGGTCCTTCAGCATGGTTTTGATGGCGCCGCCCTTGGCATCGGCGACGGCGGAGTCCACGGTCTGGGCGCGGAGAGCGGTGCTCGCCAGCGGCGTGCCGATGAGGAGAACAGAGACGGGGAGGAGATGGCGGAGGAGTCTGGATTTATTCACGGGAGGGAAGAGCCGGAGCGGGTTTTGTGGAGGGTTGATGAGCGCATCGGAGGGTCGCCGCGATGTGCGTAAGTGCCACCGCTCGACTCATGCCAGCGGTCGAATTGACGCGGCTAACTGTTTATCAATAATGTTTTGAATAGAATCGTGCTGGCGCGGGCTCTCAGCGCGTCGGGCAAATTGCAGCGTGGTGGGAAGGTTAACCGAGCAATCCGCGAATTTCTCGGCGCACGAGGAATGATGCTTGCGGGGCGCGGGGATGTTTTTTCCCTAACTGCTCATCTCTCATGCGAATCCTCATCGTTGATGATCAGCGCACCGTCCGCCTCGCTACTTCGCACGCCGTGCGCGCCGAAGGCCACGAAGCGGACACGGCCGACAGTGGTCGCGTGGCACTGCTGAAACTGCAGGAGGAGCGGTTTGATCTGGTGCTGCTTGATCTGCATCTGGACGGCTCGGCCGACGGGTTGGACTACGTGGCGAAGCTGCAAAAAATTTCGCCGGGGCTGGGCGTGGTGATTTTCACGGCGCAGGCGAGCATCGATACGGCGGTGGAGGCGATGCGGCGCGGCGCGATGGACTATCTCGAAAAGCCCTTCACACCCGAGCAACTGCGCACGGTGCTGGCGCGTGTCGAACGCACGCAGCGGCTGAAACAGCGCGCCGACGGTCTCGCCGACCAGGTTGCGCGCACGGCGCCGCCGCCGGATTTTTCTCCGGAGGAGCCGGCGATGAAAGCGCTCGTCGATGTGGTCGAGCGCGCCGCCGCCACGCGCGCGACGGTGCTCATCCTCGGCGAGAACGGCACCGGCAAGAGCCAGCTCGCCCGCCATGTGCACGAACGCAGCGCGGTGGCCGACGGCCCGTTTGTGACGGTGAGTTGCCCGAGCCTCTCGCGCGAGCTGCTCGAGAGCGAACTCTTCGGCCACGTGCAGGGCGCGTTCACCGGCGCGATCAAGGACAAGTGGGGCAAGGTCGAGGCTGCGCGCGGCGGGACGCTGTTTCTCGACGAGATCGGCGAGCTCCCCCCGGAGCTGCAACCGAAGCTCCTGCGCCTCCTCCAGGAGCGCACCTACGAGCGCGTGGGCGACCCGAAGCCCCGCAACGCGGACGTGCGGGTGATCGCCGCCACCAACCGTGATCTCGCGGGGGCGGTGAAGGCCGGGACGTTTCGCGAGGATCTCTTTTACCGGCTCAACGTCATCACCGTGACCGTGCCGCCCCTGCGGCAACGCCCGGCGGATCTGGCGCGGCTGGCGGAAAGTTTCCTGCATTTCTTCGCCGCCGACGCCGGCCGGCCGGTCCAGCGCTTTAGCGCGGACGCCTGGGCCGCGGTGTGCGCACACACCTGGCCGGGCAATCTCCGCGAACTGCGCAACGCCATCGAACGCGCCGTGATTCTCTCCCGTGGCGAGCAACTGGAGCTCGGCGATCTGCCCGTCGAGCTCGCCGCGGCCTCGCGCGCGTTGGCGGTGGAGCTCGGCGCGCTGGTGCCGCTCGATGCGCTGGAACAGGAGCACGTGCGCCGGGTCATTGCCCGCACCGCGAAGCTGGAAGATGCCGCGAGCGTGCTGGGCATCGACATCGCCACGCTTTACCGGAAGCGGAAACGCTGGTCCGCCGAACCCGCCGCCGGGGTCGCGGGAGACGCGTCGTGAAACGCTGGAGCTTCATCAGCGGGCTGACGATCACGCTCCTTCTCTTGCTTGTGATGAGCGGCTACTGCGTGTGGGTGTCGCGCGGCCTGACCACGGATCTCGAAAAAATCATCGCGGACAACTACGATACGATCCGTGCCGTGCGCGATCTGCGCACGGCGATCACGCGGATCAACCTCCGCTATCTCTCCGTCCGCACCATCGCGAAAATACCCTCCAGCCAGGGTAATTTTGACGTGGAGAGTGCGATCATCAACGAGCGCCTCGACGCGATCCGACGCGCCAGTTCGGCGCCCGGCGAGCTCACCCAAGTTGATCGGATGGAGACGTTGATCAGGGAATATTTTTCCAACTACCGACAGATGTTTCTGTTGGGACCGAAAGAGACGGAACGTTTCGGCCTGTTGATCGACGCGCTGGCCCGCGGCACTGAGGACATCGGCGACCGGGCGCAGGAAATCGTCGAGATTAACGAACGGACGATTTTCGCGCGGCGCGATGCCGCCGTGGAGCGTGGCCGGATGTTTGGCTGGGCGGCGCTCGGGATGGCGGCCTTCTCGCTGCTGATCTACATCTACACTTCGGTGCGGCTGACGCAGGGCGTTTTCCAACCGCTACGGCGCCTGCGCGACTCGATCCAGCAGGTGAGTGCGCGGCAGTTCGACGCGCTCGTGCCCATTGACGGCGGCGAGGAACTGGCGCAGATCGCGACCGCGTTCAACCAGATGGCCGGCGAGCTGCGCGCGTATCTCGCGGAGAGTGATCAACGCGTCGTCGAGGCCAACCGGGTGAGCCGCGCCATCCTCGAGGCGCTGCCTTACCCGGTTTACATCGTCGATGAGGATTTCAAGGTGCGGTTGGAGAACCCGCGCGCCATCGCGCTTTCCCAGGCGCTGAAGATCAGCGGCCATATTCCCAATGCCGTGCGCAAGTGCATCGACGAGGCGGCGGCGTTGGGTTGCGAACTGGTGGGCGACGACTTGCAACGCGCGGTGGAGATCCCGCTGCCCGATGCGCCGGCGGGACCCACGCCCACTTATCTGCCGCAGGTTTTCCGCATGGCCGCCACTCCGGGCACGACCGCCGGCTGGGCCGTGCTGCTGCTGGATGTGACCAAGCTGCGGCAATTCGACCAGGCCAAGACCAAGGCGATCGCCACGCTCGGCCACGAGGTGAAGACGCCGGTCACAAGCATCCGGATGACGCTCCATCTCTTACTCGAAGAAAAGATCGGTGCGCTCACGCCCGACCAGCGCGAGCTGGTGCAGGCGGGTCGCGACGATTGCGAACGGCTCCTCGTCGTGCTTCACGCGCTGTTGGAACTCGCACGTTTTGAGAGCGGCCGGGTCGTCATGAAGCTCGTTCCCGTGGCGCCGGCCGATCTATTGGCACAGGCGGACGGGATGCACGGCGACTATGTGCGGCGCTGCGGTTTGCCCGTTACCATCGAGCCGATACGGGTTGGGCTACCGCTGGTGCATGCGGACGAGGTCCATGTCGTGCGGGTGCTGGGCAACTTCCTTTCCAACGCCGCGAAATACAGCACGCCGGGCCAGCCGATCACGTTGCGCGCGGAGCCACGCGCCGATGGTTTCGTGCGCCTGAGCGTGCGTAACCGCACGCAACGGCCGCTTTCCGAGGCGGAGCAGGCGCACGTGTTTGATCCCTTTTACCGGCGCGCCGGCGAAGGGGCGGAAGGCACGGGTCTGGGACTCACCATTTGTCGTGAAATTGCCGCCGCACAAAATGGCCGCGTGGGTGTCTGGGCCCGCGACGATGAGGTGGATTTCTATCTCGATCTTCGCATCGTAACGTCGTCACCGCATCATGTCTCCGGTCAATCCGTCGCTCTCACCGCCGCCAGCGGGGGCTGAATCAGTCCCCGCATTTGCAACTCCGTCTTCAAATACCGGGTTTCCGCTTCCGGCGTCCGCTCCGCGTGTGCTCGTCGTGGATGATGAGGCGTCGGTCCGGCTGGGTTGCGTGATTGCGCTGCGCTCGGATGGGTTTCACACGACGGGGGAAGGCTCCTCACGCGCAGCGTTGGAGCGGCTGGTAGCCCGGGGCGAACGCTACGATGTGCTGGTGATCGACTACGCGATGCCGGAGTCAAACGGACTCGAACTGATCGCGGCGCTGGACCCGGCGACGCGGCCGCCAATTTTGTTGGCGAGCGCGCATGCGGAGGGCGCGGTGATCTGCGCGGCGCTTAAGCTGGGGGTGTGGGATTTTCAGGCCAAGCCGCTGGTGCCCGACGAACTGCGGCGCCGGGTGCGGCGTCTGCTCACCCGCTCGCAGGACGGCACGGAGCCAAAGGCGTGGCTGGCCCGCGCGCTGGGGCATTGCCAACGCTGCGCTTGGGCCGAAGCGCTTAAGGAATTGCAGGCGTGGCCCGAGAGCGAGCATGCGGAGCCCGCGGCTCTCGTGACCGGACTCGTGCATCAGATGTCGGACGACATCGCGAATGCGGACGTGGCGTTTAAGCGGGCCCGTTGGCATCCGGGTTGGGCAAAAGCGGGTGGAGAAATCTGGCCGGAGCTCGCGCGGCGACTGGGCTGAGGATTTGGCGTGCGCGCCGCGCAGGGAGCGACGGCGCGTTCCGGCTCTCATGGGCTTTGTCTCCGCCCGGCATGTGGGTGGGGGTTGAAGACGGTGTCCGATCGGAGACGGACGTCAGCGTTTACCAAGCGGGCGCGATCCGGGAAACGGTTTCGGGGTGCCGGTCGCCGCGGCTTTGACCGGCGCGCCGTCCGCTGCGGTCGGCGCGCCGCCGGGGGGCTGGCCACCGACGGCCTTGAGTTCAAGTTCGGCGCCCAGCCAAAATTCCACATCGCGATCCGGCGGGCCGCCGGCCTGTTGCCATAGTTGCGCGGCGCGAAGGGCGATGGATTCGGGATCGGGTTGACGGTCGTTGGCGTCATACGGCGGGAGGGAGGGCATCGTGGTCGGTTGGTTAAAAAAAGGTGGAAGCCGGAGAAGTATCACCCCTGCAGGAGGGACTGCCCGCCATCAATGTAAACCTCCGTGCCCGTGATGTGGCTTGAGGTGTCGCCCGCCAGAAACAATACGAGCTCCGCGACTTGTTCGGCCGAGCCGGGGGCTCCGCGGGTCAAAGGGATTTTCCCGGCGGGAAATTTTACCGGGGTGCCGACGCGGTGCAGCCCGCGACGCCGCGTGTTGGCCGCGATCTCGGTGGTGATCGCGCCGGGGCAGATCGTGTTGACCCGGATGCGGGCCGGCGCGAGCTCGAGCGCGCACATGCGGGCGAGCGCCACCTGCCCCGCCTTCGATACCGCGTAGGCGGTCGCCCCGGTGTTACTGAACATCCGCGTCCCGTTAACGGAAGCCGTGACCACGATGGAACCGCCGCGCTTTCGCATGAGTGCAGCCGCCAGTTTCACCGTCAAAAACGTGCCCCGCAGATTGATGGAAATCGTCTCGTCCCAATCGGAAAGTTTAAGACGGGCGAGGGGCGCCCACACTCCGTTGATGCCCGCGTTGGCCATCACGATGTCCAGACGACCCCACCGGCGCATCGTCCGGGCGAAGGCTCGTTCCATCGTCGCCGGCCGCGACACATCCGCCACCAATGCCAAAACCTCGCCGCCCGCCGCGCGAATTTCGGAGCAGGTTTTTTGCAACACGTCCGCCGTGCGCCCGACCAGAGCGACGCGCGCGCCCGCCCGCGCGAGGCGTTGGGCGGAGGCGCGTCCGATGCCCTCAGCGGCACCGGTGATGAACGCCACCTTGCCTGCCAGCGGAGCATCGGGAGCGCTATCCGGGGAAACGGGGCCGGCAATTTTAGTTTTCGCCATGTTCGGGACCGACCCCGCCCGCTCCGGGCGGTTCCTGCGACAGGCATCGGGCTGGCCTCTTTACGACTACGGAGAAATGTCGGCGAAAGTTGTTTTTATCTTCCTACGCCGCGACGTTTTGCGAAGCCGGGATTTCCTCGGTGGTGACGTTGAAACGGCGCAGCGTGTGCGGGCCAAAACTGGTGGTGAAGGCGACATCGGCGGCGTCGCGGCCGCGGGCTATCACGAGGTGCCCGATCCGCCGGGCGTTGTGACGAACATCAAACGGGTGCCACCGCCCGCCGAGATAAACCTCCATCCAGGCGCTGAAATCCATCGCCGCCGGATCGGGCGGCACGCCGATGTCGCCGAGATAGCCGGTCGCATAGCGCGCGGGGATGTTGAGACAGCGGCAGAGGGTGATGGCGAGATGCGTGAAATCGCGGCACACACCGTTGCGTTCCTCGAAGGCTTGGGAGGCGGTGCGCGTCGGGCGGGCCTGCCCGTAGTCGAAACGCAGATGCTGATGCACCCAGTCGCTCACGGCTTGGACGCGACCCCAACCCGGGGGGATGGTGTTGAACTGCGACCACGCGACTTCGCCGAGCAGATCAACGTCGCAGTAGCGGCTCGGCAGGAGAAACGACAGCACGGCGGCGGGCAGAGTGGAAACGGGCCACTCTTCCGCCTCGGTCGAGAGCGCCGTGGGCTGGCCGGAATCGCGGATGGTGGCGGTGCAACGCAGTTCAAGCAGTCCGGCGGGCGCGGTGAGGCGCGTGCAGCGGTTGCCGAAACCGTCGCGAAAATCACCGACCGGCACGTCGGGTATCAGGATGAGCTGTTCGGGCGTGACGAGGCGCGGCGCGAGCTCGGGTCGCAGATGGAGCATGAGCACGACGGGCGTCGCGACGGGGAATTCGTAGGCGATATCGAAGCCGAACCGGATGTGCATGACGCGAACGAAGGCGCCAGGGCCTCAGCGTGTGAACGGATTAAACCCGCGAAAAAGACCGGCCCCGAGCGCCGCGCCGCGGGCGAAGCGACCCAATTTTCCGGGTAGGAATTGGACTAAGGAAAAGGCTTTCGTCAGGGCGGAGACGGGCACACCGCCGAGGGTGATTTCGGGCCGGTGCGCGGGGGGGCGCAGGGCGAGCCGGAGGTGCAGGCGGTCGAGTTCGCACATGAGCGCGAGGCGTTGGCGCCGCTCGGCCGGGGTGGGGGGATGCGCGGACGGATTCATGGCGTGGCCGGGGGGAAAAATTGCCGCAGGCAGGAGTAGTCTTGGCCGAGTTGGTGGCGGGTCTCGGCGAAAAGACTCCAAGTCTTCAGGCGGCGGAGGGCGATCCAGCCCAACGCGACGGCGCCCAACACGTAAACGAGCGTGACGAGCCCGAGGATAAGACCCCGGTCTTCGCGTTGCCACACGAGGGCGGCGAGCGTAAACGTGCTGGCAAAGCCCGCGAGCAAGGTCAGCGCCGCGGCGAGCCCGGCGAGCCCGGTCGTGAGCGTGGCGTGGTTGCGCGCCTCGACCAGCTCGAGCGTGGCCAGCTCGCCCCGATGAACGAGGCCTTCGAGGACGATGCGCGGAGCGGACCCCAGCGCGGCGAGCGGGGAAACGGGCGGAGCGGTGTTCATGGGGAAGGCAGAGGCGGGCGGACGGATCGGATGGCGGGAAGATTAAACCACCGCCGGCACGGGCCGGTCGGAGCGGAAGACGGCGCGCCGGCGGTGGGTGAAACCGAAGAGAAGGCCGCAGGGATCAACGACTGTCGCTGCAATTGCGCGAGACCAAGTAGCCGGCAAGCAGGCCCACGGCGGCGGCGATGCCGATGGCCTGATAGGGGTTTTCGCGGATGGTCTCGTCGGCACGGGCGGCTTGGCGGCGCGCGGCGGCGGTGACGTTCTTCAACGTCGCCTGCCCTTCGGCGAGGACGCCGCGAAGGCGTTCGCGGAGGGCTTGGACTTCGTCGGTGGCGGCGTCGCCGGCGCTGCTAAGCGCCTGCTCGGCTTCGGCCAGGAGGCCTCGGAGTTCTTCGATGGTGGAGTCGGCTTGATCGCTGAGCATGGCGGAGTATTTTTTAGACATGGTTGGGAGGGATGAGATGATGATTGCGGACAGAATGGGATGCGGGGTTTAGGGAGCGCGGCGGAAGACCAGGCCGATGCCGCCGGTGATCACGCCGATCACGCCGAGCACGATGAGCCAGATGCTCTTGTTGGTGGGCGAGCCGGTGACGGCGTTACTGACGGAGGAGGAGACGGAGTCAGCGGCACTGAGCCCGTAAACGAGCAAAATGACACCGACGACGAGGATGGCGATGGAGGGGACTTTGGACACGGTGATGATGGGTTGGGTGGTTGGTGTTGTGAGCGGGGAAAGGGTTCGGAAAAATTACTTTAACGGGTCACGTCCGCGGATGAGACGGATGATCACCGTCACTAACGCCACGGCAAGAAGGAGGTGAATGTAGCCTCCGACGGTGTAGGAGGAGATCATCCCCAGGAGCCACATGACGACCAAGATAATGGCGACGGTTTCGAGCATGGCGGCTAGCGGGTTGGTGGGTGACGGGTTGAAGTTGAAGTGAGCTGTCCTCCCACAAATGCAGCCGCGGTGCCACGCGGAGCGATTTTGGATAATCCATAGCCCGCCAATATTTAAAAAAAGCATGCCGCCCGTCGCTCCATGTCCCGTAGGGCATTCTGCAATGCGGCCGGAGCGGACACTCGCAATGTGCGAGGGGAGCACTGGGCTTCGCTAAGATGATTCATGCCACCGTAATGATCGTTTGCATCGCCGGACCGCCGCGGCCGGGCAACATCACGCTTTCACCCAGATGCCGGCCGATAAGCTGCCGACCGAGCGGGGAGGCGGCGGTCACGATCAGCACGGGCTGGCCATCGACGTTGAGTTCGAGACCGCCGCGTTGTGGACCGAGAAAATAGAGCGTGCGCTGACCGCGCGTTTCGAGGGTCACGAGTGCGCCGGTGGCGAGGGCATCGGCGGGGCCGAAGGCGGGGAGGGCGAGCGTCTGGTAAGCGCCGATGGCTTCGCCGAGTTCGGTGGCGAGCTTGGCCTGGCCGGCCGCGAGGTAGGCGGCGGACTGGCTGCGCATGTCGTATTTGTCCTCCGCGCGATTCTCCTCGTCGGTCGCCTCGGCGTGCGCGTCGTGGGCGGCGGCGGTGAGCGTGGCGAGTTCGGCTTCGAGTTGGGCGAGGATGGCCCGGCGCAGCGCGGCTTTGTCCATGGAGGGTGATGTCAGGGCGGGGAAGGCGGGGCGGCAAGCCCGCGCTTTTGCTGGCGCGGGCGAGCGGACTGCGTTTCGTAGCGGACATGTTGTCCAAACCCATCCCCGGTTCGAGCGGGAAAGTGTTGACCGAGCTGCCGTCTCCCTACGTGCCGCACGCGGCCACGGGCCTGCTGCACCTGCCGCGTTTTCTCGCGAAGTGCCGCTACGTGAAGGCGCACGGCGCGCTGCCCGCCAGCTACGCGAAGAACTACAAGCGCGGCATGGATAAATTTCTCTGCCTCCACCTCGGCGTCGAGCCCGCCGCCGTCGAGAGCATCGTCCACGAATGTCTCGCCGCCGGCCTCGACGACGCCGAGCGCGACCGCCGGCTGCTGGCGCTTTTTCCGTCCGATCTGCGGGTCCCCAAGTGGAACCGCGACTACGTGCAAAAAGGCATGACCGCGGCCGGTCGCGAATTTTTGAAGACCGCGCTGACCAACATGGGTTGCGCCGATCGCGCGGAGCAGATCATCAGCGTCACCGACTTGATGGATTTCGACGAAGGTCGGCTGGAGTAACGCAGGCGGCGCGGCGGTTTTTTCGTCGGCGGTGAGAACCGGCGGGACGAATCGCAGTCAGTGGGGATTGTTCCGCTTCGCTTGCATGTCATCCTTGTCGCGTCCGCTTCCCCGTTTGGTCGAGCCGGCCTCCGCTTTTGAGCGCAGCCGTCTCCTGGCGGGGGCGCGTCCGGCGCGAGAGCTGGTGGAGATGCATTTGAGGCGAACCTGGCGTCCGTGCCGGGCGGATCATTCGTCCGTTTCGGCGCCGCGTCCGTCCCCGCTGCCACCACCATGAAACCGCCGCACCCTCCGGGCGCTCCGACCCAAAAATGCCGCGCCCCGCGCGCCGCCCTCCCCCCACTCGGTCTCACGCTCCCTGCGGAAGGCGGCGCCGTTTTCCGCGTGTGGGCGCCCAACGCGGACGCCGTGAGCGTCATCGGCGCGTTTAACGACTGGCAGGCCGACCGCCACCCGCTCGTGCGGGCCGACGACGGCACTTGGTTCGGCACCGTGCCCGAGGCGAAGAGAGGTGACGAGTATCGCTATCAATTGCGGCGCGGACCCGAAGAATTCAAACGCGCCGACCCGCGTGCGGCGAAGGTGACCAACTCCATGGGCAACTCCATCGTGTGGCGCCCCGACCCGGAGGCCGCCGGCCCGGCGTTCACGCCGCCGACGCTCGATCAACTGGTCGTCTATGAGCTGCATATTGGCACCTTTAATGCCCAGAAAGGCCGGGGTCCGGGCGACTTCTCGTCCGCGATCAAGAAGCTGCCCTACCTGCGCGATCTCGGGATCAACGCCGTCGAGGTGATGCCCGTGGTGGAGTTCGCCGGCGATTTCTCATGGGGCTACAACCCGGCGCACCCCTACGCGGTCGAGAGCATCTATGGCGGTCCCGAGGGCCTGCAGGCTTTTGTGAAAGCGGCGCACGAGCACGGGATCGCGGTCATCCTCGACGTGGTTTACAATCACTTCGGCCCCGGTGATCTCGCACTGTGGCAGTTCGACGGTTGGAACGAGCATGGGCTCGGCGGTATTTATTTCTACAACGACTGGCGCGCCGAGACGCCGTGGGGCCAGACGCGCCCCGACTACGGGCGCGAGGAAGTGCGCGCCTACATCCACGACAACGCCCTCATGTGGCTCCGCGATTATCGTGTCGATGGCCTGCGCTGGGATATGTCCGTTTTCATCCGCACCTATCGTGGCCGCCACGGTGATCCTGGGGACGATCTCAAGGAAGGCTGGGGCCTGCTCCAGCGGATTAACGGCAGCATCCGCGAGGAGTTTCCCCGCGCGATGACGATCGCCGAGGATCTCCAAGATAGCGAATGGCTCGTCAAGGAATCCGGGGCCGGCGGAGCGGGCTTTCACACGCAATGGGATGCCGCCTTCGTGCATCCGGTCCGGGCGACGCTCATCGTGGCCGAGGACGAACAACGTAATCTCGACGCCGTCGTCAACGCCCTCAAAACCCGTTACGAAGGCGACGCGTTCCGTCGGGTCGTTTACACGGAATCGCACGACGAGGTCGCCAACGGCAAAGCTCGGCTCCCCTCCGAAATCGCGCCCGAGGCGTTCGACAGCTACGCGGCGAAAAAACGTTCGCTCCTCGGTGCGGCGCTCGTGCTCACCGCGCCCGGCGTGCCCATGCTTTTCCAAGGCCAGGAGTTTTTGGAAAACGAATGGTTCCGTGACGAGATTCCCCTCGATTGGAGCAAACTGCAGCGCTTTTCCGGGCTGCATGCCTTTCACCGCGACCTGATCGCGCTGCGTCGGAATCTCGCCGGCCACACCGCCGGCCTCAGCGGCCAGCACCTCGAAACGCACCATGTCGATCACTTGGCCAAGATCGTGGGTTACCGCCGCTGGCGCGAAGGTGGCGCGGGCGACGAGGTGCTCGTGCTCATTAACCTCTCCGCGCAAACGGTGACCGATTACGCTGTGGGCGTGCCCACTGGCGGGACTTGGCGGGTGCGCCTCAACAGCGATGCGCGCGCCTACGATGCCGAGTTCGGCGATCACGCCGGGACCGACTGTCTCGCGCAGGCCGAGCCTTTGGATGGCTGCGGTCAGCGCATTCGGGTGAGCCTCGGTGCCTATTCCGCCGTGATTTTTTCGCAGGATCACGCGGCGCCTTGACCGAATCGTCCCGCGGGCGATCCCATCGGATCGTTTCGGAAACCCGCCGTGAACGAAAATTTGCCACGCGCGTCTCGGTCGCTACAGTCACCGGATGGTCAAAGGTCAGAAAGTCGTCTGCATTAACGATACCTTCCCCGCCTTCATCCGCGCGCTCTACAAACAGCTCCCGGCGAAGGGTAGCACCTACACGATCCGCGAGGTCTTCCTCGGCCGGGAGAAAATCGTGAAAGGCGGCGACACCGCCACCGTGGGCCTCTTGCTCTCCGAATTGACCAACCCTCCCGACCCCTTCCATCAGGGCCAGCAGGAACTCGGCTTCACCTCCGAACGCTTCGCCCCCATGGAAGAACTCCCGCCCGAGGAAGCCACCGCCGAAGTCGGCGAACTCGTCGGCGCCGGGGCCGAGAAACACCACGGCGGCTTTTGGTCCCACTGAGTGAACCCGCACCGCGTCCGCCGCCGCCGTGCCTTCCCCGCTTTCTTTCCCCCATGAATATCCCCCTCCTCCGTTTTCTCCCCCTTCTGGGGCTGGCGCTGCTGGTCGCCGCCCCACTCCGTGCGGCCGAAAGTGTCGCGCACGTTTACGAGCTGCGCACCTACACGGCGCAACCCGGGAAATTGCCCAACGTTCTCGCGCGCTTCCGCGACCACACCACGAAGCTCTTTGAGAAACACGGCATGGTGAACCTCGGTTACTTCACGCCGCTCGACGCGGCCGACGCCGCCGGCGAGAAACTCGTCTACGTGCTTGAGCACGCGAGCCGCGAAGCCGCCAGGGCCTCGTGGAAAGCCTTCTCCGCCGATCCCGATTGGCGCGCGGTGGCCAAGGCCAGCGAGGCGGACGGCAAGATCGTCGCGAAGGTCGAATCCATTTTTCTCGAGGCCACGGATTTTTCGCGCGCCGCGTTCAAGCCCGCCGGCACCGCCCGCGTGTTCGAGCTCCGCACCTACACGACCCCGGATGGCAAGGTCGCCAACATCGACGCGCGTTTCCGCGATCACACGACGACGCTCTTCGAAAAGCACGGCATCGTGAATATCGCCTACTGGCACCCGGTCGATGCCTCGCAGGGCGCAGGCCGCACGCTCACCTACATTATCGCACACCCCAGCCGCGAGGCGGCTACCGCCAACTGGGCCGCCTTCCGCGCGGATCCCGTCTGGGTCGCCGCCAAGGCCGCTTCGGAAAAAGCCGCCGGCGGTTCGCTCACCACCGCGGTGAAATCCGTGTTCCTCGCGCCCACGGACTTTTCGATGCTGAAGTGACTAAGTCGGGCGCACTTCATCCGCCCTGCTGACTGTTTGCCGGCACTGCGGAGTGCGCGCGCTAGGGCGGGCTAAAGCCCGCCCTACTTTTTGTCCCATCACTGCCGAGGAATTAACGGCGCGGTCACTTGCAGGCGCTGAGGTTGTGTCCAGCTTCCTCCCTCCCCTTTCCATTCCCCCCCATGAGATTTCTCCCCGTCCTCGTCTCGCTGGCAACGCTGGCTTCCGCCGGTCTCACGGCCCAAGTGGCTCCCGCCGCCGCCCCCGAGACTGCAAAACCCGCCGCGCCCGCGACGCAAAAAATCCGCACTGTGAAACTGAAGATGCGCGACGGCCTGCGCTTCGAGCCGCCGCGCTTCGAGGCGAAGCCGGGCGAAGCGCTCGTGATCGAGATCGAGAATGGCGACACGACGGATCTCACCCACAACTTTGTGCTCCTGCGTCCCGGCACGCGCGAAACCGTCATCACCTCAGCCCTGGCGCTGGCGGAAAAAGGCCCGGCGCAGGAATTCATTCCGGCCAGCTCCGATATCCTGGTTCACAGTCAGGTCCTCGCGCCCGACGGTGCGGCGAAGATCACGCTCACGGTTCCCGGCGAGCCCGGCATCTATCCCTACGTCTGCACGTTTCCCGGTCACGGTATGATCATGTATGGCGCGCTCTACGCCGGGGTGACGCTGCCGCCGCTCGACAAAGACCCAAACATCCCGCCGACCGCCGCGCAGACCACCGTCGCCGGTGCGGGCAAGCGCCCGTTTGCCCAGCGCATCTTCATGCCCGAGGCCGGTCCGGCCGCGATCGCCGTCGCGCTCGCCGGCAGCCAGAACGTGTGCTGGGACGCGGGCCAGTGCCGCCTGCGCTACGCCTGGCAGGGCGGCTTCATCGATGCCTCCGCCAACTGGGCGGGCAACGGCCTCGTGCTGCCCGTCGTCCCCACGAAACCTTGGTGGCGCGCGCCGAAAGATGATTTCCCGCTGCGTTTCGGCTCCGCCGACGCCGCCGCGCCGACGCCGAAATTCCTCGGCTACGCGGCGACGCCCTCCGGCCCGATCTTCCGCTACCGCGCGGGCGAGACTGAGGTGTTTGAACAGGTCATCCCCGCCGCCGGCCGGCCCGGGATCGCGGTGCGCCTGCAGATCCCACGGGCGAAGGGGCCGGTTTTCTACCGTGCCGCCAACGACGAGAATTCCAAATGGTCCAGCTCGGTCGGCACGTGGAACGGCGGCGTGCTTACGCTCACCCCCGCCCAGGCCGCCGATGTCACCCTCACGCTCACCTCCGCCCTCTGCACGCCATGAACCCTCTTGCCCTCTCCCGCCCCCTGATGTCCGCCGCCCTGATCGCGACCGCGCTGCTCAGCGCGGCGCCGGCCCTTGTCGCCGCCGAGGCGTTACCGGCGGCGGGCGCGCGCGTCGCGGAGTTTTACAGTATCGGCAAGCTCGCCACGCCGGCGGGCGTCGATCCGCAGATCGGCGGGCTCGCGCTGATGCCCGACGGCCGGATGGTCGCGGCGTTTCACCACGGCGAGGTCGCGTTCTACGATTTCAAAAAATCGAGTTGGAAAATCTTCGCCGAGGGTCTGCACGAGCCGCTCGGCGTGCTGCCCGGCAAAGACGGCAGCCTTT
Source organism: Opitutaceae bacterium (assembly GCA_014376585.1). Lineage (GTDB taxonomy): Bacteria > Verrucomicrobiota > Verrucomicrobiia > Opitutales > Opitutaceae > Tous-C4FEB. The sequence goes on along the minus strand of JACMRG010000028.1, from coordinate 11,072 downwards.
TGGTGATGCAGCGCCCGGAGCTCACGCGCCTGCGGGATACCGACGGCGATGGCGTCGCGGACAGCTATGAAACCGTGTTCGACGATTTCGGCATGACCGGCAATTACCACGAGTTTGCCTTCGGACCGGTGCGCGGGCCCGACGGCAAACTCTTCGTCGCGCTCAATCTCGCTTCCGCCGGCGATACCATCCGCCCAGAAATCCGCGGCGAGTGGAGCCCGATCGGCCTCGCGCGCGACAGGTTTTATGCGGGTGACTGGAAGAAATATGCCACCGAGGCCGGCCGCATGTATGGCCGCGTGAAATGGCGCGGCTGCGTCGTCGAACTTGACGAGACGACCGGTGCCTCTTCGCTTTACGCGACGGGCTTTCGCTCGCCGGACGGGATGTTTTTCGACTCGGCCGGAAACTTCTACGTGAACGACAACCAGGGCGACTGGCGCGGCACGAGCCCCGTGCACATCGTGAAACGCGGCGGTTTTTACGGTCATCCGGCGAGCCTGGTCTGGCGGCCGGATTGGGACGGCTCGGAGCCGCTCAAGCAGCCCGTCGAAAGACTGAATGCGCTGCGCACGTTGCCGGCGATCAACATTCCCTACGCCATCTACGGTAATTCACCGACCCAGATGGTGACGATCCCGCAGACGGCCGCATGGGGCCCGTTTGGCGGGCAGATGATCGTGGGCGAGATGAACTCCGGCCGTGTGCTGCGGCTCCTGCCCGAGCAGGTGGATGGCGTGTGGCAGGGCGCATGCGTGAACTTCGTGGACAGCCCGGCGCTGCGCGGCGGCATCCATCGGCTCGTCTTCGCCGGCGACACCCTCTACCTCGGCCGCACGCATCTCATCTGGGCCGGCGGCGAGGGCATCGGCACGGTCAAGCTGACCAAGACGCCGTTTGAAGCGCTCAACCTGCACGCGACGCCGAAGGGCTTCCGCTTCGAGTTTACCGCGCCGCTTGATGTGAGCGCCGCCGATCCGATGCGTTGGGCCGGGCAGCGTTATTTCTACAAATACCACGAGCCCTACGGCTCGCCGCAGATGGACCTCACGCCGGTGACGCCCAGCAAGGTGACCCTGAGCGGCGACGGCCATATTGCCGACGTGGAATTTGCCGAACTGAAGCCCGGCTACATTTACGATTTCGATCTCGCGGGACTGGCCTCGGTGGCGGGCGACACCGTGCTCAACCCACGCATCGCCTACACGCTGAACCGCGTGCCTCGCGTGCCGGCGAAGTGAAGCCAGCGCTGGGTTCGCAGGGCGGGGTTGCCCAACCCCGCCGGTCAGCGAGCGCGGAATAAAAAATAATGAGGCGGGGTTCGGAGACCCCGCCCTGCACTTCTGGACGGTCGCTCAGTTCGCGGGCTGGGGGACTTTGGCGATGCGCGCGGGGTCGTAGCCTTGAGTGGCGGTGCGGGCGACGATGGCGTTGTAGAGGGCGCCGGGGAGCTGGCGGTCGCGGGCGAGAACCCAGAGGAGATCGCGCGAAGGGTGGCCGATCACGGCCCAGCGGTAGTCAGGGTCGAGGTCGATCACGAGGTAGTCGGCGGAAAACGGCCAGACGAACTGCACAGCCCACTCGGCATTGGTCGTTTTGTTGGTGATCTTGGCGGAGCCGTGCCACGTTTTTTCCGGCGCGTCGAAGGTCTCGCGGCGGAAGGTGAAGTTGTTGGTGAAGGTGCCGTCGGGGCGGCGGGCGTAGGTGTCGTAGCTGGCGACTTTGCCGCGCTCGAGGAAGTAGGGGATGTTCGCGATCACATACCAGCGGCCGGTGTAGCGCTCGAGATCGACGAAGGGCACGGTCTTAAGCGGCGCGAGTTTGGGCGCGGTGGCGCAGCCGGCGAGGAGCGCGGTGAGGGTGACGAGCGTGGCGCTGAGGAGGAATGGGAGAAAAGTGCGCATGGGAGGGTGGGGTGGACCGGGAAACAACGCCCGGGTGCCGGCGGCGGATGCCGGGGGCGCGGGAATTTGCGCGGAGGTCGAGGCGCGGGAAGGAGGCGCCAGCGTAGTTTACTTAAACGTGCGGACGCCCGCGGGCCACTCCGAGCGGCTACGAAAAATTACCTCACGCTAGTTCAGCGCGCGGATTTTTTCGCCGAGGGCGGAGGCCTTCGCCTCGGCCTCGGGTAGTGGCAGGCCGGGGGTGACGCCGGGGCGACGGTGGCCGGTGGCGGAGAGCCAGGCGTTCATCAGCACTTTGCGGCGTTCGCGGACGAGTTTGAGCAGAGGCGTGTCGGGGTTCGCGACCAGCTGGTCGAGCAGTCCGTCTTCATCGGGGCGGAGATTCCACGCGGAGAGGATGGCGCGGGCGATGACGGCGTGGCCGCGAGCATCGGGGTGAATGCCGTCTTTCGAAAAGGTAAAGGCCGGGTCCATCTCGCGCAGCTGCGCGAGCGCGGCGGTCATGGGCGTGTGGGCGTCGATGACCTTCCAGCCCTGGGTGCGTTGGGCGATGAGCCAACCGGAGTAGCGGGCGAGCACCTGATCGTAGCCGTTGAACGGAGTCGGATAGGCGGCGAGTCCGGCGGGCAGGGTTTTTGCGGTGATGGGCACGCGGTCGAAGACGGGCGGGGTGATGTGGATGATCGTGGCGTGGGCGGCGGTGACAGCCTGGTGGAGCCGGATCATGCCGTCGCGGAAGCGGGCGAAGCGTTCCTCGGAGAACGGAAAATAAATGCCGTCGTTCATGCCGTAGCAGGCGAGGACGACGTCGGGCTTGGTCTGCGCGAGCACGCGGGCGAGGCGTTCGTGGAGATCGGGGCGGGGGAATTTGCCGCCGGCGTGGCCGTCTTCGGAGAGGCCGGAGACGGTTTCACTGGAAAGGCCGAGGTCGATGATTTCGCCGCGCCATCCGGGGACGCGCGTGCGGACCACGGTTTCGACGAAATCCACATAGGTGCCGCCATAGGTGATGCTATCGCCGAGGATGACGATGCGCTGGGCGGATGCCAGGGCGGGCGGGAGGGCGAACGGGGATGTGGCTTTCGCGGTCTCGCGGGGTGCCGGGGTCCGGCAGGCGGTTAGGAGAGAAAAAGCGAAGAGCGCGAGCAAGGGCGTGGGGAGGCGCATCAAGGATTTCTATGCACGGATTTCCGGGAGCGACACGGATAAAATTCGGCGGCGAAGCGGCCGACCGTTTCGATTATCTAAGCCGAATGATGTAGCGGTTGGCGTCCCTGCCTGCCGGGTTCGGCGCCGGCTGTCGGCGGGCAGGGACGCCCGCCGCTACGTTCGTGGCGACCCTACCAAGTGAGAATGACGAGGGACACGGCTTGGCGGGGGAGAGGAAAGTTTAGGGTCGCGGTGCCGTGGTCGGTGGTGACGGTGGCGGGGCCGGCGTCGAGCTGGCCGAGCTGGGCGGCGGCTTCCAGCTGGGCGTATTGGGCGCGGGTGGGCGCGACGGGCGAGTCGAGCGCGAGCCAGAGGGTGTAGGCGTTGCCGTGGGTGGCATCGACGCGGTAGTGCGCGACGCGCGGCGTGGTGGCTTCGGCGGGCAGGCCGGCGAGGGTGAGGCGGACGTCGGCAGTGGCGCCGGGGATGTCGTCGTCGTGATAATGCCAGACGAGGACGGCGAGCTGCCGGCGGGCGGCGTCGAGGCTGGCGAGGGCGGAGACATCGGCGGGGGCGCCGCGCACGCCGTTCTTGATGATGGACTCGACGCCGGGGTCGCCGGAACTCTGGGCGTCGAGGCGACGGCCGGACATTTTGGCCATCATGCGGAAGACGTTAAACACGGGGAGCGTGAGGCCGTTGCTCGCCATCACGCGGAAGCCGGCGAAGTAGGGTTGGTCTTCGAACTCGAAAGCCCAGGTGACGGCGCCCTCGAGATTCACGCCGTGTTTTTCGGCGAGAAGATGTTTCCGCGCGAAGGCGGCGGCGGTGTAGCTCGAATACATCGTGGTGTTGCGGTAAGCGAGTTGCGGGCCCTGGCAGGCGGCGCAGCCATCGGGGTCGGACTCGCCGATGACGATGGGTTTCCCCTTCAGCTCGGGGAACGAGGCGAAGCGCGCGAAGGCGGTGTCGATGGTCTTGAGCTGCGCGGCGAGGCCGGTGCGCACGTGGCCATCGACGAAAGTGGGCGAGCCTTTCGCGTGGAAGGAAAGAAAATCAATGGGCGTGCCGACCTGGCCGGTGGCGTGATTTTTTCCGCGGAGGGAGTGTTCGAGGAAATCCTGCATGAACTTCCCGCCGTCGCCGGCGGTGTCGGGGCCGCCGACGCGCGCGGTGGGGAGGGCGCGGCGGACGGCGTCGATGGCGTAGTCGTGAAGTTTGCGGAATTCCTCGGGCGTGCCTTTCCAGTAGCCGATGTTGGCCTCGTTCCAGACCTGCCAATACCACGACTCGACTTCCTTCACGCCATAGCGGGCGACGCAGTGGCCCACCCATTGGTAAACCAGCTCGGCCCATTTCGCGTAATCTTTCGGCGGATGCGCCCATCCGGTGTAGATGTCGTTATAAGGAAAGCCGGGGCGCCATTCGTGTTGGTAGGGTTCGGGTTTTGAGGAGAGGGCCTGCGGCATGAAGCCGATCTGGGCGTAGGGTTTCACGCCGCGCGCGAGGTAGGTATCGAAGATGCGGTCAACAATCGTCCAGTCGTAGATGGGGCGACCCTGCGCGTCCTCGGTGTAGGCGTTGGTGCTACCCCATTTCAGCGCGGGGGTGCCGTCGCCGGTGACGAGCAGACTGTGCGTGCGGAAGTAGGCGGGCGCGGCGGGGGTGCCGAGCTGGCCGATGTCGCGTAGGAGTTTTTTGCCGTCCTTCATGGTGACGTAGTTCGGTTCGTCGGCGCCGAAGAAGCGGTAGATGGGTTTGAGCTCGGCGCCTGGCAGCGCGGCATCGATGCGGATGGTGACGGGGAAGGAGGCGAGGTCGGCGGCGGTGGCGTGGAAGGAGAACGCGGCGGCGAAGAGGGCGAGCAGGGTCGGGGTGAAGCGCATGGGTGGCGTGAATTTGGGAATGAGGGCCAGCGTCGGGGCGATCGACGGGTTAACGAGAGATCTGGGGGCGGACGGTCTGAACAGAGTCGCTGTAGAACCGACCGGTGGTCGGTTGCGGGGGGAAAGCGGGCGGAGGTTTGGCCCGACCGGCGGTCGGGCCTACAGCGGAGAACTTACTCCGGCACGAGCTCGGGGACGACGGGGCGGCCGACGTGGCGGCGGATCGATTCGAGGTTTTCGCGGATGAGGGCACCCATGGATTCGCAGCGCAGGTAGGCGTCGCGGCCGTAGTGTTCGGCGAGGCCGGCGCGGAGTTCGTGGATTTTATCGGGCGGGGAGATCGGGTCGCGCGCCATGTCGTGCAGGAGGAGGCTGAGGCGTTCGGAGGCGAGGCCGGCGCGCTGGAGAAGCAGCGTCTGCTCTTCGCGTTGATACTGGTGGGCGGTCTCGGGGCGGAGATGTTTGGCGCAGAAGAGGGTGAGCTCGGAGTTTTCCTTGAAGAACTGGGGGAGGTAAAAGTTTTTGCGGCCGTTGTAGCTCTGCTGGTCGAAATCCATGGCGCGGATGCGGACCTGCCAGTCGTCGAAATCGGGCGTGAGGAGGACGACGAAATTATAGCTGCGCATGTCGCCAAGGAGACGGACGAAGCAGCGCTCGTTGAACTTCACGAGTTCCTTGGCGATGCGGATCGGGCGCAGCTCGGGGCGGTGGAGCCAGTCGTCGATAAACATATCGCCGGGGAGGCCGACGATGTGCTCCTCGATGAGCGTGGTGCCGTGGGTGATGAAATTGAGGCGGTTGGGCGAGAGGAGGTGCTCGAGCTCGAGGCCGTAGATGCGGGACGCGTCGGCCTTTTTGACGTAAAAATAGTCCTGATTGTCGTTGTAGGCGTTGACGATGCGGATGCGGAACGGCGTGGAGTTGCCGAAGGTGCAGTAGTCGATGCGGTCCACGTAGAGGTGACCCATCACGGAGAGGTCGCCGTCCACTTTGAGGAGAGCGTAAACCTGTTTCAGCGCTTCGTTGAGTGCGCTCATCTCGGTGGGTTCGTAGATGACGGTGTCCCAGAGCGTGGGTTTGCCCTTTTCGTCGGTGAGCGGGATGACCTCTTGGAAGATGCGGAGGCGCTCGTAGGTGACGGAGAGGTCACGCTCGCGCTTGTAGCGGCGAAGGTAGCCGAGGAGATCGGGGCTGACGGGGAACGGGGGCTTTTTCCGCGTCAGGGTGTTGGGCATGGCGGGGAGTGTGGGCGCGCGGGCGTGCGGGGGAAGTGGGAAGTGGCGGAGTCCAGTTTGGGTTGCAGGGCGGAGTGGGCGCGGTTTTTTTGGCGACATGGCACGGCGGGAATGGATCACGGCGATGGCGGCACTCCCGCTCGCATTGCGGGAGAGGATCGGGCGCGCGCGATCACCGTGGAAAATTTCGACGCGGCGCGAATGGGCGCGGCGATTTTTGCGGAGAGCAACCGGGCGAGGGTGGCGGAGAAACGCGCGCGGCGCCTCCCGCAGGCGGCGTTGGACGCGGCGGCGGCGGACCAGGCGGTCACGATGGCAGCGCAGTTACGGCCCTCGCACGACGGGCCGTTTGCGGGCCGGCGCAACGCTTTCGAACACGTGCAACAGGCGGGGCTCGATCCGGAATTGGTGGCGGAGAATGTTTCGGCGATCAGCCTGCCCGCGGCCGATTCGGGCGCGACCTGGCCGACGACTACGGGCGGTTGGCCGAGGTCATCGTGAAGGAATGGATGAACTCGCCCGGCCACCGGCGGAATCTGTTGCGGCGGGATCTGACTCTTCTGGGCTGCGCGGCGAGGCTGGCGCGGGTGCCGATAGGACCGCCGCGGGTGTTTTTCCGTGCAGGGCTTTTGCCGGCCGAAGGATGAGCGGTGGAAGCCGTTTGCGGAACGGTGAAAGCTAGCGGCGCTCGAGGCGGGCGCGGCCGGCGGCAACGAAGGCGCTGAGCTTCTCGGCGCTAGGGAGCGCCACGAGGTAACGGGAGACGAAGAGTTTTTGAGAGAGGCTGGCGGTGGCGTATTCGACCTTGGTCTCGTCTTCATCGCTGCAGAGCACGATGCCGACGGGTGGCTGGTCGCCCGGGGCCATCATGTTTTTCTTAAAGTAATTCAGATAAAAGTTTATCTGGCCGGCGTCGGCGTGGGAGAAGGCGCGGATTTTTAAGTCGAGCAGCACGTGGCAACGCAGACGGCGATGGTAGAAGACGAGGTCGATGCGATCATGCTCGTTGCCGACCGTGATGCGGAACTGGCGCGCCTCGAAACAGAAGCCGGTGCCGAGTTTGAGGAGGAAGGCCTGCACGTGATTGAGCAGGGCGGACTCGAGATCGTTTTCCGAGCAGGCGGCGCGGTGGGCGAGTCCGGCGAATTCGAGGATGGAGGGATCGCGGATGAGGTCTTCGATGGTCGCGGGCGCGTCGGCGGATTGCTTGCGGGCGCGGGCGACGACGGCGCGCTTGTTTTTGGAAAGACCGGTGCGCTCGTAGAGAAGGCTGCTAATCTGGCGCTGGAGTTGCCGCACGGACCACGCGCCTAGGAGACACTCGTCTTCGTGGAAGGCCCGCTTCCACGGATCGTCGAGGCGGTGGAGTTCGATCAGGTGCGTCTAGGAAAACTGGAGGATTTGCTGGAGTGTGAGCGGGGTAGGAAGGCCGGCGTTAGATTTCCTCATCACCGATGACGATTTTGCGGTGAGGGGCGATTTGGTCATCAGCGATGACCAAATCCCAAGGGTCGGACGTGCGGCGTGTGTCGGGCGAAAGGCCAGTCAGTGACTGGCTTTTCTTGGATTTCGTCATCGCTGATGACGAAATTTCCAAAGTTGGAGGGGCCTCGCGCGAAATCCGCATTGGTGATGAGGAAATTGAATCCGCGAGTTGTGGATAGGTGGCGTAGAACTGACACATGCGCTCCAGCATCTGTAGACTGCATCCGCTTACGCCGCGCTTGGTCAGGTCGGCCGCCAGACGTTTGAGCAATCCCGAACCATACTTCGCGCGGTCCTCGCCGCCTTATTGGAATTCGACGACGTAGGCGTCGACGAGCCAGTTGCGGAGGACGAGGCCTTGGTTTACGGCGGCGGTCGCGCGCCTGATCGCCGACGTGTGGGTTTCGGCGATGGCGGTGATGAGTTGGCGCTAGTGCATGGCGGAGAGAAAAACGTGGCGTTGACGGGGCGTCAAAGCTGGCAGGGGCGCGTCGCGCGGGCCGCTGGAGGAAGTCCGTCCCGCTGATCTAACCTTCGACTTGGCTCAGCACGCAGCTTCGTCGACGTTGGGCGCAAAATCTAATTTCGGCTCGGATGCCAAAGATCCGCAAACGGAGCCGCCGCTCGCTCGCTCCAACGGAAAACTTTCGTGCTGTAGCCCTGCAAGATGGCGATCGTTTGATCGCTGACCGCGCGAAACTGTTCGTCGGTTTCCGTCTCGAAGGGATCGGGCCGGCGCACGTCATTGATGACTACCACCCGCTCGGACTGCGGACGCGTCGCCATGAGTTCGAGCCAGGTGAATGAGACGAGCTTCGCCGTGGCCGGGCGCGGTGCGGCGACCAGTTTCACCAATCGCTCCTGCTTCTTCGGGAATTGGAGGATGAAGTCGATCGGGTGTTCCACGGTGCGGCCCGGCAAGATGGCGTTGGCGGTGTAGAGCACGCCTTGCGCGTCGAGGAACTCCGAAACCATCTCGAAAAAGTCCGTCCACGAATGAGGCACGGCGCTCATCCACAGGTCGTTTAACCGGGTGATGGCGGTGAGGAGAAAATGTGCGCGTTGGGCAAAGTTTCCGGCGGTGGCTCGCGTTTGCAGGCGGCCGGCGGCGAATTCCACGGGAGAGCCTGACAGCGCGCGCTTGATGAGTGCCAGGCGGCGTTCCGAGTCCTCGATCGCAACGCCGAGCGTGAGGAGATTGTCGATGGTGTGGCCGCCGTCGTGCAGCACCATTTCGGGCGCGCGGGCGTCAACGAACAGCTGCACGCCATCGTTGAAGGGATCGAGAAACGGAGTGCTGATCGCCCACTCGTCGCCGCGCACGCGTTGGGTAACGCGGTCTTTCAACCAAGCGACATAGTCACTGGCAAAGTCGGGTGTGCGGGCGGAAACCATAAATCAAACCATAGCGGCGGTTATGCCGGAAGGAAAGCGGGCGCTGAACTCGGCGAGAAATCGTTCCAGCGTGCCTAGGGGATTTCCGAGGTCATACCAGTCGATGGGTTCGGCCCAAGCGAGCCCGCAGCCTTCGCGGTAGGTGTGCAGGTGCGGCGTATCGCGCAGTTCGGAACCGTCGGGATTCGTATGAAACGGCGCGTTATCGATTCGCAGCAGCCCGATATGCCGGTCGCGCGTGCGGGCATGAAGTTTGATCTCAAACGGATTTCGCGTGAGCGTGAGAATGAACTGGAGCTTCTCGTCGCCGACGGCCCGTAGAATCTCATCCTGACGCTGGCTGTGCTCCCAGACGAAAATGTCGCTGCGCACAGCCTCCTTCAATTCGGCCAGGAGCCGGTCGGCTTGGGATTGGGTGAGCATGGACGCGCGTGGAAGATGGAGGGAAACGGCGCTCAGGTTAAAGGCGCAATTTCGGGCGGCGGATTCGTTGGACCGGTCGGCGGCTGGAGAAAATCGGGCCGTCTGACCCAATCGGCATAGCCATTCCAACCGTCTTCTTTGGTGTAAACGGTCTCGGGCGCCGTAGGAATTTTGCCGCGTGGAAAAGGCGGAAGGGTCGGATCGAGCGGTTTGCCACTGTGGTAGGCCTTCCAAACCCTTTGCGCGCCACCCTCGGGCGAAAAGCGATAAAGCTTTAACTCTCGCACCCACGCTCGAGCTTCGAAAAAAGGCCACCAAGCTGGTTGATAGCCGACCCAATCGGGCCAGCTTGGCCAACCCTTATGTTTGTATGCGCTATCCGGCCATGAGGGAATGTCGGTCGGAAACTTTAGTTTCTCGCGTCGAATGGAGCTTATCCATTCTTCCGAGGATTGTAGTTCGAGTGCGCGCGCCCACGCTCTCGCCTCGGTAAATGGGCGAAGCCGTTTCCCAGCCAATCCTTTCACGTAGGTGACACATTTGCGCCCCCGCCCAGGAAACGTAGGCCAATCTATCCAACCTCTCCCGCGACAAAAGAAATCAACCGCGCGGGGAATATCAGTGGGCCATTCTCCAAGGTCAGTGAGCTTCCGGTATTCAACACCCCACGCCCGACCGCCTGTGATTCTGAATTCTTGTGCCCAACTCTGGGCTGGTTCGTAGCTGGCGAACGACAGTTTCGCGATTGGTTGCCGGCACTTCACTTCGATCTGTTTCGCGAACTCCGCCGCATTCACGCCGAGCGGCGCGACGACGTTCGCGAAGTCGAAATCGATCAGGCCGCCGACTTCGGGGGTGCGGCCTTCGGCGGTGGCGCGGAACCATTCGATGATGCGTTCGTCGTGGGCGGCCAGCGGCGCAGGACGACGAGCACGAATTTGAAGGCGCTCGTCGCGGTGACTTCGTCGAGCGTCGCGCCTTCGGGGACGACGACCGGGACCAGGATGTAGCCGCGTGTTTTTCCCGGCGCGAGGCGAAGGGCGCGTCCTGCCGCTTGCACGATCTCGATGGTGCTGCCTTTCGGGTCTGCGAAGAAGACGCAGTCGATGAGGGGGACATCGACGCCTTCGGTGAGGCAGCGGGCGTTGGTGATGAGCGAGGGCGTGTTGGCCAGAAAGGCTTTGATTTCGCGCTGGCGGGCGGCGCTGCCGAGTCTTCCGGAAACGTGGTGGGCGGGGATGGGCGGCTCGGTGGTGAGGTGCCGTTGAGGCGGTTGCAGAGGGTTTGGAAATCGCGCGCGCGGGCGATGCTGCTGTGGAAGGAGACGGTGTGGCGCACGCCGTGGGCGACGGTGGCGCGGCGCAGGGCGATGAGGCTGGCGAGGGCGAGCGCGGTCATTTCGTCGGGGCCGGCGGGGCCGAGGTCGAGCCAGCGGCTGGCGGCGGCAAGCGCGGCGACGCCAGACTGGCGCACGCCGACGGTGAGGATGCGGTAGTCGCAGAGGATGGCGGGCTCGGCGGCGATGGCGGCCTTGAAGGTGAGGAGGGAAAACGTTTCTCCGCAGAGCGCGGGGTCGTTCATCGACACGATGTCGT
>JACMRG010000196.1 GCA_014376585.1 Opitutaceae bacterium | reverse complement strand
CGCCATCCACCCCGATGATCCGCCGTTTCCCGTGCTCGGCCTGCCGCGCATCGTTTCCACCGAGTCCGATCTCCAAACGATCCTTGAACTCGTCGATACACCGGCCAACGGCCTCTGCTACTGCACCGGCTCCCTCGGCGCGCGGCGCGACAACGACCTCCCCGGCATCGCCCGCCGCCTCGGCCCCCGCATTCACGCCGTGCATCTTCGCAGCGTGCAGCACTCCGCTGACGGCGTCTTCTACGAGGCCAACCATCTGGAGGGTTCGATGGACATGCCCGCCGTCGTCCGCGCCCTCCTCGAAGAACAAGCCGCCCGCCGCATCTCCGCCCGCGCCGATTGGCGACTCACGCTCCGCCCCGATCACGGCCACACCATGCTCGATGATCTCGCGAAACCTCCGCCCGCCTGCCCCGGCTACTCGCTCATCGGTCGCCTGCGCGGCCTCGCCGAACTACGCGGCCTCCAGCTCGGGCTCTCGCGATCTTTCGAACCCTGAACCCCGTGCTTCTTTCCACCCCATGAACACCCGCCGCTCCTTCCTCAAACTCTCCGCCATTGCCGCCCTTCTCGGCGCCACGACTTCCCAAGTCGCCGCCGCTTCCTCGCCCGCCGCATCGGCTCCGCCTTCGCTTACCCCCGCCGCCACCCGCGCCCTCTGGTGCCAGCTCGCCACCCGCCTCGCCGATCCTGTGCTCACCGCCCTTTCGCAGCGTCGCCTCAAGGCCACGATGCCCGTGGAGTCCGCGCCCCGCACCAAGGACCGCCCTGACTACACCCACCTCGAAGCCCTCGGTCGCCTCCTCGCCGGCCTCGCCCCGTGGCTCGAACTCCCCGCTGACTCCACGCCCGAAGCCGTTGAGCGTGCGCGCCTCGCCGCCCTGGCCCGCTCCGCCCTCGACGCCGCCACCGATCCCGCCTCGCCCGATTTTCTCAATTTCTCCAAAGGCCGCCAACCCCTCGTGGACGCCGCCTTTCTCGCGCAGGCCCTGCTCCGCGCTCCCGACGAACTCTGGAAAAAACTCGATCCGCGCGTCCAACAAAACGTCATCGCCGCCCTCAAGTCGTCGCGCCCCATCCCCACCGGCGAGAATAACTGGAAACTCTTCGCCACCACCGTCGAAATTTTCCTCCATCAAGTCGGCGCCGGCCGCGATGACGCCCGTCTCTTCGAGGGCATCGACAAACACGCCGCGTGGTATGTGGGCGACGGCACGTATGGCGACGGCCCCGAGTTTCACTGGGATTATTACAACGCCTTCGTGATCCAGCCCATGCTCGTCGAAGCGCTCGACGTCGTCGGCGATGAAACGCCCGCGCTCAAAACCTTCCGCATTAAATCCCGCGAGCGCCTCACCCGTTTTGCCGCCATCCAGGAGCGCCTCATCGCGCCCGACGGCACCTATCCCGTCATCGGTCGCTCGGTCGCGTATCGTTGCGGCGCCTTTCAGGGCCTTGCCCTCGCCGCTCTCCGCCGCGCGCTCCCCGCCGACGTTTCCCCCGCGCAGGCCCGCGTCGCCCTCTCCGCCGTTATCCGCCGCACCCTCGAAGCGCCCGGCACCTTCGACGCCGCCGGCTGGCTCCGTATCGGCGTTTCCGGTTCCCAGCCCGGCCTCGGCGAGACCTATATCTCCACCGGCAGTCTCTACCTGTGCAGCGTCGCCCTCCTCCCGCTCGGCCTACCCGCGAGCGATCCGTTCTGGTCCGCCCCCGCCGCCAGGACCACGTGGGAGAAAATCTGGTCCGGCGAAGATCTCCCCGCGGACCACGCGCTCAAGAGCCCGCGCTGAACTATGTTCTCCACAACCGCACCGATTCCTATTCGTCTTCCCCTGTTCCCCTTCCCCTAAACCCACCCACCATGTCCCCTCGCCGCCTTCTGCCCCTCATCGCATTCGCCTGCATCGCTCCGGCCCTCTCCGCCGCCGACAACGAACTCACGCCCGCCGAAAAATCCGCCGGCTGGACGCTCCTCTTCGACGGCAAAACCCTCAACGGCTGGCGTCCCTACGCCGGCAAACCCGCCGGCGGCTGGGAAGTGAAAGACGGCACCCTTCACGCCATCGCCAAGGTCAAAGGCACCGAGCTCATCACGGAACGCCAGTTCACCGACTTTGAGTTTTCCTGGGATTGGAAACTCCCGCCCGCCGGCAATAACGGCGTGAAGTATTTTGTCACCGAGGCCCGTGCCGCCGCCCCCGGCCACGAATACCAGATGCTCGACGACATCGGCCACCCCGACGGCAAGATCGGGCCGCATCGCCAGACCGCCTCGTTCTACGATGTCCTCCCGCCCGCCGCCGATAAAATCATGAAACCCGTCGGCGAATGGGACGCCTCGCGCATCATCGTCAAAGGCAACCACGTCGAGCACTGGCTCAACGGCAAACTCGCCCTCGCCTACGATCTCGGCAGCGACGCCGTCAAAGCCGGCCTCGCCAAGAGCAAATTCGCGAAGCAACCCGGCTTCGGTGATAAAATCACCGGCCCGATCATGCTCACCTACCACCAGGACGACTGTTGGTATCGGAACGTGAAGATCCGCGAGCTGAAGTAAGTGCCCGCCCTGCGCGGGCCGCGCTTGCAGCAACGGCTGCTCTACCCAAAAAACCGCCCGGCTCATTCGCCGGGCGGTAAGATTCTGAATCGGAATCAAACGGGTGCCTGGGCGCCCGTTGAGATTTCGTCTCCGTTTATTGTTTCTGCTTCGGCTTGCGGAATTCCTTGTGGGAGGACTTCTGCTGGGCATCGAGGTCGGCGATCATCTTGGCGGCCTCGTCGTTCTTGCCGGCCTTCAGCGCGACTTCGAGTTTGGTGATCAGCTCGATCATCTTCTTCATCTCGGCCTGGTAGCTCTCGACGAACTTCGCCTGATCGGCGGCGGGCTTCGTGCTCGTAATGTCCGGCTTCAGATTGAGCGAGGCCTCGGCCTGCGTCTTGATCGTCGCGACGAGCGCGAGCGACTCGGTGTTCTTGGCGGGATCGGCGATCTGGCGCTTCAGCTTACGGTAGGCGCCGTTGAGCTTTTCCATTTTCCCGCCGAGCTCGGTTTCAGGAGCATCGGTCTTGGGAGCGGCTTTGGCGTCCTCCGCACGCAGCATGGGCGCGAAGGCGAGAGCGATGAGAGTGCTGGCAAGGATGAGACGTTTATTCATGGTTGGGGAGAGAGGGGAAATGACGAGAAGAACGAACAAAAGATACGCGCAAACCCACCGCCCGGGGCAACTCCATTTCGCGGCGCCGCCCTGCCCTGAAAAATCTTACGCCAATTCCAGCCCGCGCATCGTGCCCGTCGCCGAGGCGAACTTATCGGACTCGATGCCCATGCGTTGCAGCATCGAGACGAAAAGATTCGGCAGCGGGTAGTTGCGGTCTTTATCGAAGGCGAGGTGCTGCCCGTGGCGAAAACCGCCGCCGGCGAAGAGCGTGGGCAAATTCGTCGTCACGTGGGTGTTCGCGTTGCCGAGATTCGAGCCGTAGAGCACCATCGTGCGGTCGAGCAGGGTCTCCCCGTCCTCCTTCACGGCCTTCAAATCCGTGAAGAGATTGTTCAGGAGTTTCATGTGCCACTCGTCAATCGACTTGAGCTGCGCGAGCTTCTCCGTGGATTTCCCGTGGTGGGAGAGGTTGTGATAGCCGTCGGTGGTCTTGTGATCGCCGAATTCGATGGCGGGCGAATTCACGCTGTCGAGCATGAGCGAGATCGAGCGCGTCGAGTCGGTCTCAAACGCGAGGCGCGCCATGTCATACATGAGCTTCACCTTGTCCATGTATTCACGCGGACTGGCGGGATCGAGGGGCACGGGCGCGTCGATCTGTGGCTTGGGCTTTCGCTCCCACTCCTTCGACATCTGCATGCGTTGCTCAAGGTCGCGCACGCTGGTGAAATATTGATCGAGGCGGTCGCGATCCCGCGCCGTCACGCCGCGCTGCAGGTCTTTCGCCTGGCCCGCCACGGCATCGAGGATGCTCTGGCCGAGATCGAGTTTGCGCATTTGCGCGTTCACCTCGGCCGGCGTGCCCTGGATGAAAAGCCGCTTGAACACATCCGACGCTTTTTCTTCGCAGGGAATGAGCACCCCGGAACCCGTCCACGAAAGGCTGCGTGCCCCTTGCGCGACGTTTACGCCGAGCGTCAGCGAAGGAAACCGGGTCTCATGGCCGATGCGTTCCGCGATGTATTGATCGAGCGAGATGGTGTTTCGAAAGCCACCGCTACCCGGATGCGGCGCCGCCGTGAGAAAACAGATATCGGCCGGATGGCCGCCATCGACGTCCGGGTGGGAAACACCGCTGAACACCGTGAAGTCCTCCCGGTGGTCCCTCATCATCTCCAAATACGGCGAAAGCGCGTAGCCTCGTCCGGTCGCAGTGGGGAAAAACTGATCGGGCACGAGTCCAAGATTGTTACAGATCGCAAACACGCGCCGCGGTTTCGCCGCCTCCGCCCTGGCGGCCGCCGCGGTCGCCGCGCGTGCAAACGGGGGCAGCATCGAATCGAGCAACGGCAACGACAGCACGATGCCCGCACCCCGCAGGAACTGACGGCGCGACAGCGCATGCCGCGCGGAGACAAACGAGCCGAGCTGGGAACGGGAGGCGTGGGTGGGCTTCATGCGGGGTTGGGGTCGGCTATTTATTGAGGAAAAGGGGGCTTTGCACAATTTCATGCAAAAGGGTGCGAACCCCATACTGGCTGCGCCGCGCCCGTTGCAAAATCTGTTCTATCATGGGCCGATCAGCAAAGCTGATCCGTGCGCCCGTCGCGTAAACCGTAAGCTGGCGCGCGAGGTTGCGCGCGAGCTGCGGCTCGTCGGCGAGGAGCAGGCGCTTGAAATCGCGGATGTCGGCAAACGTCCGGCCGTCGGGCGTCTCGCCGCTCGCATCGACGGGGAGCGCCGCGTGGAACGCGAATTTCTGTCCGCCCTTGCCGATGCCCACGTCGGGCTTGCCTTCGCCCACCGCGCGATAGCGGTCGCGCCAGCCGCCCATCACATCGAAATTTTCCAATGCAAAGCCCGCCGGGTCGATCTTGGTGTGGCACGCGGCGCACGCCTGCTCGTTGCGATGCTTGTCCAATTGCTGACGAATCGTGGTCGCGCCGCGCGTATCGGGATCGACGGCCGGCACACTCGGCGGGGGCGGTGGCGGCGGCATCCCGAGGATGCGCTCCATGATCCACGCGCCCCGCAGCACGGGCGACGTGGTCGTGCCGTTGGCGGTAACTTCCAACACGCCCGCCTGCGTCAAGAGTCCGCCGCGCGGACTGTCGGGCGGCAACTGCACGCGGCGCATCGCGATCCCCTCGACGGGCGGCAGGCCGTAGTGCGTGGCGAGCCGCTCGTTGACGAAGACGTAGTCCGAAGCCGCCAGATCGCGCGCCGGCAAATCGCGCCGCAGGAGTTCGGCAAAGAACGTCTGCGTTTCATCCAGGGCGGATTCTTCCAAGAGGTCATCGAGGTAGTAATCCGGATAGAGCGTGGAGTCGGGCGCGGTCGTCACGATCTTCCGCAGGTCGAGCCAGTAATCCAAAAAAGCATGGGTGAACCGTTGAGACTTCGGATCGTTGAGCAGCCGGTCCGTTTGGGCGCGCAAGACCGTAGGACGGTGCAGCTCGCCGTGTTCGGCGAGCGCGCGAAGCTCCGCGTCCGGCGGTGAGTTCCACAGAAAAAACGCCAGGCGCGATGCCAGTGCGTAGTCGTCAAGCAAGCCCGGCTTTTCTTCCGTGCTCAAAAATTCCGGTGAACAGAGCACCGTCGTGTAGCCCGCGATCATCGCATCCGCGAATGAACTGCCTGTCTTCAGCGCGCCGGTGATCACCGGCAAAAAGCGCGTGGCTTCGGCTTCCGTCACCGGGCGTCGGTAGGCGCGTTGCACGAAATTTTTCAGCAGACGCGCAGCGTCTCCGGCCGATTCCGCCGACAGCACTTCCACCGGTCCGTCTTTCTGCCGGGGTGCCCTCAACGATAGATCGCCGAACATCAATTTGTGGCCGGCGCTCGGCCATTGATCTTGCATCGGCCCCTCCACCTCCAACCAGCGGAACACGACCCCGGGTTGACCATCAGGTTCGGCGAGAGGATTTTGATAACGGCCCGCGCCGGGCCGGGAGCGGAAGAGCCGGCCGGCGTCCGGACGCACCGTTTCCCTGGCAAGCAGCCACACGTCGAGTTCATGCACTGCGGGCTCGGGCGTCAGGTCGAAGCTGCCGAGCTGGCGCAACTGCCGCGGGGGCAGTTCGGAATAAACGGTGATCGGTTCGCCGCGTCGGCCTGGCGAGACCTCGTCGAGATTGGGAATCCACCAGCGCAGCGGTTTGGGCGCCGGCGCCGGTTGGCCGGGCTCAGGGGCTTTAACCGGCTCCTGTTTCCCGGGACCCACCCACACGGTGAACCCGCTCAAGCGCAGACGGTAGCGGCCGGCGACGGGCGCGCGAAACTGGTTAAACTTCGGCTCGATCGGCTCGTAGCTGCCCGCCACCACGCCCACGCCTTCGAGTTCGCGACTTACGGGGTCGGCTGCGCCCACGGTCATCGGTGCCTTCTCGGCGCGCACATCGGGCTGCGCCGTCAGGCCGAGCACGGGAAAGGTCGCCCGCTCGGGCGCGTTGTTGAACACCGTGTATTTCATCGGCCGCGTATAGCTGCCCTGCTCGCGCGCATAGTAACGCTTCACCGCAGCGGGCGGCTGCGTCACCTGCGTCGCCATCACCTGACGCAACGCATAGTCAGCCGCCCCGAGATACCGCGCCATCTGCACGTGGGAAACATCGAGCCGCTCGCCGATTTTGTTAAAGCGAAACGCCTCACCGTCCTCCGGCAGCGAATCACGAATCTGCAACCACGGAGCCTCCAGCAAATCACGCAGCGCGTTTTCGTATTCATAGCGGTTGAGCCGGCGCCGGCTCGCGCGGCCCTCGGTCGCGATGCGCGTGTGATCAGACTGGGTGAGCGACGCCGAGAGCGATTGCGTGAACGCCGTCAACTCGGCCGGGGCCGGCCGGGGCTTCTTCTTCGGCGGCATCTCCCCGGCGCTCACACGGTCGAATACCTTCACCCAAGTCTCAAAATTCTTCGCGTCGCCCGGTTCGTAGCGCAATACCGTCAGATCGAGCCCGCCCTCCCTGTCCTCGTCGTTATGACAGCTGGAACAGCGGTTATCGATCATCCCCGCCACCGGTTCCGGCAGGATCGCGGCGCGCGCGGGCCACAGGGCAAAGAGCGCGAGCCCACCCAGCCAAAGCGCAGACCGTAATCCGCCCGGACAGCGGCCCGGGGGCGAAACGAGCGTCAGCGACGGGGCGATAAATTTCATGGCGAAAGGCAGAATGACGGGGGCTGCGGGGCGCAGCAGGAAAGACGCACCAGCCCGGCGCTTGTTGCGTTACACGCAATAAAAAACCGGCCGGGTTTCATGTGCTCACGGGCGACGCGCTCGCTCGGCGCGGAGCCGTTCGGCTTCGTCAAAGTGATCGGCGGCGTCCAGATTGCGTCCGAGTTGCCGAAGCACCTGGGCGAGGTTGCTGTGCGCATCGATCAAGGCCGGCCTTAGCCGGAGCGCCTCGTTGAACGCTGCGACCGCTTCCTGCGTCCGGCCCACGGTGGCGAGCGCCACCGCTCGGTTGCAGTGCAAGTCGGCGTCGTCGGGGGCAATTTTCAACCCCGCCTCGAAACACGCGAGCGCCTCCGGCCAACGGTCGGTCTGCACGAGCGCGGCCCCGAGGAGGGTGTGCGCCGCGACGGCGCCGGGATCGAGGCGCACCACGGCTTCAAACTCCGCGACGGCCTCCGGGAAACGGCCCTGCTGCGCGAGGGCCTTGCCGTAGTCGCGGCGAATCTTGGGCGAATCCGCCCCGAAGCGCGCCGCTTCGGCGAACCGGGCCAGGGCCTCGGACCCGCGGCCGGCGGACAGCAGGGCCAGCCCGTAGTTGTCGTGCGCCTCGGCAAAATCGGGCTTCGATTTGAGCGCCCGCTCATAGCTCGCCAGCGCCTCGGGACCGCGGCCGGCATCACGCAGGGCGTTCCCGAGATTACTATGGTTGGTCGCGTTCGCGGGGTTGAGCCGAACGGCCGCTTCCAAATGCGCGATGGCGTCGGCGGAGCGGCCTTTGGCTCCGAGTTCGCAACCCAAATTATTGTGGGCTTCGGCGTAGTCGGGTTTGAAACGCAACGCCTGTTCATATTGCGTGATCGCCGCTTCGATGCGACCCAGGCTGCGCAGCGCATTGCCCAAATTGTTGTGCACCTCCGCATAGCCCGGCCGAATGGCCAGCGCGCGCGCAAATACCGCGAGCGCCTCCTGCGGCCGGCCCACGACCACGAGCTCGCAAGCGAGGTCGTTGTAGCCCGGCGCGTCGTCGGGCCGTAGCTCCACGCCGCGCCGGAAACAGGCGATCGCCTCCTCGTGCCGGCCCTGCTTGACGAGCGTGTCACCGAGGTTGAACCACGCCATCGACGCCGCGGGATTGCGCGCGAGCGTGGCGCGCCAGAGCGATTCGTGACTGAGGTATTCACGGCTCTCGCGCCACGTCATGCCGCCGAGCGCCACGAGCAGCAACGCCGGCACGACCAGGCGCAGACGCGCCGCGCCCGCGGGCAGGTGCCGGAGCGCCACCGTGATTCCGGCACCCGCGAGCGCGAGCGGCCCCATGCTGGCGAGGTATTGAAAATGATCCCCGACGAAGGAATACCGGAAAAAATAGATGCTGAAAAATCCCAGCACCGGAAAGAGCAGCGCTCCGAAATAAACCGCCGCAAAAAACACCGGCCGCAACGCGCCCTGCCGGCGTCGCCACAGCAGCGCCACCACCGCGAGCACCGCCGCAAATGGCGCCAGCGCGACCGGCGTGGCCGCGACCTGCCAGCGCGGATAGATAAAAATCAGGTCCGCCGGCCACGCGAGTTTGCCGGCGTAAAACCAGACTGCGCGGCCGGCGATGACGAAGCGCTCCGGCCACGTCTGCGCCCACGCCGCGCCCTCGGCGCCCGAGTGGACGCGCTGCTCCCAGATCGTCCATCCGGCCGCGCTGAGCGCCAGCGCGAAGAAGGGCGCCAGCGGCAGAAAATCGCGCCACGTGAGCCGGCCGCGTTGCCACCACACGCAGAGCGCGAGCGCGACGGGAAGCGTCACCGTCGAGGGTTTGCTCAGGATCGCGAGCAAGGCGCAGCCGAGGGCGAGAATGTAAGCCGATGGGTTCGCCGTAGGGCGGGTCTTCAGCCCGCCCTGAGCCGGGCTTTCAAGCGCAGAGGGCGGGCTAAAGACCCGCCCTACCTCCAGCCACTTCAGATAAAATCGTATCGCCAGCAGAAAAAATACGGCCGACTGCGTGTTCTTAAGTTCGCAAATCCAAGCGACGGACTCGACTTGCACGGGATGGAGGGCCCAGAGCGCGGCACCGAGCCACGCCCCGCGCACGCTGAGTCGGCTCAACACCCGCCAAAGCAACACCGCCGCGAGCGCGTGACACGCGAGCGTCACGAGGTGATACCCGAGAGGGTGCAGCCCCCAGAGCGCGTGCTGCACCCAGAAATTTGTAAGGACCAGCGGGAAATAATTCGCCGCCGCCGTCGTCCAAATTTCCCTCAGCCCCTGTGGGCCGATGATGGCAGGATTCGCGGTAATGTGCTGATCGTCATCCCAAATAAACCCCCCGGGTAGGACGGCGAGATAGGCCAAGAACACCACGATCACGAGTAGCGCGCCGCGCATCCACAGGCGTATTGGCGCACGCTCGGGGGAAGACGGGGCGGAGGCAAAGGAACTCATGCGGCGGCGGTAGCGAGTGAAGCTTCAACCACAATGCAGGTCAACGCGGGCTCATGTTCGGCGTAAAAAAAGCGCCAGCCCGGAGGCTGGCGCGCGGTCACCGAGACTCAGCGTATCCGGATCAGAAGGAACCTTTGACGCCAAATACCCAGTTGTCGCCGTAAGCTTCCATGCGGCGTAGGACCTTCCCCTTACCCTCCTGCATATTGGGCGGCGACTCATAATAAAGATCCTTCTGGTTCGTGGGATTGCGCACCTGCACGTAAAGAGACGCGTAGCGCGTAAGTTTCCACGTGGCGGAGATATCGAGCTTCGTCATGGCGCCCCAGACGCGACCGTAAACGCTGTCAACCGGCCGGTCGTCGATCCAAATCGCGCCCACGCGGCCCGAGAACCGCTTGTAGGAGTAGCTCAACGAAGCGGTCGCACGGTGCGGGGCCAGATTGTTGCGACGCTGGTTCGCGTAAGACCGGCTGTAAGTCGCACCCACGCCAATCCCCCGCAGGTAAATACTCGGCAGAAACCCGAGCGTCTGCTGGTAATTAAAATCGATGTTCTTGTAACGCTGGAGCAAAACGTCGTTAGTCTTGGTGACGAAGGTGTAGGCTGCGAAATCCGGATCAGTCTCGCCAAACTGAGATGCAGAAAGGCTTCTGGTCAGAGTGAAATTTTCGGCTTCGTCGATAATATAAGCCACGGAGACTTGGCCGGGCGATTGATTGCCGAAGTAATAGGCTAGGCGCGACTGGTAAACCTTGTGGTATTCGGGCAACAGATTGGGGTTGGGCGAAGCCACGGTGAAGTTGGACTCGTTCACATTCCGCAGACCAGTGAGATCGTCGATGCCGGGGCGGGAGATACCTTTGTTGACACCGGCCTGCCACTCCAACTCGGGTAGGATTTGATACTTTGCCACGATCGAGGGGAACCAGTTTGTATAGCTCTTTTTCCGCACCACCTTGGGCTGGCTTTCGTATTGATATCGCAAGCCCGGGATCGTGGTCGCGCGCCCGTTATTCGTCGTGACGGCGTCGGCCAAATAACCGGCGGCCAAAACTTGGACCCGCGTTAGCGGATCGAATTCCGTCAGAGAGTTCTTGGTCTGTTCGGCACGCACGCCGAAACGGATCTGGAATTTTGAAGTGAGTCTAACATCGGCTTGGACGTAGCCGGCGTTGATCACCTGCCGGAAATTGCGCGCGTTCGCATAATTCGCCGAGAAATAATCGTTGGGCGTGGCGGTGTTCACAAACAGCTCCGGGTGGGCTTTGAACAGTTCGCCGATCGCCTGGCGGTTGGCGCGGGGCATCATGGCCGTCGAGCCATTGATGCTGTAAACTTTCAAGGAATCCGTGGTGCCAGAATCCCAAAGGAATGGTGAAACATATTTTGAGCCCACGTCCGCCCAATTGCCGAACGTGACGTTCTGGTTGGCCCCGGTGATGGGATTGACGGCTGTCGTGTTGCCGCCCGGCCCCACGTAGGACCATATATTCAGCGGCGAATCGGTGCGATTTTTCCGGCTCTCTTCGTCCCACTTGCCGCCGAATTTGATCGAGCTAGGGAAGCGGCTCATAAACGGAACGACCCACTTGGTGTTAAGGTTGCCCGTCCATTTTTCGGTGATCCAAGTGCGGTCGTCGTTATTAACGCGGGTGCCGCCGTCGCGGCCGGTCGTGTTGCCGGTGCTGGTGAAGCTGCGTAGGTCGGTCCAATCGGCGCCCGAGTTTTGCCGCAGCACAAACTCCCACGACTCCGGATTGGGACGAGTAGCCGTCCAGCCGCCCGCGACGCCGCCACCTTCGGAGTTGGTGAAGCCGCGTTCAAGCGACTCGTAATTATTGACGGCCTTCGAGAAGGCTATCGACCCGTCCACCACCAAGCCGCCGATTTTATACTCGAAGCGCGGCGCATACTGCCGGCTGTAGATGAGCTTGGACGAGGAACCACCGCCGTTGTTGACCGTGGCCACGGTGGCGAGCGTGTCGCGCGGAGGGGCGACGATGCTGAGGATGCCGTCTCCTCCAACCGTGCCCCGGCCGTTGTTCACATTGGCATTATTGTTGGCTGCGATGAAGGTGAAATTCCGGTTCCAGAATTCGCCCTCGAAATAACTGTAGATGAGGTTGATCGACAGCACGAGACGCTTGGTTGCCTTCCAATCCGCCGTGAGCAGGAGCGCATCTTTGACAATAAACTTCGGGCCGTCGCCGAAATCAATCTGCCGCGCAACCAACGGACGCGGGTCCGTGGGCGAGCCGCGATTGTAATCTACCGTCACGGCGTTCTGCTCGGTATAGGAATTCGCGTGACTGGCGCTGAGCAGGATGCCGAAGCGCTGGTTGAAAAAGGACTCAGAGTAGCCGACTTGATAGTTATTTTTCCATTTGAAGCTGGGGGTATCGCGGATGCCGGCTGTCTTCCGCAGGGTAAATTCTTCGCCGTTGAGATTAAGGCCGTAGTTGTAATCGAAGCGCCGGCCTTTCCGTTCGAAGGCACGCTTCGTCTTCATGTTGATGTTGCCGGCGGGAGAATCGGCGTCGTTTTCCGGACTTGAAGTGCGGTTGATCTCGATTGAGTCGATGCTGGTGATCGAGAAGCCCTCGAAACTGGTGGCACGTGAAGCCGAGCCGCCACCACGATTGGCGTCGGCGCTGGCGGTGCGGTTACCGTCGAAGGAAACGCCCACGTATTGTCCGTCCATGCCGCCGAGGCGGGGGCCACGGGCTTCGGATTCGACGTAGTCGAGATCGACGCCTGGAAGATATTTCAAAAATTCACCCACGTTACCGTCTGCGACGTCGCCGAAAATATCAGACGACACCGAGGTGGTGATGTTCATGTTGCGCCGCTGCGCCATGACGGCCTTGGAGTTGCCCTCGCGTTCGGAAGCGACCGTGAAAGCCGTGAGTTGAATCACGCCGTCCTTGCCCGGAGGGGGACTCGTCGCGTTGCTGACCAAGTTGATCTCACGCACCGCCGGCTGTCCGGCCGTGACTGTGAAAGTGTCTTTGACCGTAGTGTAGCCCGTAAAGATCACCGAGATCGAGGCCACGCCGGCAGGCACCCCCGCGAACTGAAAGGTGCCGTCACCTTCGGTGAAGACGACTTGAGCGGAGCCGTCCAAGCGCACCTCAGCATTGCGCACGTAGTCCTTGGATACGGGGTTAAACACGCGGCCTTGAATCGTGCCGGTGCCGGCGGTTTGAGCGTGAACTAGAAGAGCGGTCAGCAGCCAGCCGAGCGCCAACGCGAGAAAACACGGCTTACGCCGTTGGAATAAACCAATCGAGGTCATGGGGTGGGAGGGGTGTTAAGGGTCAAAACCGGCGAAGTAGTAGTTCACCGGTCGGCGGGGCATTTGGGGACTGCGGCCGCGACCCGGATGAAAAAAATGCCGACCGAATGTGCAATGATATTTATCAATTACGACCGGTCTCCTTTTTTTCGGTGGGTCGCTTCCCGGCGTGCGGTCGCCGGTTTTGCGCCGTTGGGTTCTCGCAAAATTGTCCGCTCCGCGCTTTTCCACTCGCCACTCGCCAGTCAGCGCGACGCCCCGTTTAGCCGTGGCATGTCGCGCCCGCGTAAATGCATGCTCTTCGGCTCCGCCTTCTGGGTGGTCGCAACTGTCACCGCCATCGTTGCCGCCCCCAAAATTGATCCCGCCCCTCTCGATCCCCGCTATCCCGACATGATCGAAAGGGCCAATGCCGGCGTCACCGACGGCTTGCCCTCGGATTTCCCGGTCGTTGCCCGCGCCAAACCCGGCGACGACCTCCAAGCCCTCATCGACGCCACGGCCGCTTCCACCTCCCCTGCCGTTCCCGCCCGCATCATCCAACTCACCCCCGGCAAATACCCGCTCACCGCCACGCTCAACCTGCGCTCCGGCGTCGTCCTGCGCGGCGCATCCGACGGCACCAGCAAACTTCACCTCAAGCTTCGCGGGACCTTCGCCGCAGGTCGTGAACGCGGTCCCGACGGTTTCTCGACCTGGACCACCGGCATAATCGGCCGCGATGTCCATCACGCCGGCCTTGAGGATCTCACCGTCAGCTACGACGAATCCCTTCCGCCCTCGCCCACCATCCTCAACGCCCCCGCCGCTTTCATCAACGACCCGCGCGGCACCACCGATCTCTGGGTTGTCGCCGTCCGCTTCACTCTCGCCCGCGATTGCTGGCTCCTTCGTTGCCGCATCCTCAATTCCGGCACGCACCCCGTGATGATCGAGGCCAGCACCCACGTCAGCGTCGTGGCTTCCGAGATCGGGGACGCGCACAACAAAGGCTCCGACGCCGGCTACTTCAACATCACGCGCAGCGCCTACACGTTGGTGGACGGCGTCAACGTGCACGCCATCCGTCATCTCGTTATCCAGGACCGCGACGAGAAATTTCCCTGCCGTTACAACGTCATCATCCGCGCCACCCTCGCGGTGAATATCAACTTCCGCAACGGCGACTCGGCCACAACCTCATCGAAAGCTGCCACATCACAATCCCCTCCCGGCACTGGTGGCCAACCATCGGCGCTGGCGCCCACGAGAAGCAACTCCCCCCCGGCCCCGGCGATCTCGTTTACCGCTGCGCCGCCACCCGCGCCTACCCCGCCGCCGAGCGGAACTTCTCGATGGCCGACGACCCCATGGTGGTTTACGCCATGCAGGATCACTTTCAGACCAAAGCTCCCGCGGTCTACGCCGTCGGCGAAGCTCCCCGTGCCAGCACGCTCTACCCCATCCGCTGACCCCCGACCGTTCCGATCATCTTTGTCTTTCTCTCGAACCGATTACGCGCCAACTTTCGCCCGTCCCGCCCCATGCCTGACGATCCCGCCGACCCACCGCGCAAATTCTACGGCCTGAAACCGCGCGCCTTCGACGCCGTCAACTATCCCGCGCATGCCCCGCTCTCCGACGCGTCACCCACTGGCCCCGACCCCGGCATCGCCCGCGCCGCCGACACCGCGCCAATCACCGTGGAGGCCCTCAACCGCACCGCAGCCGGCGAACAGCCCGCCCTCGGCGTCAACGGCCCCGTCAACCGCGCCAACGAGGTGCACGACATGCTCGAACTCAACCGCCGCCTCGCCCGGCAATCCGGCGCCTTTGAGTTAAAGCCGCTCCCACCGCGACGTTCCCGTCGTAAGCGGGATTTCTGGATTCTCGTGGCCCTCGCCAACGGCGGCTGCGTCGGCTTCACCGGACTGGTCACCCGCTTCAATCCCGCCGTCATGGCGTTCGGGCTCGGTGCCGGCCTTTTCCTGACTCTCGCCCTCACGTGGATCATGTGGTTCGTCATGGACGACTACTGAGCCCCCGTCCGCGAAAGATCCGCCCCATGGCCGAAGATCTTCCCGACCCTTCGCGCAAATTCTACGGCTTCAAACCGCGCGAGTTCGCCCCCGTCAACGTCCCGCCGCGCGAGCCACGCCGGGCACCATCCCCACCGTTCCCGATCCCGGCATCCCTCCGGTCTTCACCGGACCCGTCGAGATCCGTGATCTCACCGCCGCCGCCGTCCTCGGCCAACCCGCCCTCGGTGTCAACGGCCCGGTGAATCGCCCCAACGAGGTCCACGCCCCGCTCGACCTCAATCTCCGCCACGACCAAAAAGCCGGCCGCTTCACGGTGACTCCCGGCGAAGATCCCCGGAAGAAACGCCGGATCCGCACCCATTGGATCGCGCGCATTCTTTTCGACGTGCCCCGGGGCATGTTCGCGTGGGGGATCGGCGCCAGCTACGCGATGCCCGTCGTCAGCGCTATCGGCGGCATCGGGATGTTCACCGCTTGGTGGACGTGGGAAACGCGGGCGCTGCGCACGGACTGAAGCCCGCGCACCGCCTCTCAACCCGGGCCACCCCTTCCGCCCGCAGCACCCCCAGAGCAAATTCTCCGCCGCCACGGAAACATTCAGCGACTCGACTTT
>JACMRG010000027.1 GCA_014376585.1 Opitutaceae bacterium | reverse complement strand
TTCCTCGCCGCGCATCACGTCGTCCGCCGTGCGCGCGCCGGAGCAAAGCAGCGCGCGCCGCCTCCGCCCGGCCGTATCGGTGAACTCCACCCCCTCTGCGCGCGCACTCGAACCATCCAGCGGAAAGGGCGCCATCGCGTAGGGCAGCTCTTTCCAGCCCACGTTCGAGCTGGCCATGCCGGTGATGAGGATCGGCCGCCCGGCCAGATAGCGCCCCATCCGCTCCGACCGCTCGGCGGCGGGAAAACCCGTGAACGTTTTCACTCCCGCCGGTGCGCTCAGTTCCCCCAGCACCCGCCGCGAAGGCGCCTCGACGAGTCGCAGGCGAAACGCGGTCGAGCCCCAGTCGCAGCCGAAAAATGTCGCGGTGTTAAGCATGGCGGGCAACACGCTCACCACTCGGCCAGGCTCCCGTCGGCGTGCGTGAACCGAGGGTTGTCCCAACGGCCGTCGAACCGTGCGGCGGCCACCTTCGCCTCGTCCAGCTCGATTCCGAGCCCCGGGCCCGTCGGAAGTTCGGCGTCGCCCTCCCTCACGGCAAACGGGCGCGTGAGCAGCGTTTCTCCGAGCGTGACGTGCTCTTGGCAGAGAAAATTCGGCGTCGCCGCCGCGACCTGCAGGCAGGCCGCGAGCGCGACCGGGCCGAGCGGGCAATGCGGCGCAAACGCGATCCCGCGTGCCTCAGCCGCCGCCGCGATGCGGCGCAGTTCCGAGATGCCGCCCGCGTGCGCCACATCCGGCTGCACGATGGCGACCGCACGCTGCGCGATCAGCTCCTGAAACTGCCAGCGCGTGTAGAGCCGTTCCCCGGTTGCGAGCGGCACGCTGGTCGCCGCCGCGAGATCGCGCAGCGCCGCCGGATCGTCGCCGAGCACCGGTTCTTCGAGGAAAAACGGATGATACGGCTCCAGCAGCTTCGCGAGCTGCCGGCTGACCGCTGGGCTGCAACGGCCGTGCAGATCGACGCCGATGTCCACTGCGTCGCCGAGGCGCTGGCGGATCTCGGCAAATTTTTCGGCGGCGGTGTGCAATGCCGCCCGCGACTCGAGCGGCCGCATCGCCTCGGTGAGCGTGCATTTGAAGGCGGTGAATTTGTGCTCCGCCGCGAGCCGTGCCGCGCTTTCGACGTAGTCGCCCGTGGCCGTGACATTCATCCAACCGTAAAGCCGGAGGCGGTCCCGCACCGCCCCGCCCAGCAGTTGATAGACAGGCACGCCCAGGTGTTTGCCCAAAATATCCCAAAGCGCCTGGTCGATGCCCGACAGCGCCGAACTTAGCACCGGTCCCCCGCGATAAAAACCGCCGCGGAACAAATGCTGCCAGATATGTTCGATCCGCCGCGGATCTTGGCCGACGAGCCAGCGTTCCATCTCATGCAGCGCCGCCTCGACCGTCAGGCAACGCCCTTCCAGCGTCGCCTCGCCCAAACCGAATAGCCCCGCATCAGTGTGCACGCGCACCACCAGCCAACGCGGGCGCAGGTGAAGGGTTTCAAGGCGCGTGATGACCATCTGCGAAATAATCGCTGGCCCCGGCCCAGGGGAAAGGCCACCGCTGGTTTCCCGTAAAATGAAACCCCGCCCCACCATCCGCGATCTCGCAGCGCACCTCGGCATCTCCCACACGACCGTATCCCTCGCTCTCCGCCACGATCCCCGCATCCCGCCCGCCACCCGGGCGCGCGTGCAAAAGGCGGCGCGAGCGCTCGGCTATCGCGCCGATGCGGTCGTCTCCAGTCTCATGGCGCGGCTGCGCACGCTGCGGACCAAACCCGTGCAGGCGGCGCTGGGCTTCATCACCGCCTGGCCCACCCGCCACGGCTGGCGACAGGCCTCCATTCTCCAGCGCTTCCATCTCGGCGCCCCCCGGCGCGCGCGCGCGCTCGGCTACACGCTCGACGAGTTCTGGCTCACTGAGCCCGGGATGACCGGCGACCGTATGTCACGGATCCTCTGCGCGCGCGGCATCCGTGGCTTGATCCTGCATTCCCTGCCGGCGGCCGGTGGCACGCTGAAACTCGATTGGAAACACTTCGCCTGCGTCACCAAGGGGCTGACGGTCGTGCAGCCGCATGCGCACCGCGTGGTCTCCTCCCACTACGAGGATATGCAGCTCGTCTTGCACCGGCTCGCCGCGCGACGCTACCGGCGCATCGGGCTCGTGCTCAGCGAGACGCTGAGCGTGCGCGTCGACCGCGCGTGGCTAGCGGCCTTTCTCCTACAGCAGAATGAAACGCCCGCTTCCGACCGCCTGCCCGCGCTTATCACCCGCACGGACGACGAAGAGGCGCATTTCATCGAATGGTTCTCCGCTTTTCGCCCGGAGGTGATTCTCTTTTCCGACCAGCCGATCCCGACCTGGGTGCAACGGCTGAAGTTGAACGTTCCCGCCGATGTTGGGCTGGTGCATCTGGACTGGTCGCGCGATGTCGCTCCGCTGGCGGGTCTCGACTCCGATCCGGAGACCATTGGCATGGCCGCGACCGATCTGCTCGTCGGCCAATTGCAGGCGAACGAATTTGGCACGCCTAAGCACGAGAAGATCGTCGCGGTGCGGGGGCGCTGGGTGCCGGGCGGATCGGTCCGCCGCCGCTAAATCAGTTTACGGGCAAATGAAACGAGGCTGGCGCCGGTCTACCGGCGGGCATTTATCCGCGTCGTCCAATCGCGAAACCCAAGGCGATTCCCCCCCGTGTTCTGTCCCTTAACTCCAACCCCACGATGTCCGCCCCTGCCGCCTCCGCTCCCCGTTCCATGCACCTCCAACGCATCGCCTTCGTCGCCGTCGCGTTTTCCATCGTCAGCGCCACGCAGGCGCAACCCGCCCCCAAGCCCGACGCGCTGGCCGAAAACTCCGGCGAAACCCCGGTCACTCTCGACGTCTTCACGGTTAGGGAAAACTCCCGCCGCGCCTACGGTTCCTCCAACCTCGCTTCCGCCACGCGCCTCAACACCCCGGCGGAAAACGTCCCGCAATCCATCAGCGTCGTTAACGCCGCGCTCCTGCGCGACATCGGCGCCTACGGCTACGACCAGGCGATGCGCTACACCCCGGGCGTGACCCAACGGCAGAATGTTTTCGACGGCAGTGTCATCCGCGGCTTCTTGGTCGGAAACCGCTACCGCAACGGTTTCCTCGTGCCGGGCTACGAAAGCGATCTCGTCAATATCGACCGCATCGAGGTGATCAAGGGCCCGTCCGCATCAATCGCCGGATCATCCGAGTCCGGCGGCTTTGTGAACTTCATTACCAAACGTCCCGGGCTGGTTGAGGAAACGTCGGCGGCGGTCACCGTCGGCTCCCGCGGATTTGTTCGCGGAGTCATCGACGCCACCGGGCCGATTGCCGGCACGCCTCTCGCCTATCGGCTCAACGTTGCACAGGTGAACTCCGACACGTGGCGTGACCTTGAGCGGGTCCGAAAGACCGCGATTTATCCGTCGCTACTATGGACCCTCTCCCGCGATACCCAACTGCTCGTCGAGTTGGAATATTTCGACGGCCTCACGCCCAGCGGTTTCGGCCTGCCGTATCTGGCACCCACTTTCAACAACACTGCCACCCCTGTGATCATCCCCGCCGGTGTCACGCCCAAGATCGGTCTTGGCCGCTGGGGCCCGACGTCGCTTAACACCAGCGGCGAACCCGGCATGGGCCGCTCCATCAACGCTTATTCCGCATTCACCACGCTCACCCACCGCTTCAACGACGTCTTCTCCGCGCGCCAGGCCGTCTCCTATGTAGACCTCGCGATCGATGCCTACCGCGCCGCCGTCGGCGACCCGCTGGCCTACGATGCCAACGGGGATTTGTTCTTCACCCGCACGTCCAACCGCACCGTCACCGGCGCCAAGGTCGCCCGCTTCCAGGGCGATCTGGCCGCGCGGCACAACTGGTTCGCCAACAAACTCGGGCTGACCGCCCTGCTGGGCTACGATCTTGGCCGCTCGAAAAACACCGGCCTGACGAGCGCCGGCGTGCTCCAAAACATTATCGTCGCCAGCCCTGTCTATGGGCTGCCGCCTCTCCAGCCACTCTCCAGAACGGTCGATAATAATTCAAAGGGCGGGAGCTTCGGCTACTTCGCAAACGTGCAGCTCTCCGGCTTCGACGACCGCGTGATCTTAACGGGCGGACTGCGCCGCGACCAAAACAAAGCCAGCTGGACGCGCAATAATTTCACCGGCGCCTACACCAATGTCCCCACCAGCCCTCGAGTGGAAAGCCCCCTCTATGGACTCACCATCAAGCCCATCAAAGCGCTCGCGCTCTACGCCGTCAAAAGCGAGGCCGGCGCCGCTTCGTCCGTCCGACCAATCTATTCGAATATCCCGCTCACCGATGCGCGCCAAATCTTGGTGACGGTCCAACCCCTCACCACCAACGACGAATTTGGGCTCAAACTAAACCTTCTCGACGGCGCCTTCGCCATCAACCTCGCCCACTACAAAATTGTGCAGAACGACAACGTCCGAAACCAGACCGACAACACGGTGCCCGGCGGCGCTTTCAACATCGTCGAAAACGGCAATGTCGCCAAAGGGTGGGAACTGGAATTCAGCGGCAACGTCACGCGGCAGCTCGCGCTTGTCGGCGGCTACGCGCGGGTGGAGACCTCGGCTGCGGGCTTCAAACCCAACGGTGCCCAACGCGAACTGCGCGGCATGCCCGAACATAAGTTTCAAGGTTTCGCCCGCTACGATTTTGCCGCCACTAAAGATCGTGGTTTCGCCGTGCGCGCCGGCATCGTCTATCAAACTTCCGTCTGGGGTCGCGCCGAAAACACCTACCGCGTCCCCGGCGCCACCCGCTTCGACCTCGGCTTCGATTATCGCCGCAGCCGCTGGATCCACAGTCTTACCGTAGAAAATCTTTCCGACGTGATTTTCCCACAGGCCGCCATCGGCCAGGGCAGCAACACCGTGGACGCACCCCGCACCGTCTACTTCACCACTGCTTATAAATTTTAGGCACCCGGCCGACGCGCGACGTCCGAAGTGCACGCCCCTGCGCGCGTGCATATGCTCCCGCCGGCTGAACTAAGTCCGACCCCGCGCCACCCGCACTCGCGCCTCCATCGCAAAACCATGTTCTCCCAACCCCTCAACCGTGCCCGCGTCGAAGCCGCCGTCGCCCTCGCTCAAATTGTCTTCCACCACTTCCAAATCGAGCTGCCCCCGTTCGCCGCCTGGACCGTCGCCGATTGGGAGCGCGCCGGCCCCGCGCACGACGAGGTGCGCCACTGCATGCTCGGCTGGGATGTCACCGATTTCGGCAGCAGGGATTTTTCCCACATCGGCCGCACGCTTTTCACCCTCCGTAACGGCAACCTCCACGATGCGCGCTACCCAAAAAGCTACGCCGAGAAACTCATCATCGACCCCGAGGGCCAGCGCGCCCCCGCCCATTTCCACCGCACGAAGCGCGAGGACATCATCAACCGTGGCGGCGGCAACGTCCTCATCCAGTTAACCAACGTCGATGCTGCGGACCATCCCGTCGGTGGCGCTCTCTCCGTCGTGGTCGATGGCTGCCGCCGCACCATCGCCAGCGGCGAGACCGTGCGCATCCGCCCCGGCGAAAGCCTCTGCATCCCCCCGCGCACCATCCATCAATTTTGGGGCGAGGAAGGCACCGGCCACCGCATCGACGGCATCGGCTACACCGTGAGCAGCGAGGTCTCCAGCGTGTGCGACGATCTCAAGGATAATTTTTTCTTCGCCGATCTTACCCGTTTTCCCGTCATCGTCGAAGACGCCCCGCGCACCGTTTACCTCTGCAACGAATACCCCGCCGCGCAGGTTCCGACCCCATGAACGTTCCCGCTCTTTCCCATCCGCCGGTTCGGCTAATGCTCAAACAGCCCGTCATCCGTTAGCAATTAGACCCGATGAAAATTTTCCCGTCTCTCGAGCCGCCGCAGCGCGACGGCCGCCCGCGGAAAGTTTTCATCGAGGAAGAACCGCGCGGCCGCGCCTCACGCCGCGCTCATTTCGGATTGAGCGGGCCTGTCGGCAAAGGAAAGGCAGGCCTGAATATCGGCTTCGGTCGGCGTGGGAACGTCTTCGAGCAATCCGGCCACTCCCTGCCCGGCGGCGAGCGCGCCCACCACGGTGCGCACCGGCACCCGGGTGCCCGTCACCCCCGGCTTGCCGTGACAAACGCGGGGATCGATCGAGATACGTTTCGAAACAGTCGTCTCCATGTGGCGACCTTCCGACTGGGCGCCTGCACCGCAAAGGTGCGGGCCCGCGCGTTACGGCCGTCCGCGCAACACGATTTCGGGTCCCGCGCCACTTTATGTTTGGCCACCCCGTTTGCCCCATGACTCTGCCGACCGCCGGCGCCGCTGTTGCTGCGCAAAAACCCACCCGCGCCCGCTACGGCGTCGTCGGCTTCTGCTGCGCGCTGGCGGTGGTCACGTATCTCGGCCGTGCCTGCATCGGCGTGCTCGCGCCCGACATCCGCCGCGATCTCGGGCTGGACATGCGGCAGATGAGCTACGTTTTCAGCGCGTTCACCCTCGCCTACGCGATTTTTGAGATCCCTTCCGCGCTGTGGGGCGAAAAAATCGGCGCGCGCAAGGTGCTCGCCCGCATCGTCACGTGGTGGTCGGCCTTCACGTTGCTCACCGCCGCTGTCACCGGCTACGCGAACCTGCTTGTGGTGCGATTCCTCTTCGGCGCCGGCGAGGCGGGCGCCTGGCCCAACGCCACGCGCGTGTTCTCCCGCTGGATTCCCGCGCACGAACGTGGCCGCGTGCAGGGCGTATTCTTCGCCGGCGCTCACCTCGCCGCCGGCCTCACTCCTCCACTCGTGCTCCTGATTTCCCCGTTCGTCGGCTGGCGCGGCATCTTTCTGATCTTCGGTTCCTTCGGCCTCGTGTGGGCCTGGGCCTGGCTCCGTTGGTTCCGCGACCGCCCCGCCGACCATCCGGCAGTCAACCCCGCTGAACTCGCCCTCATCGCTTCCACCACGGCCGACGCCCCGCCCGCCACCGCTGCACTCTCCCCCGACGCTTCCATGTGGGGCCCCGTGCTCCGCAGCCCCGACGTGTGGCTCCTCTCGCTCGTAGCTTTCGCCAACGGCTACGGCTTTTATTTCGTCATCACCTGGCTGCCCACATTCCTGAGCACGCTCGGATTTTCCTCCGCGACCCTCGCCATCTATTCCGGCCTCCCGATGATCTTCGCGGTCCCCGCCGACATCCTCGGTGGTGTGACCACGGATTTTGTCGCGCGAAAATTCGGCGTGCGCTTGGGCCGCGCACTGGTCGGTGGCGCGGCCTACGCCGTGGCCGCTGCCGCAATGGCCGCCGCGACCGCCATCACCGACAATCCCCACGCCGCCGCTCTCCTCCTCGCCGTCGCCGGCGGCGCCTCGATGTTCGCCCTCGCCGCCTCGTGGTCCACCTGCATCGAGCTCGGCGCAAAACACTCCGGCCTCGTCAGCGCCACTATGAATACCATCGGCCAAATCGGCGGCATGCTTTCCCCCATCGTTCTCGCGTTGCTCGTCGAGCGCTCCGGCGCGGCGGGCAGATGGCTGTTACCCCTCCAACTTATCGCCGGCCTCTACGCCCTCGCCGCATTGAGCTGGCTCTTCATCAACCCCCGCCGCCGCCTGTCCCTCTAAAATGGCACTCTCTCGGGCTCCCCCAAGGCCGCTGCGCCTGACCTTTTGTCCATCGCCATTCATCGATTGATTGCCGCGATTTCCGCGGGTTCATTTTCGGCATGCCCCTTGGTCATTTCTCCCTGCTCCGCTTTCTCGTCACTCTAGCCTCGCTCGTTACTCCCTTCTTCCCCCTGGCTCGCGCCGCCACGCCCGCACCTCTCGAGACCGAGATCTGTGTTTACGGCGGCACCGCCGGCGCCGTCATCGCCGCCGTGCAGGCCGCCCAGCTTGGGCGCTCCGTCATCCTCGTCAGCCCCGACGCTCACCTCGGCGGCCTCAGTAGCGGTGGCCTCGGCCAGACCGACATCGGCAACAAGCGCGCCATCGGCGGCCTCGCCCGCCAGTTTTACGAACGCATCGCCCAACACTACGCGCGCCCCGAAGCGTGGGCCCAACAAACGCGCGCCAGTTACAAGAGCGTGGGTCAGTCCGCCACTGAACCCGGCGAGCCCGCCATGTGGACGTTCGAGCCGCACGTTGCCGAAAAAATCTTCGAGGATTACGTCCGCGAAAATAAACTCACCGTCCTCCGCCGCGAACGCCTCGACCTCGCCCGCGCCGTCGAAAAAACCGGCGCGCGCCTCACCGCGATCCGCCTCGAATCCGGCCGCGTCATTCGCGCGAAAATGTTCATCGACGCCACCTACGAGGGCGACCTCATGGCTAAAGCCGGCGTTTCCTACCGCGTCGGCCGCGAGGCCAATTCCGAGTTCGGGGAAACGCTCAACGGCGTCCAAACCCAACGCGCCACCGCGCACCAATTTTTTCTCGGCGTCTCTCCTTACGTCGTCCCCGGCGCTCCCGCGAGCGGCCTCCTCCCCGGCGTCGCCGCTACGGGTCCCGGCGCGGAAGGCTCTGCCGACGCCCGCGTGCAGGCCTACAATTTCCGCCTCTGCCTCACCGATTTCCCCGAAAACCGCATCCCGTTCACTCGGCCCGCCGACTACGACGAACGCACTTACGAGGTCCTTCTGCGCAACTTTGAGGCCGGCTTGAAGATTCTCCCGCTCCACAACGCCGGCATGCCCAACCGCAAAACCGACACCAACAACAACACCGGCTTCTCCACCGATTTCATCGGCGAAAATTATTCCTACCCCGACGCCGACTACGCCACCCGTGACCGCATCCGCGCCGCCCATCTTTCCTATCACCAAGGTCTCGCTTGGACTCTCGCGAACCACCCGCGCGTTCCCGACAAAATCCGCACCGAAGCCGCCCGCTGGGGCGTCACCCGCGACGAGTTCACCGACAACGCCGGCTGGCCCACGCAGCTCTACATCCGCGAAGCGCGCCGCATGACCGGTGCCGCCGTGATGACCGAGCTCCATTGCACGGGGCGCGCCATCGCCCCGGACGCCGTCGGCCTCGGCGCCTATAGCATGGATTCCCACAACACCCAGCGCTACGTGGACGCCGCCGGCCACGTGCGCAACGAGGGCGACGTCCAGGTAAAAGTCCTCGCGCCCTACCCCATCGCCTACGACGCCATTACCCCGCGGGCCACCGAGTGCGAAAATCTGCTCGTCCCGGTCGCACTCTCCGCCACGCACATCGCCTACGGCTCCATCCGCATGGAACCCGTCTTCATGGTTCTTGGCCAAAGTGCCGCCACCGCCGCCGACCATGCCATCACTCAAAAAACCTCGGTCCAAAAAATTGACCGCGCCCAATTCCACGAAAAACTTCTCGCCGAAAAACAGGTCCTCGCTTGGACCGCGTCAGCGCCGAAATCCGCGCCGAACAAATAACGCGCCCGACGCGTCTCACCCCGCCTAACGCGCCTCACCCCGCCACCGCGTCGCGCCACGAATACTTTGGCGCAAAACCCAGCGCCCGCCGTGCCTTGCCGATTGCCAGCAACGTCTCGTTCGCACCCGTGCCCGGCGCGAGCCGCGTGCCCGGAAACACCGCCGCGAGCAACTCTGCGTTCGACATCCGCATCACCGTATCCGCCGCTGCGATGATGAAATTTTCGCTCCCTGTGATTGCCGCCTCCAGCCCCAGCCGCGCACTTTGCGCCGCGTCGCGCGCATCGATGTAGCCCCACAGATTCCACTTCCGCAGCACCGGGTCGGCCTGCCACGTCGGAAACCGCGCCGTGTAATCATGCGGTTCCATCACGTTAGAGAAACGCAGCCCGACAAATGGCACACCGCTCCACCGCGCGAACTGGTCGGCCATCGTCTCCCCCACCACTTTCGACAACGAATACGTCGATTCTGGATACGGGTAATGCGCCTCGTCGATGGGGGCGACCGGCGGTTGCACCCGATCAAACGGCAGCCCGAGCGTCGTCTCGCTCGAAGCCCATACTACGCGCTGCAATTTCAACAACGTCGCCGCTTGAAACACATTAAACGTGCTCAGCGCGTTCTCCCGAAACGTCCGTTCCGGCGCGAAAAGATTATCCGCGGGAATCGCCGCCAGGTGCACCACGCCCCACGCGCCCGCAAGCGCTTCGACCGTCTCACCGTAATTCGTCAGATCCGCGCGCAACAACGGACACTTTTTTTCCGCCGGCGCCGGCGCCACCACATCGACGTTGAGCACGTCGTAGCCGTGATCGAGCAACTCCCGCACGACCGCCCGTCCCGTTTTTCCGCTCCCGCCCGTGACTACGATTTTCTTCATGCCGCACCTTGCCGCACTCACCCATCCCGGCAAGCTCGCCGCGATCCCCAACCCGTCTGAGCCCTTTTTCGCCATCATGAAAATCTCCCCCGCCATGGTTGTCGCCCACGCTCTCATCCTCGCCAGCTTGATCACGATCACCCCCGCCCTTGCCGCCACCGTCTCCACGTTTGCCGGCACCGGCATAAAGGGTTTCTCCGGCGACGGGGGTCCCGCCCCGGCCGCGCTGCTCAACAACGTCTTCGCCGTCGCCCGCGGCCCCGACGGCGCCCTCTACCTCTGCGACACTGACAACCACCGCATCCGCCGCATCGCCACCGACGGCAAGATCGAGACCTACGCCGGCAGTGATCAACGCGGCTACACCGGCGACGGCGGGCCCGCCACCAAGGCCACGCTCAACCAACCTTACGAGATGGCGTGGGATCGCGCCGGAAATCTATTCTTCGTCGAGATTGGCAACCACGTCGTCCGCCGCGTGGACGCGAAGTCGCGCACGATCACCACCGTCGCCGGCACGGGCGCAAAAGGTTTCTCCGGCGACGCCGGCCCCGCCGCCCAGGCGCAACTCAACCAGCCTCACAGCCTCGCCTTCGACGCCACGGGTGCGCTCTACATCTGCGACATCGGCAACCACCGCATCCGCCGGCTCAACCTCGCCGCCGGCACCATCACCACGTGGGCCGGCACTGGGGAAAAGCGCACCGCAGCCGACGGCTCGCCCATCACCGGCTCCCCCTTCCACGGCCCGCGCGCGCTCGCCTTCGGGCCCGACGGCACCTGCTGGCTCGCCCTGCGCGAAGGCAACGCGCTGCTCCGGCTGGATCCCAAAACTAACACGCTCCGCCGCGTCGCCGGCACCGGCCAAGCCGGCTTCACGGGTAACGGCGGCCCCGCCCTCGAGGCGAAACTTGCCGGCCCGAAGTGCGTCGCCCTCGATGCCGCTGGCAACGTCTACCTCGCCGACACGGAGTCGCACTCGATCCGCTATCTCGACGTCAAAAAAGGCACCATCGAAGTCTTGGTCGGCAACGGCCAGAAAGGTGACGGCCCCGACGGCGACGACCCGCTAAAATGCCAACTCGCACGCCCCCACGGCGTGTTCGTAGACACCGACGGTGCCATCTACATCGGTGACAGCGAAAACCACCGCGTGCGCGTCTGGCGGAAATAAAGCGCCCCCCGGTAGGGCGGACTTCAGTCCGCCGCTTCACGTAAACGGAGCGGACTGAAGTCCGCCCTCCTTCCCATCCACGCGCCTTAAACCGCCCCCTTCGCGATCTTCGTGTAGGCGTGGCCTTCGTTCTGGTCGATGCGCTCGGGCCGACCTTGATGCGGATAAATCACCTTCGTGTGATCCATGCCGAGCAGGTGCAGAATCGTCGCATGCAGGTCGTGCACATGCAGCCGGTCCTTGATCGCGTAGAGGCCAAGGTCGTCGGTCTGCCCGATCACTTGGCCGCCGCGCACACCGCCGCCGGCCATCCACATCGTGAAACCGCCGGGGTTATGATCGCGGCCACCGCTCTGCTCGCTCATCGGCGTGCGGCCAAATTCGCCGCCCCAAACCACCAGCGTTTCATCGAGGAGCCCACGCGCTTTCAAATCGGCCAGCAGGCCCGCGACGGGCTTGTCCACGGAGCGACAGAGTTTGGAATGCTTCGGCTCGAGCTGCGTATGGCTGTCCCAACCGCTGCCGGCGCCGCTGTAAAGTTGCACGAAGCGCACCCCGTTTTCCACCAGCCGGCGCGCGAGCAGACAGTTGCGCCCAAAGACGGCGGTGTCGCGCTCGTCGAGGCCGTAGAGTTTTTTCGTCGCGTCCGTTTCGCGCGACAGATCGACCACCCCCGGCGCCTCCGCTTGCATCTGATAAGCGAGTTCGTAACTGCGAATGCGCGCTTCCAGCTCCGTGTTGTCGGGGCGCGAAGCGGCGTGATTCGTGTTCAGCTGCGTGAGGAGATCGAGCTTGGCGCGCTGCCGCTCCGCCGGGAGGCCGCGCGGCGTGTCGAGATTGCGGATGGGCACGCCGTCCGGACTGAATTCCACGCCCTGGTGCACGGCGGGCATGAAGCCGGTGCCCCAGTTGCGCGAGCCGTTGATGACTTCCTTCTCGCTGTCCTTGATGACCACGAAGCCGGGCAGATTATTATTCGCCGTGCCGATGCCGTAGGAAACCCACGCGCCGAGCGAGGGCCGGCCGCCGAAGATTGAGCCCGTGTTCATCTGGCAGACGCCGCCCGCGTGGTTGATCCCGTCGGACACGCACGAGTTGATCACCGCCAGATCGTCGGCGTGATTCGCCACGTGGGGGAACCAGTCGGAGATCCACAGGCCGCTCTGACCGTGCTGCTGCCAGGTCCGTTTCGAGCCCATGATGGGATTGCCCGCCTCGCCCATCGCGAGGATGGGCTCCTTGAAACTCGCGGGCAGTTTCTGGCCGGAAAGTTTGTTGAGCAACGGCTTGTAGTCGAAGGTATCGAGGTGGCTCGGCCCGCCTTCCATGAACAGGAAGATCACATTCTTCGCCTTGCCCACGCGTCGCGCGAGCGCCGCGGCCGAGACCGGAATCGCGCCGGTCGCGCCAAAGACCGGTTGCCGCAATAACGCCGCGAGCGCGCCCGCGCCGAAACCGCAGCCGGCGTTGCGGAGGAAATCCCGCCGGGAGGTGGGGTTGATGATGTTGTTACAGGCCATGGCGCGGGGGGTCAGTGGAGGTAGAGAAATTCGTTGGAGTTCAGCAGCACGTGGCAGAGATCGCCCATCGCGCGCTGCCGCGGATCAGCACTGTCGGCCGTGCCTGTGCCGCCGGCCCATTCAAAGCCAGGGCCATTGTCCCGCGCCGCCACCCACGCGAAGGCATCCCCGCGCCAAGTCTCCGGATCGGCCGACAACGCGCTGTCCGGGAGCAGCCCCGCGGCGATGCGCACGGCGGCGATGTCGCCGTCAAACTGGTTATACGTGCGGCGCGCGAGCCCCCCGATAACCGGAGCCGCCGTGCCGCGGGCGATCTTGCCCACGATCGCGTGGCGCACGACGGCGGTCTGGAGCGGGGCACCGTCCGAATTGAGATCTTGCACGCGGAACGTCACCGTGTGCTCGGCGCAGGAAACTTTCGCGACGACGTGATAAGGCGTATCCGTTTTCAACGTCAGCCCCGCCGGCAGAAATTCGTAGGTCGTGTTCATATTATCGTCCTCGCCGACGAGCTGCATGACCAATCCCAATGGCTGCACCGGCGCTTTCCGGCCGTTGATCCCGAGGCTCCAGCCGTGCCCATCTTCCGAGCCCTTGTCGCCCGTCCAACGCGAGGCGATCGTGCGAACGGCGTTGTCCTCATCGGCGCTGGCCAGGGTGAAGACGGCCTCGACCGTAAACTCGTCACCCTCGCGCGGCGCACCTTTCGTAATCACGCGTTCGTGCGTCGTGTTCTCCCGAAAACTTCCGGGGCCGGCGGGCAACACGGCGAGGGCCGACAGGGTGGCGGGCGGTGTCACGGCGACGCGGCGCGCAATAAATTCCGTGGCCATCTTCGCTTCGTCGGCGGTGGGCGAACGGCCGAGTGCGGCGGCCCATGCGACTTCGACCGTGGGCGCGCGCGCCGCGAGTTTCCTCGCGCGCGAGAGCACCCAATCGCCGTTCATAAAGAGCAGCGCCTGGATCGCGGTGGAGGTATTCTGCCGATCCGCGATGCTCGTGAAACCGGGCGGTGCATCGAGGCTGCGCAAAAGATCATTCTGATTATTGCGTTTCTTCTGCGCATAAATGGAGCGGCGCGGAAAAACCTGTCCATCCTGCGCCACGCCGCCCGCGGTGAGATCGAGTTCACCGCTGGCCGCGAGCATGGCGTCGCGCGCCTGTTCGGCGTCGAGCCGACGGGGACTGAAGCGCCAGAGATATTTGTTCAACGGGTCCACGAGCGCGGCTTGCGCCGGAACGGCCGCGCGCGCCGTCTGCTGATAGGTCGCCGAGAGCAGGATTTCGCGATGCAGCCGTTTCAAACTCCAGCCCTCAGCGACGAAGCTTTGCGCGAGCCAGTCGAGCAGCTCGGGATGGGTGGGCCGCTCGCCGAGGTGGCCAAGATCGTTGGGCGTGCCCGCGATGCCGTGGCCAAAATGATACTGCCACACGCGGTTCACGATCACGCGGGTGGAGAGTTGGTTGTCCGGCCGTGTGATCCAATCCGCGAGCGCGGTGCGCCGGCCCGTGGACTGCGCGAGCGGCTTGATCGCGGGCTCCTTGGTTTCGATGAGCGTAAGAAACGCCGGCGCGATTTCGAGTTCACCCTGCTTGGTTTTTAGCTTTGTCGCAGGCGCTTTCGGACCGGCATCCGTGGCGACAAATGCCTCTGAAATCGGCTTGGGCTTGAGCCCGTCGAATTTCTTTAACTCGGCCTCCAGTTGTTTGTGACGCACGCGGTCGGCGGGAAGTTTGAGCGCTTTTTGCACATCAAACGCCACGCGTTCCTGCTCGAGCTGACGTTCAGCCATCGTCGCGAGGATGTGCTCAAGTGGCTCACGCGCGGTGGCGGGTTTGTCCATCATGGCGCGGATGTCGTCGGTAAAACGCTTGTAGGCGGTCTGCACGAGCTTCTCCCGCGCCGGCCCCACGAGCGCCTCCATTTGCTGGCGGATATCCGCCGTCGCATTTTCCCAGCCGCGCTGTTTTTCCGCGAACGCGCGC
The DNA here is from genome assembly GCA_014376585.1 of Opitutaceae bacterium. Lineage (GTDB taxonomy): Bacteria > Verrucomicrobiota > Verrucomicrobiia > Opitutales > Opitutaceae > Tous-C4FEB. The sequence goes on along the minus strand of JACMRG010000027.1, from coordinate 21,930 downwards.
TCCTCTTCATGCGTCGCCAGCTTCAGGTCCGTGCGCCAGAGCACCGGTTCGAAAAAAGCACGCAGAGCGAAATAATCTTTCTGCAAAATCGGATCGAATTTGTGGTCGTGGCAACGCGCGCAACCCATGCTGAGGCCGAGGAAAACTTCGCCGGCGTTGTCCGTCATGTCCGTCACCACGAGGTCGGCCTGGCCACGCACGTCGCGTTGATTCCACTCGTAAACGGGGTTGCGCAGGTAAGACGTGGCGATGAGCACATCGGGGTTCTCCGGCGCGATTTCGTCACCTGCCAGCTGCTCGCGCACGAATTGATCGTAAGGCTTGTCGGCGTTTAGGCTCTTGATGACGTAGTCGCGATACAGCCACGCGCCCGGCCGCGCCCCATCGGCCCGGTAGCCGTCGCTCTCCGCGTAACGCACGAGATCGAGCCAGTGCTGCGCCCAGCGTTCGCCGTAGCGGGGACTCGCGAGCAGTGCGTCGACCAGCCGTTCGTAGGCGCGAGGATCAGGATCGCCGGCAAATTCCTCCAGCTGCGCACGCGTGGGCGGCAACCCGTGCAGATCAAAGTAAACGCGGCGCGCCAGTTCCGCGCGGTCCGCCGGCGCGGCGGGCGTCAGGCCGAACTCAGCGTGCTTCGCGGCGACGAAGCGGTCGATGTCGCCGCGCACCCAACGCTCGCCCGAAGGCGAAGTCAGCTGCGGCGGAACCGGTTTCGTGAGCGGTTGAAAATACCAAAACGCGCGCGCCTCAGCCGTGAAGCCGTGCTCGTCGGTGGTTTTGCGGGCAACGTCGCCCGCCGGCCACGGGGCACCGAGCGCCACCCATTTCTCCAACAGCGCCACTTCGCGCGCGGGCAGTTCTTCCTTCGGCGGCATCTGCAGGTCTTCGTTTTTATAACGAATCGCCTCCAGCAACAGCGACTTCTCTGGCTGGCCGCGTTCCAGCGCCGGGCCCGTATCGCCGCCCTTGAGCATCGTCGTGATATGGTCGAGCCGCAGCCCGCCTTTCTGCTTTTCCTCGCCGTGGCATTTGTAGCAACGCCCGGCCAATAGCGGCCGAATTTCGTTTTCGAAAAACTGCAGGTCCTCCCGCGATGCGGGTGGGTCGACGGCGATTTCCGCCGCGGTTGCGGCGGCGGTGAGCACCGCTCCAGCGCACAGGATCTTCGCAAAATTCATGGGTAGGGGGTTGGGGAAAATGCGTAGATCTAGCGCACGCGCAACGTGGGTGGACGTGCGGAGGGGTGTTCTTTGGAAGCGAAAGCGTGGACGAGCCCCGAAGGGTCAGTCTCGCCGGTTTCACGCACGATGATGAACGTGACGAGGCCGTTAGTGTCACTGCGCAAAAACGCCGCAAACGCTTCGCCTTTTATCGTCAGGGGCGAACCCGATGCGCCTCGCCCCAGCGAAAATTCCGCGAGCTTCGTCACCTGCGCAGGATTGAGCCCGGTGTCGTCGGAGGCCGGCATGTTTTCCCAGCGGAGCCCCGCCTCGCTCCATTGGTCGAGCACTTCGTCCGTCACGCCGTAAACCGCGAACCGCGAGTCGGGCACCATGGCCGAAAACCCCAGCCCGCTCGGCTCGGGATCGAGCACGAGTTCCACTTCGGTGAGATCGCGGGGACGCACTTTAGAAAGATCAAAGGTCAGGAATGCACGGCGCTCATTTTTCCGGCTCCGTTCCAATTCACTATGTTTCACCATGAGCAGTGCCTGCGGCCCCACCGACTGGAGATTACCCCGGCGTGCGTAGCCATCTTTGCCGCGCCCAAACGATGTTGGAATCTGCGTCCAACCATCCGCCACCTGCTCAAGTTGAAAACGTGCCGGCTCCGTGCCCACCACGCCCGGCTGCGCATCCACGTGAAACGATTTACCTTCACCCAGGTGCCGCAGTTCCCCGCTCTTCCCGTCGCTCAACGTGACTTCCCCCTCAAAGACGAACACGTGCGAATTCCCCGCGGATCCCGCGGTCACCCCGAAGCGCGTGCCGAGGTCGACGACCTTAAGATCCGAGGTATCCACCCTAAACCCATGCGCCGACTCCGGCACCTCCGCCGTCACCGAGCCTTCGATGAGCCGGCAGTGCATCGCGCTGAGAATCTCCAATCTCGTCGGCGCCTCCAACGTCAGCGTGGCGCCGCTCGCAAATTTCAACGTCGCCATGCCCTCCACCAGCGCGAGCGTGCCTCGCCCCAGCGGTGCGTTCTCCGCCGTGGGCAGCGTCGAGCCGGCCCAGCGCGCGTTCTGCGTCTGCACAAGCGTCGCCACAATCTCCGCGCGGGGCGCCCTGCCCAACCGAAATAAATTCCAACCCAGCAGCACGCACGCCGCTGCCGCCATCGCCATCGTCGCAAAGACCCATCGCCGCACCGGAGCCACCGTCGCAGGCTCAACTGTTTCAAGCCACTGCGGCAAACGCTCCCGTTCCGCCCGCAGCGTCGCGTGTAACCACACCCGCTCCGCATACGCGGCGCGCACCGCCGCGTCGCGCACGACCTCAGCCTGCAACGCCGCCAGCTCGTCAGCGCGGAGCCGCCCTTCCAGCGCCCGCTCGATGCGCGCGTCCCATTCCCTGGTCGTATTCGCCTTCATCGGGCCGCACTCGGTCCCGTCGCCAGTTGGCGGCTGATGCAATCGTTCAAAACCTTCCGGATCCGGCTGAGCAACCGATACACGGCTTCGACGGTGCGGTCACTCTGCGCGGCGATTTGCTCGACCCCGCGCTCCTCGTAATACCGCGAGAGCATGATCGCACGGTGCGCCTCCGGCAGTTTTCGCAGACAGTGGCGCAGGCCCTCCGCCTTGCGGTCGAACTGCTCTGAACACCGTTCAATCTCCCCCGCGACCGCCTCGATAAACTCGCGCTCGTGTGGGCTCTCCGGCCGACGCTGTTCCGCGCGGCGATAATTTAAAATCTGATGCAGTGCGATGGTCCGCGCCCACGCCCGAAAATTTGTCCCCGCTTGGAAGCGTGCAAACTGCCGCCACAAAACGATTTTGCATTCTTGCAAAATATCATCCACGTCCGCCGTCCGCGTGACCAAGCTGTAAACATACGCCGCCAGCCACCGCTCATGCTCCGCGAGCGTGCGCAAAAACGTTTCGCCGTGGTCCCCGGCGTCGGGAGGGGTGGGGTTCATCCTGTAATCTCTGTAAGTCGCAACTCCGCGGAATTGGACACTATTTCTAAAAATAGTTTCTTGCCGCACCCATCCCCCATCGCGGTCCCGGTCTGTCCATTCCCACCGCGTCATAAAACGCTCGCGGGGCCCCGCCCGTCGCCCCACGTTCAACCCGTCAGCGACCCCGTTCTCGTTCTCAAAAACCCCCGTTGTCAGGAAAACCCTCCATGACCCAACTCAAAACCCGTCTGTCGGGCGCCACCGCATGGGCTGCCCTCGCCGTTCTGCTTCTCCCCACCGCCGCCCGCGCCGGCGAAGCCGACATCAAGATCCCCGACCTCAGCACCGTATCGTTTCTCAACGGTGCGCTTTCCGGCACCACCGTCCTCATGATCGGCCTCGCCGTGTGCGTCGCCGGCGTCCTCTACGGCTGGCTCCAATACGTGCAGACGAAAAACCTGCCCGTCCACCCCTCCATGAGCGCCGTTTCCCAAATCATCTGGGAAACGTGCAAGACCTACCTCTGGCAACAGGGCAAATTCCTCGCACTCCTCTGGGTGCTCATCGCCGTGTGCATGACGTATTATTTTTCCGTGCTCTCCCACGAGCCCGCCGCACATGTCGCGCTCATCCTCGCCGCCTCCGTGCTCGGCATCCTCGGCAGCTACGGCGTCGCGTGGTTCGGCATTCGCATCAACACCGTCGCCAACTCCCGCGCCGCCTTCTCCGCCCTCCGAGGCAACGCCCTCGCCACGCTCTGCATCCCCCTCAAATCCGGCATGAGCGTCGGCCTGCTCCTCGTCGCCACGGAGCTGTTTTTCATGATCTGCATTTTGCATTTCCTCCCCAGCAATCTCGCCGGCCCGTGCTTCATCGGCTTCGCCATCGGCGAATCCCTCGGCGCCTCCGCCCTTCGCATCTGCGGCGGCATCTTCACCAAGATCGCCGACATCGGCGCCGACCTCATGAAGATCGTCTTCAATCTCCCCGAGGATGATCCCCGCAATCCCGGCGTGATCGCCGACTGCACCGGTGACAACGCCGGCGATTCCGTCGGCCCCACCGCCGATGGCTTCGAGACCTACGGCGTCACCGGCGTCGCACTCATCGCCTTCCTCGCGCTCGCCCTCGCCGCTGCGCCCGCGCTTTGCGCCACACTCATCATCTGGCTGTTCGCCATGCGGATCCTGATGGTGATCACTTCGCTCGTCAGCTACCTCGTCAACGACGCCATCAGTAAAATGCTCTACAGCGGCTCGAAGGATTTTAACCTCGAACAGCCGCTCACGAATCTGGTCTGGCTGACATCGATCGTCTCGATCCTCGTCACCTACGCCGCGAGCTACGCGCTCCTCCGCGACCTCGCCGTCCATCCCGATCTCTGGTGGGTGCTCTCAACCATCATATCGCTTGGCACCCTCGCCGGAGCGCTCATCCCCGAGTTTACGAAGGCGTTCACCTCGACCGAATCCCGCCACGTCAAAGAGGTCGTCACCTCCTCCCGCCAGGGCGGCGCTTCGCTTAATATTTTGAGCGGTCTGGTCGCGGGTAATTTCTCCGCCTTCTGGACCGGCCTCTGCATTCTCGCGCTGATGTTTGGCGCCTATCACTTCTCCCAAAGCGCCGCGCTGCAAGCGATGATGCCCGCCGAATTCCGTTTCGCCGCGCCCATCTTTGCCTTCGGCCTCGTCGCGTTCGGTTTCCTCGGCATGGGCCCCGTCACCATCGCCGTCGATTCCTTCGGCCCCGTCACCGACAACGCCCAATCCGTTTACGAACTCTCCCAGATCGAGCAAAAGCGCGGCATCGCCGCCGAGATCAAACGTGACTTCGGTTTCACCCCTGATTTCGAAAACGCGAAACACCAGCTCGAGAAAGGCGACGGCGCCGGCAACACGTTTAAAGCCACCGCCAAGCCCGTGCTCATCGGCACCGCCGTCGTCGGCGCGACCACCATGGTTTTCGGCATCATCATGATGCTGAAAGGCATTTTCCCTGACACCATTGAAAAACTCTCCCTCGTCCACCCTGAGCCCATCATGGGCCTCCTCATGGGCGGCGCCGTCGTTTACTGGTTCACCGGCGCGAGCACGCAGGCCGTCGTCACCGGAGCCTACCGCGCCGTCGTCTACATCAAGGACAACATGAAACTCGACGCCGCCACCGCCGATGTCGAAGCGTCGAAAGAAGTCGTCCGCATCTGCACGCAATACGCGCAACGCGGCATGGTGAACATCTTCATCGTGGTGTTCTGCTTCAGCCTTTCACTCGCATTCTTCGATCCGTTCTTCTTCATCGGCTACCTCATCGGCATGGCGTTCTTCGGCCTCTACCAAGCGATCTTCATGGCCAACGCCGGCGGCGCCTGGGACAACGCCAAGAAAATCGTCGAGGTTGAACTAAAGATGAAGAACACCCCGCTCCACGCCGCCACCGTCGTCGGCGACACCGTGGGCGACCCGTTCAAGGACACGTCCTCCGTCTCCCTGAATCCCGTGATCAAGTTCACGACCCTCTTCGGCCTCCTCGCCGTCGAGATCGCCGTAAAAATGCCCGCCGGCATGAAGCACACCCTCGGCGCCGCCATCTTCATCGTCGGCCTGGTCTTCGTCTACCGCAGCTTCTACGGCATGAGAATCCCGGTAGATGAAAAAGACGCCGACGTCGTAAAACACCAAATGAAGCGCGGCTGATCACGCGGCGACACGGGACCCACTTAACACATAACCTGGGTCCCGTTAGAGTGAATCCACACTCAAGCGGCAACAAAGAGGTGATGTAATTTTATCGGACCGCCATGAGCCGTAGAGCGTGCGTGTTCACTCAATCCGTGTGGCGGCGCCAATACCGGATGTAGTCCAAACACAGGTTTGCTGACGGCTGATAGCTGAGTGGCCCAAACAGCGCAGAGTTTTGAGATTTTACCCGCCGCCACCGTGATTTTTCCGTCCATTACGTAAGCAAGCATCGCTGCCTCAGGCAGTCCGGAACTGTATTTACCAGAGATAAAACGTTCCATTCCTTCGGGGCCAACGTAAGCCTTGAGATTTCCTTTCACGCTACCTGAAGGCTGTGGAATATTTAATCTTTTGGTTTCGACAGTCAGATAAACTCGCTGGCTCGGAATCTCGCGGTGGAGGAAACGAAAGTCAGTGCGTCCATATGCGATGCCGGTCTTTGCGTCATAGAGCGGCGTCTCGGGCATGATGGTCAATGGAAGGCCACGGCGCGGATACTCATCTACCATGTGTTCGAAAAGCCTTCCAGTTATGCGCTCCTCGACTTCTCCGGGTTTGGGGCGAGCGAGGCTTTTCCATGCATCCAAGACAAAGGACAGAAGCTGCGTCACAAAACCTTCCGGGAAAAAAGTGGCGGCCAGCGAAGGCGAAGAACCGGCGATCAGCATGGTGATTAGAAGCGCAGGTAAGATCCGGATTACTTCTCCGTGACGGGCGGCATGGAGTCTCTTAACAGCGCGCCTGCGAGTTGTCCTGCGTCGGCAAATGCCGCGCTGTAAGTCCAATGTCGAAGAGCCAGAGGCTTAAGCATGACGATGCGATCTTCTTCTAATATGGCGCATCCGCGATGGTAGGGAATAGGGGCTGATTGATACTCACGTCGCATCTGCCTGTGGATGCGTTCCAAGAGGACGCTTGCTTCACCTTCAGCTAAAGATTCTTTCGGCGATATTTTTTGTCTGGAGGGACTAAGCACCAAGGCGGCCAGACCGGACCGGTTTGAGACGTGGATTTCTACTGCCAGCGTGGCGGCGTTCGCGCCGCCCCAGCGCGAGAAGTTCGTCACCAAGTTTTTTGCGTAGGCAAACCGTTCGTCTGATGTGGTGGATTTGATGGAAGGAATTTCCATCGCTCGCTTACGAGAGGCCGGCGTGGAACTTGGAATCGCCACATTAATTGTATCCGCCACGAGAGCGCGTTCATGCTCTGAAAGGCCGAAATAATCGAAAACCAATCCGTTGATTTTTTCACGTGCCAACCGCACGGCCGCTTCGCGCCGAAGAAAGTTTCCTCGAATCTCGCGCTTCACTCGCTCCATCTCCGCGCCGACCTCATGGACGATCGCAACTGCTCGCTTAGGATCAGTTTGTTGCTCTGGAAGAGGAAACGGGGCGCGCAATACTTCTTCTAAATGAACTTTATCCCGCTCAATGCCCCAGTTTGCAGAAGTATGGAATGCGAAGTAATGGGCTAAATCGGAACCTAAATATCCGGCTAGAAACTTAAGAAGGTGGGCATCTTTAGGATCGCCGTGAATGGACTGGATGGCCGCTTGAAATAGGACAGGGAAGTCACAATAAGCAGCCCAATCAAAGCCTTGATTGGTCAATACCATGGGGGGACGATAAATCAGCGGATTTCTGGCGAAATAAAGTGATTTGTAGGGTGTCCCAATTTCGTGGGTGTCCTCTTCGAAAAGCACCAAATCTAATCCTTCTGAACGTGCGTCTAAAAATGCGTCGGTAGGCTTCCAAAAAACCGGCACAGGCTTTTTGGCATTACCTTTGGAGTTAGGTTGAAAGCCTTGGCCCTTTAACCAGCGCTTCTTTTCACGTTCGAGCCCGGCGAGATCATCGATACTGGGAAGCTTCAGCAAACGCTCGATCAGTAATTCATCAGCAAGGGTTCCCCAGAATCGCTTTTTCCAGAGCACGGTAGCGAGTCCGGCATCTGCCGCATTCTGCCATTCGATCTGAGTTACGCGCTTATGATCATCGGGAAGCACCATGCATCCGAGTTCTCCTGGTTCACTGACTTCGACCTTGGGAACAATATAGTTAATCGTATGATCGGACGGAGGGGGAGACGCGGTAAAGCGAGCAAGCGTGCATGGGCAAACAGCGTCATCAAACAAGATTTTCCGTGCATCAGAAAGTTGGACCACCCCCTCTAAAGTCACCGCACGTGACCAGTATCGCTGGAACTCATTCGTATCCTTGTTGAGCCATACTTTCGACGGGAGGATCAAGCAGGCACGACCGATTCCCGGTGCCAAATGATCACGCACTTTCCACATAAAAGCGTGGGCGGATTGGTTCTGTGGAAGGTAAGCGGCGAGAGGCGCTTTTTTCTGCCGCGCTGTCATAAGTGGAGAGCGGTGCGTGGCACGCGCTCCTTCCACCCATTTCACCATTTTCTGATCGAGCACTTGATTGCGACCGACCCAAGGCGGGTTGCCTAAAATGAGGTCGAACGTGCCAAGACGCTCAAGGGTGAGCTCAAAGAAATTCTGATCCAAAAGCCCGCCCTCCACTCGTTCGGTGGACAAGGCATCCTCTTCGGGTAGGAGAGGTGGCAATACTTTCTGGCCATCAACGGCCAGACTGGCCCGCACTTCATCGAGATCGCGCGGAGTGAATTGATCGAAGAATGCTACGTATAGACTGAAAGCCGCGATGCGGCACGCCGTGCGATTTACATCCACGCCACAGATCTGGTGCGTGAGCATGTTTCTTAAGGCATCAGCTCGAGTGCGATGACGTTGATGCGGGTGGGTGTGCCTCCACTCTTCCGCCATGCGGTTAAATGCTAGAACAAGAAAGATGCCTGAACCGCATGATGGATCGAGCACCCGCTTATCCACCAAGCTAGACCATTCTTCCGAGGCAAGATCGGCAGTGATTTCAGCCAAGCGCTTTGGCGTATAAAACGCGCCGTCCGCCGCCTTGTCATCGGCGTTTTCAGCGGCGAGAAATTCCTCATAGATACCGCTGATGGTCTCGATTGGGATTAGTCCAAAATCATACGCAGCGAATCCGAGAGCCATTTGCCGCTTACCGATTTCTTCTCCACTCAAGAACTGGCCAAGAGTTTTGATATGACGCAGCTCAATCCCGCGCTCCTCCTCCCGCGAGGGATGGTCAAAAAGGCTGCCATTAAAGTCGTCTTTGAGCAGGCGGAGCAGCTTGAAAAATATTGATTTAGCGGAGCCCGGTGTTTGCTGGGTGAAAAGCTCTCGTAGTGACTCTATTCCTTTGTCGGCGCCTGCGGCAGCGAACTGTTTGGCTCCGATTATGCCTCGATCTCGCAGGTAGCAGATAAACAAAACACGTCCGAGCAGAGTATGGGCAGCGGGACGTGACAGGCCGTCGCTCCCGCTTGTGAGTTCGTCACGGGCGTCACGAAGATTCTTAAGCAAATAACGATCAACGTTTTGTTGCGCTTCAAATGCTCGGGCATGTTCTCGGAAATAGGCTCCGGTTTCCAAGCGAAGGGCGAAATCTCTAGTTTGTAGCGCAAAGTCGGCCGTGCGTAGGCTTTCTACCAGACGTTCGTCTTGTCCATCTTCACGAATTGCATGCTCGTGGGGCCGAGCGTGCGCGGAGTAGATGCGGACGTTTGTCGGGTCGCACACCACCAGCAAATGGGCCACGCCTTGATTCCACAGACTGCGATGAAGCCTCGATTCTGCTTCAAAATCGCAACGTGGTCTGCGTAAAAGATAAACAGCCGGACGGTTTTCGACGGTAATTACTCCGCCCCATGATTCTTTTTCGTAAAACCTTCTGGAGTGATGTAGATGCACACGAGCATCGGAGTCCGCAGCCTGTTCTTTGATGCTGCCAAAAAATCTCGCCGTGGGCAGATCGACCCAAGCGGCTGAAGAGAAAATTTTTGCGATGGGATCTGGCACGGGTTAGACAACTTTCAGGAAGAACGGAACACGTTTAGCGGCAAGTCCGAAGGAGCAACTAGCTCGACATCGCGTCCAACCCTACACCTCGCTCCGAGGATCGGGCCTCAGCTCGCAGCTTCCACGCGCGTATAAAATTTATCGTGCGCCAGCAGGTTAAACTGGTGCACCGCGAGGCCCAACTCCGCGAACGTCTCCCCGGCCTCCGCATCTACGTCGCCCGTTTCCATCCGCCGTTGCGTGCGACGGAAGCGATCACCCAGCGAGCGCTGTTCATCCGTGTCGCCGAGTTTGCGCAGGAGCTGGCGGATGGCGTCGGCCTTCTTACGAGTCGATTTCACCAAACGCAGCGCCGCAGCCTCCGCGATTCGCCCCGCTTGCGCATCTTTAAACACCCCGCACTCAAACGCCCGGCATTGCCCCGGCCGGTCCGCGTAAACCCGACACTTGCGATCCGCGCACAACGCCACGCACGGCTGACGAAAAAAAGTAATCGCAGTCCGGCCGCGCGTGACCGCCACGGGCAGGCCGAGCGCCTTCAGTTTCTGCGCATCGTCGCCCGCGCCCAGCTGGACGTTGTCGAAGAGCGTGCCGTCGCAGCACAGGCCGCAGGCGAGGCAGAGTTGTTCACCTAAATTCACACCTCACCCTCCCGCCTCCGCCCACCCCAGCGCAAGCCGAGGTTCCAGCGCCCCAGGCGCGATGAAATCTGCGACGTGCCCCGCCTGCTTCCCGGCGCCTTGGCGCCACCCCGTCGGTTTGCTGGGAGCGGGGTGCCATCAAACGGCCAAAAAGGTGGGGCGCGACCGCTGGGCGCGCCGTTCTACGCTCAAGATTCGCCGGTGGCTCGCGGCGGGACCAGCGGGCCCGCCCCACCGTGCAGAGGCTCTTTAAAACCCTCTACACGACAAAACCCAGATCCTGCGTCGCGAAGTTCCCGAGGTTGGGAAACACCGAGCCCATGTCCGCCGGGCTCACGCCGAACCACTTCGCGCACGTGCCGCCGAACTGGTCGAGCGAGGTCGTCGGGATGAGCACGCCGCGCCCACCCGTGTCGTCGGGCCCGCCGAGCGAGAGATCGGGAAACGTGCCGTAGAGATCGCCGCCGCGCACGGCGCCACCCATCACGAGATGATGGTTGCCCCAACCGTGATCGGTGCCGGTGCCGCTCGGTTGCAGGCTGCGGCCAAACTCGCTCGCGGTAAACGTCGTGACCTGTTCCGCGAGGCCCATCTCGGCCGTCGCGTTATAGAACGCCGCCATGCCGTCGGCGAGTTGCCGCAGCAGATCCATCTGCGACCAGCTCTGCGCCGAGTGGGTATCGAAACCGCCGAGCGCACAGAAAAACACCTGGCGCTTCATGCCGGTGTTGCCGCGCAGCGCGATGATCTGCGCGACTTGTTTCAACTGCTGGCCGATACCCGTGCCGGGGAACGGCGTCGCGACATTGCCGCTACCGAGACCGGTGAGCATGCCGTTGAGCTCGATGCCGTCGGCGCGCACATCGTTCGCAGCCTGCACCAGCGAGAGGCCGCTGTTGAAGGTGACGATCTCCTGGGGCGCCTGCGCCTTCGCCGCCGCGGCGCTCGCCGGCCACGCGCCGAGTCCGTCGGCGCTGAGGTTGAAACGGGGAATGAGGCTCGTCGATTGCACGACGTTGCCCGAGCAGAAGAGCGACGAGCCCGCAAACGAGATCGCCGGCGGAAATGTCGAGGTCGCGTTGAGCGCGCGCGTGGCGTCGGCGATGCGGCCCGCCCAGCCGGAGCCGCCGGAGCCGTGGGGGTCGCCCGCCTGCATCGCGACCATCTGGTCGGAATGCGAAAACAGATTCGTCGGCAGGCCCACGGTGGCGCCGAGATATTGCGAGCGCGTGGTCGGGCGGACGAGCATGCCGAGGTTGGCAACTGCGGCCAATTTCCCCTGCGCCCAGAGCGGATGGAGCGAGGCGAGGCCGCCGTTGAGGCCGTAGGGCACGCCGTTCTTCGCCGAGACGGGGAGCACGGCGGTGTCGCCATCGGGCAACGCGAGCGAGCCGCGCGCCGCGCGATACGCCGCGAGCGCCGAGCCGGAGAGCGGCACGATCATGTTGTGGCCGTCGTTGCCGCCGAGCATGAAGACGCAGACGAGCGCCTTGTAGTCGGAATTGACGGACGTGCTCTGCGCGCGGGCATTGAGCATACCGAGCCGGCCAAGGCCGGTCGCGGTGGCGAGCAGCGCGGTTTTTTGGAGGAAATTACGACGGGAGATAAAGTGGGCGTGTTGCATGGGAGGAGGAGTGGATGGGTTGAGAGCTGAAAGTTGAGTGCTGAGAATCAGGAGCAGGGCTGAGTTTCGAAAGTCCGAGTGATCGAGGGATCGGTCCCTCAACTCTCAGCTCTCAACTCTCAACCTGCGGCGCTTCGCCGCTTAATACTGCACGGCGTAGTAGCCGGAGAGGGCGGCGAGGTAGATCGCAGTCTGCGCTTTGCCGAGCGGGTCGCTTTGCGCGTTGATCGCATTGGCGAGGCTCTGGCGCATCGCGGCCGGCATGCGGCCGTAGAGGAGCGTCTGGTCCACGGCGTCGATGAGCGCGACCGTGTTGCCCGCGAGGTTTACGAAGGGCGCGATGTCCACCGGGAAATCCGCGCCGGGATTCGTGAGGATCTGCCAGAAGAGATTTCCGCGCAGCACGGATTCCGTGGGACCGTAGATCTGAAACTCGGGGCCGTTGAGCGAGGAGCGCGGGATGCGGAACAGCGGCGAATAAAATCCAAACACCGAGGCCGGCGCGAGCGGCGTCTGGCTCATGCGGTTAAACGTCCAAGCCTGCTGGTTCGTCGCCGAGATGGAGCCGCCGAGCGCGCGCACAAACGCGGCCGCGTGGTAGACCGGGTCCTTCAGGCGGCCCGCGGCGGGCGCCGGCACGTCGTTGCGCGCCTCCGGATCGGTGAGGATCGCGCGGACCACCGCGCGCAGATCGCCGCGCACGCCGGCGCCGTTGTCGGCGAAGACGGCTGCGATGCGTGCGACAAAGGCGGGCGTCGGATTGCTCGTCACGAGCGCACGGATCAGGCGCGTGGCGACGAAGGGCGCGATGTTCTGGTGATTGAAAAGCCAGTTGAGCGTCGCGGCCATGTCGGCCTCGGCCGTCTGACCCCCGGGCAGCGTGAGGCCGACGAGCGTCTTGGCCCGCGTATCGTGATTCACCTCACGCGCCTCCAGCGGGCCGGAGAAATTCTCCCAGTTGTTGTTGCCCGGGCCGGGAAAAGTCCAGCCGGTGAGCGCGAGCGCGACCTGCTGCACGGTGGCCTGATCATAGGCGCGGATCGGATTGCCCAGCGCATCGAGTTGGCGCGTGCCGTCAGGTTTGAGCGTGTAGAGACCGATGGTGAAAAGCTGCATCAGCTCGCGGGCGTAGTTTTCGTTGGCGGCGCTGCCGGCCGTGGGCTTGTTGCTGTTCGCGAGGTCGAGATATTTGCCCATCTGCGAGCTGTGCGAAATCTCGTCGAGCAGCGTGCGGTAGTTGCCGAAGGCGTTTCGGCTGAGGATGCGGAGATACGGCACCATCTCGTCGGGGTAGCTGTTTTTGTTGATCGAGATCACGATGATCTGGCCCAGCGCAGCAGCGACGCGCTGACGAAGCTGGTCGGGCGCCTGGGCGAGGCGGTTGAGATACTCGGCCTGCAACGTCGCGAGGCCCATGTTGCCCGAGGTCGTGGCGATGGCGCTCTCCGGCAGAGCGAACTGTCCGTCGAGCCACGCGTTCACGCCGAGAGTTTTAACGCGATCCAGCTCAACGGGCGTGGGGCCAAACGCGGCCTGCTCCAGGAAACGCCCTGCCGAGAGATTCTCCGTGCCCTGACTCACGCCGCCCCCGGGCGGCTGCGTGATCGTGAGCGTGGCGGCGGCGCCCGCGGCTGGGTTGGCCACGCTCTTCGCGCGGATCGTCACGCTCGCGGGATTCGGCACCGACGCGGGCGCCGTGTAGAGACCGGTGGCGCTGATCGTGCCGACGGAGGTATTGCCGCCCGTGATGGCGTTGACGCTCCACGTGACGGCCGTGTTGGCCGTGCCCGTGACGCTGGCGAGAAATTGCTGCGCCTTCGCGGCCTGAATCGAGGCCGTCATCGGCGTGACCGCCACGACGGGCGGCGGCGGCAATTGCACCGTGACGACCGCCTGCCCGGAAATCGCAGGATCGGCCACGCTCGTCGCCCGCACCGTCACCGGCGCCGGCGCCGGCACCGTGGCGGGCGCGGTGTAGAGTCCCGTGACCGTGACCGCGCCCACCGTGGCGTCGCCGCCGGCCATGCCGTTCACGCTCCACGTCACCGTGGTGTTCGAGGAACCGGTCACGCTCGCGGCAAACTGCCGCGTCGTCGCCGTCGTGACGCTCGCCGTCGCGGGGCTCAAGGTCACCTTCACCGGCACGGGTGCCGTGATGGCGAGTTTCACCGCCGTGCTCGTCATGCCGCCGAGGCCGGTGTTGAAGATCGTGATATTCACGCTCGTGCCGGCCTGCGCCGCGGTGACGACGCCCGTGGCGCGCAAGCCCGTCGCCGAGATAAACGTGGTCGGCAGCGCGACGCCGCCAAATTGGATGACCGAGCCGGCGTGAAAATTTGAACCGTTCACGGTGATCGTGAAGCTCCCGGCCGGCACCTTGGTCGGCGCCACGCTCCACAACCACACCTGCGGCTGCGTGATGGTGATCGCGGCCTCGCCGAACTTCGCCGGGTAGGCGGTGCTCGTCGCACGCACGGCGACGACGTTGTTCACGGGAATATCGGCCGGTGCGTTGTAGAGACCGGTCTGCGAGACGGTGCCAAACGTCGCGTCGCCACCGACGATTCCATTGACGGACCACGTGACGGTGTTGGGGCTCAGCGGCACATAACCGGTGAGCTGGCGGGAAGTGCCGCGCTCGACCGTGCCGCTACTGTAAACGGTGATGGTCTGCCCACGGGCGGTGCAGAGAGAAAGCGCCAAAACGGCGAAGGCTACGAAGCGATGGATCAAAATCATGGTGAAATCGAGGTGTTGAGCAGAGGAAGTTGCAGAGGAAAATTAAGTCGTGACCGCGGCGAAAGAGCCGCGCGGCAGAGCACGGAGAAAGGGCATCCGCCCGCGGCGGATCGCGCGCACCCGCCGCAGGCGCGAGCGGGTGACGCTGCACCGGACGAGGCCGACGCGTCCGTTTGCCGCAACGAGTGCGGCCCGGCGTCGGCGTGGAGTGGTTTGAAGCGGAGCAGACACATGTGGAGGCCGATCAACTGAAATCGGGACGGCGCTCACACGGGCTGGAGAAGCGATTTCCGCAGCGGTTCTGCGGCGCGCGCACCGGAAACGGCCGGGCGCATGAAACGAGGTCTTTCATAAATAAAATATAGGTGAGAGGTGGCTGAAGCAGGCATTCATAATGCCGTAAAAATCTAAACGACGGTATGGGCCGTATAGAGATGGGCCGAAAGGCGAAGCCCCGTGCGCTCAAACAAGAGTTTCCAAGCCTGGCCTCGCGCTCAGCGCGCGAATAAATTTCTGATTTCCCCAGTCCCCCTTTATGCCCACCGACCTCGACGCCTACTTCGCCCGCATCGGCTACACCGGCCCGCGCGACGCCACCCTCGCCACGCTCAATGGCATCGTCGCCGCGCACGCGCAGACCATCCCGTTCGAAAATCTCGACGTGCTCCTTGGTCGCCCCATCTCACTCGACCCCGACGCCGTCTTCAAAAAACTCATCCACGACCGGCGCGGCGGTTATTGCTTCGAACAAAACGGTCTGCTCTTGCGCGTCTTCGAAGCCCTCGGTTTTCGAGCCACTTCGCTCAGCGGCCGCGTGCGCTGGCAACGCCCCCGCGACGTCACACCCGCGCGCACGCATCTCTTTATCCGCGCCGAAATCAACGGCGTCTCCTGGCTCGCCGATGTCGGCGTCGGCGGCCCCTCGCTCACCTCCGCCATTCGCCTCGTCGAAGATCTGCCGCAAACCACGCCACATGATACGCGCCGCCTCATTCGCGAGGGCGCGCGGCTTTTTCACCAAGTGCGCTTCGCCACCGGCGGGTGGTCCGACGTCTGCGAATTTACGCTCGAGGATATGCCGCAGATTGATCGCGAACTCGCCAACTGGTTTACGAGCGCGCACCCGCAATCGCACTTTAAGAATCGCCTCATCGCCGCCCGCGCCGCTCCCGCCGGCGTGCGCCTCACCCTCATGAACCACGAATTCACCACGCGCGCCCCCGACGGCACCGCCACCGTTCACCCCATCACCTCGCCCGAAGCACTTCTCGCCATCCTCGCCGAGCATTTCGGCCTCCGCTTCCCAACCGGCACCCGCTTCGGCCCGCCCGGCTCTCCCTGGCCCTCCTAAATCATCCCCAATCTCAGGCGGACGTTTTTGGCTAACCCTCCGCGTTCACCCTGTTTTATTTACCCCCACGAACCTCCGTCATCCGTGCCCATCCGAACTATCCGTGGTTGAAAAATCCGAACTTCGCTCCGCCCAACACACCCCACGCTTGACCCGCCGCTCCATCGCTCCGACCTTCCTCTCGAGTCTGCGGCTATAGTTTAGTGGTAAAACTCCACTCTTCCAAAGTGGTCTCGTCAGTTCGATTCTGACTAGCCGCTCCACTCTCCCCCCCCCCTCTTCACAAAATCCGCGCCCGCACTCCGGGCGCGTTTTCATTTCCCCATTTTCCGCACCCGCTCCCATCGCCCATCATGGCCCCCTACCTTCCCGCCGCCGACCGCTACGCCCGCCCCGCCCTCTACCGCCGTTGTGGCAAAAGCGGCCTTAAGCTCCCGCTCATCTCCCTCGGCCTCTGGCACAATTTCGGCGGCGTCGATCAATTCGAAACCGGCCGCGCTCTCGTTCGCCGGGCCTTCGACCTCGGCGTCACTCACCTTGATCTCGCCAACAACTATGGCCCGCCGCCCGGCTCCGCCGAAGAGAACTTCGGCAAAATCCTCCGCCTCGACCTCGCCGCCCATCGCGACGAACTCATCATCTCCACCAAGGCCGGCTACACCATGTGGGACGGCCCCTACGGCGACTGGGGCTCCCGCAAATACCTCCTCTCCTCGCTCGAGCAGTCCCTGAAACGCATGGGCCTCGACTACGTCGATATCTTCTACTCCCACCGCCCCGACCCCGAGACGCCCCTCGAAGAAACCATGGGCGCCCTCGCCCACGCCGTGCGCAGCGGCAAAGCCCTCTACGTCGGCCTCTCCAACTACCGCCCCGCCGACACCGCCCGCGCCGCGAAAATGCTCCGCGACCTGGGCACGCCGTGCCTCATCCACCAACCCCGCTACAGCATGTTCGACCGCTGGATCGAGCCCGCGCTCCTCGATGTCCTCGGTCAAGAAGGCATCGGCTGCATTCCCTTCAGTCCGCTCGCGCAAGGCCTCCTCACCGACCGCTACCTCGCCGGCATTCCCACCGATGCCCGCGCCGGCAAAGCCCACGGTTTCCTAAAAGCCGCCGGCATCACCCCCGAGGTTCTCGCCAAGATCGGGCAGCTCAACACCGTCGCCCAAGCCCGCGGCCAAAGCCTCGCGCAAATGGCCCTCGCCTGGGTCCTGCGCGACGCCCGCGTGACCACCGCCCTCATCGGCGCGAGCAAAGTCGCCCAACTCGAAAACAACCTCGCCGCCCTCGAGAACCTCACGTTCGCCCCGCACGAACTCGCGAAGATCGACACAATCCTTGCCGGGTAGGCACCGACGCCTCCTCCACCGCACCGAGGTTTGCCCCCCGCAGCTGGGCTCAGCCAAGCTATCGCCCGCTTCAATCCTGCCGAATCACCGCGCAAACTTGCCCGCGCACCTGATTCAATTTGCCCGGTGACAAGCGGCCAACCGACCGCCGCACGCAGGACTCGTTTGCTGTGACCACACGGTGGGGCAGGGCGAAACTATCGTGCGGGAGCGCGCCACCCGGACCAAAATCTCCGGCTTGAATCGAGACCGCTGTTGGATGCCCTCCGGACTGGCTCGTGATCTGGCAAGGAACAATATCACAACGCGTCAGAGCAGCCAGCACAAGGGCCGGCCGAATCTTGGCGCTGGCCGGGTCCGTAAACGGAAACGGCACCACCGCGACGTCACCGCTTACAAATCGCGCCATGCCGCGTCTTCCTCCGACGTGTTCCAGTCGGCGGCCCAGGCGGTCTGAGCAAATGGCAATAAATTTTTCCCGGCCTTCGCCCCTTTTCCGCGCCTTGAGGAACGCCAGAAAATCAAACACCTCACGCGGGACGGATTCCGGGGCGGTCTTGATCTCCTTGATGAGGCTTTGCGTGAGCGTGCTCATGGAAACGAACCCGGCGCCCGCGCCTCCGCCCGCAAGTCCGCTCTGCCATCGCGAGCGCTCGGTCAAAATACCGCAACGTCGCCACCATCGCGGTCGCCGTCCCCTTCGATTTCCGCCCCGTCGCCTCGCACCCATCTCACCGTCGCCCCGCCGAACCCGCTCAAATCGCCGCGATCCTCCCCGGTTAAATCTCACACCAGCTCGTCCGCCTGCTTCGCCCGCTGCGCCTTGCGGGGCTTCGTCGCCAGCGCCGCCGCTTTCGCCGCCTCGGCTTCGCGCGTGGCGCGGGCCAGATTCAGCGCGAGCAGGCGCTCGAGGATTTGCGCATCGGTCACGTCGGCGGGCCAGCCGTAGGCCGCGGCCACGACGGCATCCAGCCTGCGGTGCGCAAAATCCAGCCATGCCGGCCGCTCGTTGTAGAGCGCCGTGAGCGTGCGCGCTTTCAACTCCCGCGCCGCCGCTTCGTCCTTCGGCGCGAGCCGCGGATAACGCGCCGTGCCCACCCCGTCGCGCACGGTGGCGCCGTCGATAAACCGGTCCCACGGGCCGCCCACGCTCGCGGGAAATTCCAACATCTCCGTGCGCGTCCACTCCGGCGGATTGAGCCAGCGCTCGCGCAGCTCAGTGAGTTCCTTCGCGGCCGCTCCGATGGCCGCGCGATGGACCGCCGCGTCGCCGTAGGGCGCGGGCGCATCTTCGCTCACCATGAAATAATGGTGCGCCGCATCGAGCTCGGCCTGCGTGGCCCCGCGCATCCGCTCGCGCAGGGGGAAGGGAAACGGGAAGGTCTCGAAACACGTCGTGATGTTGTAGCGGCCACCGGACTCGGCCTCGCGAAGCTGCTTCCCTGATTCTCGAACCCAAATCTCGTGGGCTCGCGAACTGAGCACGCCGAGCACGGCGATGTCCTCCGTCGCAAACACGATGGCCTGCTGGTCGGGCACCACGAATGAATCCACCCACACAAAATACCGGTGCTTGCCCACCGCCTGCGTTGCGGCAAACCGTCGCAACGGGGCGATGGCGCGGCGCATGTCGGGCGAGGGGCGGGCCATGCGCCACCAGAATTTTTGCTGAACTCCCTCCCGGTGTTTCGCGCGCGTGGCCCCCGCCGTTTCGCGAATGTGCGCAAACGGGCGGGCGTAGCCTGCCGCCTGGCCCTCGATCAGCGTCATCGGAAAATCGACCACCCACAGATCGCGGTCGCGTTTCGATATATCCAATCCACTGACCCACCGGCGCACCACATCGCTATTGGGCAGGCCCGTCGGATTGGGATCGCGCAACATGGACGCGGCGAGCGCGCCTTCGATTTCGAGCGGCCCTTTCTTCATCGTGCCGATGAACGCCATCGCTTGGTTCGTTTGAAGGATTTGCTTCTGATCGAATCCGATGAAGGCGCTGAGGGTGGAACTGATTTCCGCACACCCCCCGCCGTCAAGGCACCGTTCAGCCTCCGAACCGTCATCGAATCCGATCAACGCCACATGCACCGAGGCTCCCTTCAAGACCCACTCCCGGTCGCTGATCGCGAAAAAAATGTCTCCGGTTTCCTTGATGCGTCGCAGCACCTCACCGTGGGCTCCGCCCCGGATGCTCTGGGTCGCAAGCAAGCCGGCGCGTTTCGCCCGTCCGCGCTCAATCTGGTCCCGCGCTTTCTCGAACCAGTAGCAACAGAGGTCCGACTGCCCCGGGATGCGGTCGCTGTAGATGCCGCGAAGTTCTTCCACGTATTCGTCCCCCAGCTCTCGACGCATGAGCTTGTCCCCCAGAAACGGCGGATTCCCCACGATGATGTCCGCATCCGGCCACGCGCGCTCGTGGTAAACGCGGAACAGTTCGTCCTGCCTCGCGTGCTCCTCGGCGCGGGCCTCCTTCAGATTTTTCGGCTGCTTGCGGAAAGTTTCCCGGAGGAGCGCGTCCTTGTTCTCGAAGCCGTCGAGCGTGCGCAGGACCGGCGTGCGGTCGTTGTCGTAGCCGTTGTCGCGCCGCCACTGGAGCGCGCCGATTTGCACGGATACTTGCGCGAGTTCGTAGGCGTAGGGGTTGAGCTCGATGGCGCGGAGCTGCGTGACATCGACGCGAAGCGGCAACGAAAACGAGAGCTGCGCGGCGCAGGTCGCGACTTCCTTTTCCAGGTCGAGCAGCAGACGGAGTGCGACGTAGAGAAAGTTGCCCGAACCGCAGGCCGGATCGAGCACCGTGGTCTCGGCGATTTTCTTTTGAAACGTGACGAGCCGCGCGCGGTCGGCTATCGTCCCGCGGCCGCCGGTCAAAGCGGCGCCGAGCGAGGATTTTAGTTCGCCCCACTCGCGACGGAGCGGGGCCATCAGCACGGGCTCAACCAGCGTGGCGATGTCGGTCTCGCTGGTGTAGTGCGCGCCGAGCTGGGCCCGTTGCTCGGGCTCGAGCGCGCGTTCAAACAGCGTGCCCATAATGCTGGGCTGGATATTGCGCCAGTCCGACTCCACCGCTGCGGCGAGCTGCTCGATCTCCCCGGGCTTCAGTTCGAACACCGTCGTATCCTCGAAGAGATGGCCGTTGAAATGGCGGATCGGGTGCGGCCCGTAGAGGCCGCCCGTCGCCATCGTGCGGAACAACGATTCGAGCGCGGGCGCGAAGTAGGCCGGATCGTCGTAAGATTTCTTGAGGATGCCGTGCAGGAGCTTTTCCGGGAGCAGCGCGGTGTCTTCGGCGAAGAGACAGAAGACGATCCGATTCAGAAACCGCGCAATGCGAAGGTTCTTCTTTTGCGAGACGGTTACTTCGCGGCGGTTGCTCGCATCGCTCAGCTCAACCGCCTCGCGGTCTTGGAGCGACCGGGCGACCACCGCGATGGCCTCGGCCAGATCCTCGGTGACTTTGGCGGTCGTCTGCGTGGGCCTGAGCTGCTCGGGCTTCTCAAACAGCGCGCGCAGCAGGCGCAGGTTACGCGGCTCGTCGATCCGGTCATTGGTGAACTCGTGGACTTCGAGGACCGTGCCGTTGAAATTCGTCCTGATGACAAAGCGGTTGAAATCGCAGGTCACGAGCAGCGGCGGATTCAACAGCGACTCGCGGTAGCGCAGGAGCTGCTTGTGCGCTTCGTCGAGGTCCGCGTGCTTGCCCTTATATTCCCAGCCGAAGCAATCCTTCCGCCACACGTCGGCAAACCCACGTTTGCCCTCCGCCCGCAGCGCACCCGCCGCACCGGAACCCCGCGATTCGAGATCTTTCACCACGCGTTTTTGGAAACAAAACCAGTCGTTGCCCGAGGGATCGGCTTCCACCGGCGTCGGCTGCCCGAGCATGGCGCAGAGGTCGTTGAAATGCTCCTGATACGCGGAGGTTTCCTTGCCGCGATAGCGGTCCCACTTGGTTTTGAACTCTGCTGGGGTCATTCGCGGCGAAGCACAGTTGAGCTGAACTCCCGCCGAACTGCGGCGCAAGCGCCGAGTCCGTCAGCGGCCTACAACCGCGCGTTGCCACGACCCTCACGCCATCCCACGTTCCCATCCACCGCGTGAACCTCATCCTCTTCGAGCCCGCCGAGATCGCTGCGCCCCTTCCGCGCACCGACCCGCGCGCCGAGCACATCTTAAAAATTCTACGCCGCCAAATCGGCGACACCTTCGACGTCGGCCTCGTCGATGGACCGCTCGGCAAAGGCACGCTCACCGCGCTCTCCGCCGAAACCCTCACGCTCACCTTCGCTTGGGGCCCACCGCCCCCGCTAGCCGATCCCATCACGCTCCTCCTCGGCCTCCCGCGCCCACAGACCGCTAGCGACATTCTCCGCGATGCCACCACGCTCGGGGTCGGCACACTGCACTTCGTCGCCACCGACCGCAGCGATCCCAACTACGCCGCCGCCA